>CAZAVY010000044.1:0-25803 GCA_964488685.1 uncultured Gammaproteobacteria bacterium
TCATTCGTCGGTGCCGTCTGGGTATTCGCGCAAATCCTGGGCGATCCTACCCCCAGAGAGGTGATCGTCTACCGCTGGTTTGCCGCCGGCACGCTCAGTGTCGATGTCGGTTTTCTGATCGACTCCCTCAGCGCCGTAATGATGCTGGTGGTCACGGGCTTCAGCTTTATGATCGCGGTGTTCTCGATCAACTACATGCACAATGACCCCAGTTTCTCGCGCTATTTCAGCGCGATGGCTCTATTCGTATTTTCCATGCTAATTCTGGTGATGGGGAACAACTTTATCATGTTGTTTCTCGGCTGGGAGGCTGTGGGCCTGTGCTCTTACCTGCTGATTGGCCACTACTATGATCGCAAATCGGCCGCGCGTGCCGGCACCAAGGCTTTCATCATGAATCGGGTGGGTGATGCGGGATTCCTGATCGGCATTTTTCTCATCGCCTCAAATTTCGGCAGCGTTGCCTATACCGACGTCTTTTCCAATCTATGGAAGATCGACAGCTTTACGGCAACCGCCATCGGCCTCTGCCTATTGACCGGCGCGATCGGTAAATCGGCGCAACTCCCGCTCGGCACCTGGCTCGCCAAGGCAATGGAAGGCCCAACGCCATCGAGTGCGCTCATTCATGCAGCAACGATGGTCACTGCGGGTGTGTACATGATCGCGCGCAGCAACGGGATCTACGACATGGCTCCCGTGGCGCTCGCGGCGATCACCGTGGTCGGTGCTGTCACTGCCGTCTATGGTGCAACCATAGGGAAAACGATTTCCGACATCAAGGGCATTCTCGCCGCTTCTACGACGACGCAACTCGGTCTCATGTTCGTCGCACTCGGCCTCGGCGCATATCCTGTTGCGATCTTTCATCTCGTGGCCCACGCATTTCTGAAGAGTTTTCTTTTCCTCACCGCACCCTCGATCCTTCACTACTTCCACACTTTCCCGGAAGCAGGTGCAGTTGACGAACGGCCCGGCCCGGTGCCAATTGTGTATTGGTTCATCCTCCTGAGCTGTGTCGGCCTTATTGCCTATCCCTTCGGACTGGGGCTGGTCGGCGGAATCGAAGGCACCGGGCTCGAGGCCTCATTTTATGTGCTGGCAGCAGCCGGCGTGATGGCGCTCTTCACCACGCTCTACTATGCCATCAGTGCCACCCAACGAATATTTGGCGGCCATGACCATCAAAAGATACCGGTTGCGGTCCCTATCATCGCGTTTGCCCTGGTCGTAGTGATCGGATTCATTTTCAAGATCTTGCCAGGAGGTCTGAATGACACCTGGTTCGCGAATTTCCTCGCACCTGTCGTCAGCATGTCGGCAACGGAGGCCAGCCGCTCGGTTCTCAGCTTCGGTATTGTAGGCGCGGTTGGCCTGGTGATGATATCGGGTTGGGTGGCGGCTCTGTTCATGGATCGTTTCCGCCCCGAACTTCCGGGTCTCAAAATGCTCCGGGCTCGAACCATCTACACCGCCGCAATGCGACGCTTTTGGCTCGACGATTTCTACCATCGGGTGCTGGTCGCGGGCATTGTAAGGTTTGGCAATCTACTCGATCGATTCGATACCAATGTGATCGATCGTATGGTTGGCACTCCGGCCCCTGCGGATAATATCAGGAGTGCGAGTTCAACCTGGGAAACCCGCTATATTGCGGCGAGGATCTCCGGCGCTGAGGGTATGCTCGGTACGCTCGGTTCACCTGCCGGCGTGCCTGCGATCGCCGATCCGAAAACTGAAAGCGGTGGACTCCTGCCCTGGCTGACGTCAGCCAGCGCCCGCAGTTCGCGATATATCGAGAAGCGCTTTGTCGCCGAAGGTGCCGGCGGCGTTGGTAAGCTTACCGCCCTTGCCTCAAATTCTTCCCAATTCTTCGAGCAACACGTTGTCGCCCAGGGTGCCGGGGTCATCGGTAAGCTTACGACCTTGGCCTCGCGTTCTTCCGATTTCTTCGAGAAGGATGTGATCACGAAGATTCAAGGTTTCTTCAGCATGGCAACCGGTGGCGCTGCGGTTATTTCGAGCTGGGTCGAGTACAATGTGTTCGAATCCGGTGTCAATAAAGGTGTGTCGGAGACAGGCAGCGTCCTAGGAATAACCCTTTACAAGTTTGAAAATCTGCTCGGCCATCCGATGGTTGTTGGAACGACAGTTCTGCTCGCCATATTCGGCATACTGTGGGGAGTGGTGTCGTGATAATCGATCACATCTTCGCCGCGGATCAGATTGGATTTCCAGTCCTCAGCACCCTTCTATTCCTGCCATTCCTGGCCGCTGCCGTCCTCACTATGGTCAAGGATCAAGCTCTGGCCTACAAGGTGGCAGTGGGCGTCAGTGTCGTCGAGTTCGTTTTGGCCGGTGTCGTGTGGTTCTATTTTGATCCCGGCAGTGCCAGCATGCAGTTCGTTGAGAAAATCGGCCCTCTGCCGCTCGTCGGCGCAAGCTACTACCTGGGCCTTGACGGCATCAGTATGCTGTTTATTCCGGCGACAGCGACACTCGCGCTGCTTGCTGTGCTCTACACGCACACGGATCCGTCCGTAAAGCACAATCGAAGTGGCTACCTCGCAGCCCTGCTTGCCTTCGAGGCGGCGATGATGGGTGCCTTCATGGCTCTCGACCTGCTACTGTTCTGGGTATTCTTTGTTTTAGAGATCGTGCCCAGCTATCTTCTCATTGTGCATTGGGGCACAGGCACCGAACGCCGCGAAGCGGCGGCCAATTATCTCGTCTACATGCTGCTGGCCTCGGCTGCAATCCTGGTCGGCATTTTACTGTTGGCCACCAATTACAGCAGCATAGCAGGCAGCGGCTTATCCTTCGATTATGCGCAGCTCTTGACGGCATCTCTGCCGGAAAAGACTCAATCATTGATCTTCTTTATCCTCTGCCTCGGTTTTGCCATCAAGGCGCCGCTATTCCCGTTTCACACGTGGATGCCCAAAGTGCTTGAGCAGGGCCCAGTTGTAGGCATGTGCGTCTTCATAGTCGGCATCAAACTCGGTGCGTATGGCTTCCTGCGTTTCGTCATTCCGTTGTTGCCCCAGGCAGCACAGGATTGGTATTGGCTGATGGCACTGCTCGGCGTGGTAAGCATGGTATACGGCGCGCTCATCGCACTTGTTCAGGTAAATCTGCGCCGGGTACTGGCCTTTGCCAGCATCAGCCACATGGGTGTCGTCATGCTCGGGCTGTTCTCGTTGAATTTCCACGGTATGCAGGGTGGGTTGTTGCAGATGATTTCTTTGGGGATCGTGGGTGCGGGCCTATACTTTGTTGCGGGCTTTTTATTCTCCCGCATGGGCGCGCCCGACGTGACACGCATGGGCGGTCTTCAACAGAAAATGCCAGTGATGGCGCTCACGTTCCTCATCATCGCGCTTGCGGGCATCGGCATGCCCGGAACGAGTGGGTTCAATGGCGAGCACCTCGTCATGCTCGGCGCCTACAAAAAGCACTGGGTGATGGCGATGTTCGTTGGCCTCGGCACCATGCTGACCGCCGCCTATTTCCTATGGTACTACCAACGGGCGTTCCTTGGCGGACAGGGACAGAATGTTGATCCGAACCGCAGTTTCCCGGATCTCAGTTCACGCGAGAAATTCATTGCGATCTCACTCACGGCGATCATCTTCTGGATCGGCCTGTATGTGGCACCTTTCCTCAATACGACGCAAGGTGCAGTGCGTGCGCTGGAAAGTCATGTGGCTCAGAGCGCGTCACCAACAGGAGGTGGCGACACGGCCATCAGTCATATCGGCACATTTGACGGCATTGACAGTAAGATCATGGTTTCCAAAACCGACATCATCACCCATGGGAATGGGTTCCAGGGGAGCAGAGCGCAATGAACGAGATTCTTGCCGCCGACCAGATTGGCTTTCCGGTTCTGAGCGCGCTCATCGTGCTACCCATTTTAGCCGCAATTACGCTTCAGTTCCTGGCAAGTGAAAAAGCGCAACGCCGGACGGTCATCATCGCCACGATCCTGGAGCTTGCACTGGCGCTCTTCATTCTCACCCAGTTCGTACCGGGGAGCGCTGATATTCAATTCGCCGAACGCGGGCTGTGGATGCCGTTGATCGGCGCATCCTTCTATTTGGGCGTCGATGGCATCAGCGTTCTTTTCCTGCCACTGTCGGCTTTCGTGATCCTATTGGCGGTTCTTTTATCGCCGGAAATCGGGACCGGATTTGGCCGCTTCTATTGGGCCAACATCCTGGTTTTCGAGGCCTTCGTCATGGGCATTTTCTGTTCCCTCGATCTTTTGATGTTTTTCGTATTCTGGGAACTAATCCTCATTCCTTCCTACTTCCTTGTGAAACTCTGGGGGGTGGGACCACAGCGTCATTACGCGGCGATCAAATATGTAACCTACATGCTAGTAGGATCGGCCCCGCTGCTATTGGCCATTGTAATGCTCGGCATCAACTATGGCGCCGCAGTTGCGGCAGGCACAGCGCCTGCAGGCGAAAATTTCAACTTCGTCGAACTCCTCGAAGTTTCCGTGCCGCCGGAAATCCAAGGGGTAATTTTTGTCCTGATGATCATCGGCTTCGCAGTCAAGGGACCGGTGCCCCCCTTCCACACCTGGATGCCCAGCATACTGATGGAGGGACCGGTTAGCATGGCCATTTTGCTGATTGGTCTCAAGCTTGGCACCTATGGCATGTTGCGTTTTGTACTACCGCTACTACCCGAAGCCAGCATCGATTGGCAGTTGGTTATGGCCTGGCTCGGGGTGTTCGCCATACTTTACGGCGGCCTGATCGCGCTGGCACAACTTAATCTACGCCGTCTCCTCGCCTTCGCGAGTGTCAGCCACGTTGGATTGGTGCTGCTTGGCATCTTCTCGCTCAATGCGCAAAGCCTGCAGGGAAGCCTTATGTTGATGATCAATATCGGCCTGACCTCGACGGCACTGATGTTTCTTACCGGTATACTTTACCGCCGGGTAGGCTCAACCCAACTCTCGGCTTTCGGTGGTCTTGCGCGTTATGTGCCTAAACTAGCCTTTTTCTTCCTCGCCATCGGGCTAGCCACGATTGGCGCGCCGGGCACCAGTGGGTTTTACGGTGAGTTTGCTGTCATGTGGGGTGCATTCGAGAGCGATTGGCTCCTTGCGGCAGTTGCGGTAATAGGCGTGGTGCTGAGCGCCGGTTATTTGCTGTGGTACTATGAGCGAGCCTTTTTTGGCCCTCCTGGATCCGCCAAAATACAAACGATCCGCGATCTCAACACCCGGGAAACCACAGCGATGGGAGTTGTGCTTGCGCTTGTTATCCTGATCGGCGTTTATCCCATGCCGCTTATCGATATTTCATCGGCCTCGACCACCGCATTAGCACAACGTCTGGAGGAACGTAGCCCCGCTCTTCCCGTTGCCGACTTGCAGGGAAGCCAGACCGAGTGTTGGCGCGTAGGCGTACGAGCGCAATCGCCTGATACGGATCCTTGTTTAACAGCATCCAGGAATACTGTCCCGCACTCAAAGAACTTCTGATGACTCAGCTCAGAGCACAGTATTGCCAGAGCATATCCGGCAGGAATTCGAGGACTTTCTCAAGTGCGGCCGTTTCTACCACCGCTTCCTACTGTTGCAATCAATGGGATGGAATTCTCCTCATCGATTTATAGATGGGATGTTAGAAACTAGCATTCTGGCGCATAAACGCTCCAGCATCTAAAGTAGAGGAGGAGTTCATCCCTTTGCTTACGAAATTTTTAGCTGCCGATGGGCTTTTTTTTGTAGTTTCCCCGGTTTCATAGTCTGTCTATCCTGCCTGTTCTCAGGTTGTCAATAGACAGTTACACAGTTTTATTTACAGTCGCTATTCTGACCAGATACTAACTAACTACCGGCCTATATTTAGGCGTTTTCCAGATCGCCGGGTTCGGCAGTGTCGACACCGTCTCGCAGCACGTATGAATCGATATCCTTTTCGTTTAACAGGAACGAAGCAGCTGAACTACGGCGGCCTGTATCGCAATAAATTATGTACTTCTTTTGGGCGTCCAGTGAGTTTGCTTTCATACGCAGGAAAATCAGTGGTATGTTTATACTACCCTTAAGGTGTTTGGCCTTGTGCTCCGTTGGTAAGCGCACATCGAACCAGACAGCGCCGCCGTCAACCAGTTTCTTGCCCTCATCGTAGTCAACCCATTTGAGCAGGGGTTCGTTGAGCAATGAATTGAAATCTTCCTTGTTGAGGCGCATCAGGTGACCTTCCGTAAGCATGGTGATGGTTGCGTTTCGCTTGCTGTCGGCAATCAATGCTTCCTCGCCAAAACTATCGCCCACCGACAGGGTGGCAAGTTTTACACCGTTGGGATTCGCCG
Organism: uncultured Gammaproteobacteria bacterium; assembly: GCA_964488685.1. Lineage (GTDB taxonomy): Bacteria > Pseudomonadota > Gammaproteobacteria. Next base: position 6,340 of record CAZAVY010000044.1, read on the forward strand.
GCGTCGAGCGTGTCACGAGACAACGTCCTTCCTTGATAATGTAAAAATAGTCTCCCTCGGAGTCTTGTTCAATGACCTTTTCGCCGGGCTTGAAGCTAACCGACTCCATGCGCATGAACATCGCCTGGATGTTTGCCGGGGGAATGCGATGGAAGGCACGGGTTTGTAGAATGCGGGTCATCCAGTCGGTTTCTTCATCTTCTTCATCAACACCTTCGACTGTGTAACTACCCGTCTGATCCCAGGTCAACATGATATCGAGCATGTCGCTATTGATCTTGGTGACTACCGCGTCCGATTTGGCTCGCGCTGATAACGGTCGTGGAAAGCCGTGCGCCAGTGGCTGCAGGCCTTCAGAGGATCCGGTTTTCACCACTTTGACGACTTTTCCTTCGCTCAATAACTCAATCTCGCCTTTGAGCACGTATACGTGAAATTTTTCCGGGTCCCCTTTCTTGAAGACATAGTGGCCCGCCGGTATCGTGCTGGCAGATATTTTTTTTATTAATTCTTGAGCATTTTCAGGATTCAGAGAATTGATCGGTGAAAAAGACTTAATTTGTTTTGGATCAATTTCAAGGCTCATGTCTTAATTTTGGGAATCCTTCGTGAATGGTATCGATGAAAGCTATTTTGGCTCTTGATATCCGATAAAGCAACTCTTGTAGGCAATTTTTCGAAGCTGCTTCACAGACTGTTTGCGTTAACCTGACTGGCTTGTTATGTCCACATACAGCTTGAGTTTTTGGCCAGGTTGCAAATATTTGCCAAGCTGATTCCAGCGTTTTATATCGGTCACTCGGATGTTGAACCGGTTCGCAATCCGGTAGAGGGAATCTCCTTTTCTAACCGTGTATCTAAGTGCATGTAGCGTGTTTCCTGGTCGTGTCTGATTGATGCCAACCGATTGCGCGAGCTTACCCCGAGTCCAGACCACCAGCTTCTGACCGACACTCAGGGTGTCGATAACTGCGATCCCATTCCATTTGGCGAGCGCCTGCGTGGGAACGGCGTAACTTCTGGAAATACTCCACAGACTTTGCCCCCTGCGGACAATGTGTACCCGCTTTTGACCCGAGCGGCTGGTATTCTGGATCGTGGCTATGCGAGAATTTTCACTGAGCGTGTAAGTTTTCAATGATCGGGTGGCGGTCGGGATCATCAGGTACTTTCCGGCTCGAATCCGACTGCCGCGTATCTTGTTAACCTCTTTGATAAGTTTGATCGAAGTGCGATATTTTTCGGAAATATGGCTCAGAGTTTCGCCGTTTTTGATTTTGTGACGTACCCAGTTAATACGTTTTTCGGGTGCAATCTTTGCCACCGCTAGCTTGAATTGCTCCGCCTTGCCGCGGGGTAGCAGTAACCGGTGCGGCCCGTCAGGCGCGGTCGCCCAACGATTGAAAGCAGGGTTCAGCTGATATAGTTGATTGACGGTTATGCCGGCGAGATCAGCGGCCAGAGCGAGGTCGATCTGGCCATCCAGCTCAACCACTTCATAGCTTACCTGGTTGTTTACCGGGATCAAATCAAGCTGATATTTTTCGGGGTTGGCAAACAGTTCCCGCAGTGCGAACAATTTGGGTACATAGTCACGGGTTTCGTTTCGTATTTTCGTCAAATGCCAGAAATCGGTCCGACGTTTGCGCTTCTTGTTGTAGCTCACCGCTTTGCGAATTTTTCCTGGCCCTGCGTTGTAAGCTGCCAGTGCCAGTTCCCAGTCACCGTCAAATTGCTTCGCCAGGCTTTCAAGATAGCTTATCGCGGCCCGCGTGGATTCGATAATGTCTCGCCGACCGTCGTACCACCAGTTTTGTTTGAGGCCCAGGAAACGTCCCGTTGATGGAATAATTTGCCACATTCCGGAGGCACGTCCGTGGGAGTAGGCAAATGTCTGGTAGGCTGACTCGACCACCGGTAACAGTGCTATTTCACTGGGCAGCTTACGTTTTTCAAGCTCGTCCAGTATAAACGGCAAAATCGGACGCGCGCGCTCCATTACACGCTGTAGATAACCCCGGTGGTCAAGATACCACTTCAGTTGTGCGCTCACGCGAGCATTGTTGACCGGCGTCAATTGCATCGCATTTTTTAATCGATACCAGGCGTTATTGTTGCTGCGGATTTCCTGCAGTGACGCCTTGATTGCTACTACGACCTGGGCTTCATCGCGCCGTTGTTTTTCCAGCTCGAGTTCGGTTTGTGCTGCCTGTAGTTCGATATCCAGATCCGACGGGACCTCGACGGTTACCTCGAAATTGGTTGAATTAGGCGGGTCGTCGGGATCGACTTGCGGAGATGCATGTCTTGCCGCGGCTTCAGAAAAGTCGTCAAAACTCTGGTGCTCAGTCGCGCCCAGCCCGGTATCGGCAGGTTGCAGCTGCGGCGGAATCGCAACCACAGGCTCCGCAACGACAGGAACGACAGCGCCTCCGCCAACGGCAACTGGTTGCAGGCTCGAACAACCCGTCACGGCTAGCGCTATCAACGTCGCAACCAGCACTTTCCGCTCCCCATATAGGGACGTGTTAATTAGAAACATTAGTATCGATGGTGCTAAGTGGCTAGAATATGTTTAATTGTACAACCTGACTCGTAAGATTCAAATGAGATTTTGGCGACAAACTACTGAAAGCAAAGGATTTGCAAACATCGATGACTGGTATCTGGGTGAAACAGGGCAGTATTTGCTAAATGAACTCGAAGAAAAGATCGGCCCCTTGCTGGCAACCACCTTCGGCTATTACTCTTTGCAGATCGGTTGTGCCGAACTGGCACCGCGTCTGCAGGAAAGTTGTCGAGTAAAACATCGATTCACTCTGGATGATCTTGATTCGAAGGCCCAGATCCGGGTAAGCCCCTCGATGCTGCCGATTGCATCGGACAGTGTTGATCTGGTGATTCTGATGCATCATTTATCCAATACCAGCGAGCCTCACGCGGTACTGCGAGAGGCGTTTCGAATTTTAATACCCGAGGGAAAACTGGTCATTATTGATTTCAACCCCAAGTCGCTTTGGGGCCTACGCCATTTTTTTCAGGCGTGGCTGGAACATGTCCCGTTCAAGGGTCATTATTACACCGCGAAACGCATTGATGACTGGATGCGTTTGCTCGGTTTCGAGCAGTATCGGCACTACCGGGTCGGATACCTGCCACCGATCCAGAAATCCTCGATAACGCGCCATTTAAGCTGGCTGGAAAAAGGTACTCGAAACTGGTTGCCGGTTTTTGGTGCTCTAAATCTACTGGTTTACAGCAAGAGTATCTCGCCGCTGACACCGGTTCGACATCGTTGGGTTACGCGCAAGATTCTTCCTGCCAAAATTGCTCGACCCAGCGTCGGGCGCGGAATGAAATATGGTCGCTAGGAGTCTGTCGGACTTAGGATAAATCTACTGCGGAAAAGGCATTTTGGTCAGATTTTCCTATCCAATTCGTTGAATATGAGTAACTATTCGCCTCATTCGATAGAAAAATCTGACTCAAAATGCCTTTTCCTCGCTACGACACCCTAAGTCCGACAGACTCCTAGCTTGAATTTCACATGCTATTAAGTAAATACCTGTTTTACCTCGACAAATCCAGAACAGTGACTGCACGCGCCCCGTTTCGATTTTGTTTGCCGGATTTGCCCTGGACTTCGCCCGCTTCATGTAACATACAGGCTTGTCAACTTTGAGCACCAAGGTCGTGATGTATACCGATGGTGCCTGCAGAGGCAATCCTGGACCGGGTGGATGGGGAGTTGTATTGCGTTACCGGGGGAATTGTAAAACCCTGAAAGGTTACGCAGCAGATACAACCAACAACCGTATGGAATTACTCGCAGTCATCGAGGGCCTGAAAAATCTTAAGCGCGGCTGCGAAATTGAATTGTTTACCGATTCGAAATACGTCATGCACGGTATCAATGAGTGGCTTGCTAACTGGAAAGCCAACGGATGGAAAACCGCGGCAAAAAAACCGGTCAAAAATATCGATCTCTGGCAGCAGTTAGACATCGAAGTCAAGCGCCACGTAGTCGACTGGAACTGGGTTAAGGGTCACTCCGGGGTCAAGGACAATGAACTGGCCGACCAATTGGCAAACGAGGCGATTGACGCAGAGACACCCGCGTGAGGCAGATTGTTTTAGATACCGAAACCACCGGGCTGGAAGTCAGCCTGGGACACAGAATCATCGAAATCGGTTGTATCGAACTGGTGAACCGTCGAGTCACCGGAAACCATTGGCATTACTATATTAATCCGGACCGTGAAATCGATAGCGGCGCGTTCGAAGTGCATGGTATCAGTAGCGAATTTTTGCAGGACAAGCATCGATTTTCCGAACTCGCCGATGAATTTCATGATTATGTTGCCGGAGCGGAATTGGTGATCCACAATGCTGCTTTCGATGTAGGCTTTTTGAACCATGAATTAGCATTGCTTGAAATCCCGCTTGCGCCGCTACAGGAGAGTTGCAGCATTCTTGACACCCTGTTGCTGGCTCGCCACAAGCATCCCGGCCAAAAAAACAACCTGGACGCATTGTGCCAGCGTTACGATATCGACAACAGTAATCGTAGTTTGCACGGTGCGCTGCTCGATGCAAGAATCCTGGCGGATGTTTACCTGGCGATGACCGGGGGGCAGACCAGTCTTGGCCTGGATGCAGAGGAGGGCGTCGGTTCAGGTTCTGAAGGTATCGGGATAAGACGTATCGAGTTGGATCAACCCCTGCCCCGGTGGCAGGTCGATAGCGCGTCCCAACAAGCAAATCGCGATTACATAGCGTTTCTTGCAACCCAACACGAAGATCCCGCCTGGAGGTAGCGTTGCAGCTAGCCCGCATTTCTCACCACCGTTCGACAGGCTCGATTGCGCTCGTTATGAAGGTTTGAGGATCCGCGCTTTGTCGCGTTTCCAGTCGCGATCTTTAATGGAGGCACGTTTGTCATGGGCCTTTTTGCCCCTGGCGATACCAATTTTAAGTTTGGCGCGACCTCGACTCCAATGGGCGGACAAGGCTATCAGGGTGAAACCCTTACGTTCCACCATGCCTAAAAGGCGGTCAATTTCATTGCGATGTGCAAGCAATTTTCGGGTTCTTGCAGGCTTAGGTTTGATGTGTGTGGATGCGGTGTTGAGTGGACTTATATGGGCACCGATCAACCAGATTTCACCCTCTTTTAGCATTACATAGGATTCCCTCAGTTGAAGATTACCTGAGCGCAGGCTTTTAACTTCCCAGCCCTCGAGGACTATACCGACTTCGATGTCATGCTCGATGAAATAGTCATGCCGGGCGATACGGTTAAGCGCGATGGTATTACCAGGGGTTTTGGATTTTTTCTTGGCCATTGACTGAATATCTTTGCTCGATGCGATTGGCGGGCCATATTCTCGGGGTAATTATCGTGCATGACAAGCGAATCCCGCGAATAGTTTCTTGAAACCCAACCGGTCTTCGCTATACACTCTCGCTCTTGCAATGGTGACCTGCTTCGGTCCCTGCGTGACGATCATCTGTAAACCCCGCCAGACCCGGAAGGGAGCAACGGTAGCAGGGACATTGGGTGCGCAGGTGTGCTGAATCAGGTCGCCTCCAGTTTATAAATAAAATGCTCGGCTTTCCTATATCCGAATGAGTTACCAGGTTCTAGCGCGTAAATGGCGTCCGGCGAAATTTAAGCAAATGGTTGGCCAGGAGCACGTATTACAGGCATTGACGAATGCGCTCGACAGCAACCGTCTACACCATGCTTACCTGTTTAGCGGCACGCGTGGTGTCGGTAAAACCACGATTGCACGCATTTTCGCTAAATCGCTAAATTGTGAGCAGGGGATTAGCTCCGAGCCCTGCGGAACCTGCTCCTCCTGTGTTGAAGTCGATGAAGGGCGCAGTGTCGACCTAATCGAAATCGATGCAGCTTCGCGCACCGGTGTCGATGACATGCGTGATTTGCTCGATAATGTGCAATATGCACCGACCCGCGGTCGTTTCAAAATTTACCTGATCGACGAAGTCCATATGCTTTCCCGCCATAGCTTCAATGCCCTGCTCAAAACCCTGGAAGAACCACCGCCCCATATTAAATTTTTACTAGCAACCACCGACCCGCAAAAGGTCCCGGTTACGGTGTTATCGCGCTGCCTGCAGTTCAATTTGAAGCGCATGTCGAGAGCGCAAATTCTAACCCAACTCCAATTTCTGACTGAACAGGAAAAAGTGTCGGCGGATGCGGCTGCATTGACCAGGCTTGCCAGCGCCGCCGACGGCAGTATGCGTGACGCACTCAGTTTACTCGACCAGGCCATCGGATACGGCGCCGGGGAAGTGCGGCAGGATGCCGTTGAATCGATGCTGGGTTCGATATCACGTGATTACCTTACAAAGATATTTGACGCGTTACTGGAACAACAGGCGGCGCTGATTTTAACGCAAGCGCGGTTGGTCATCGAACATAATCCGGATTACCAGCGGGTCTGTGCCGAGATGATAAGCCTGTTGCAACAGGTTGCCTTGTACCAGAGCGATCCAGCGCTGCTGGCCGAAACTGAATTCGACCAGCAGTTGTTGCAGAAGTATGGAACCCGTTGGTCACCGGAAGAAGTTCAACTCTACTACCAGATACTATTGCAAGGTCGGCAGGATTTGTTGATAAGCCCGGACGAAGCTTCCGGATTTGAAATGTTGATGTTGCGCTTAATAGCGTTTTCACCGCAATCCGAAACACAGGTCGAAGCGGTTGAAATAAAAAAAAAGCCTGAAACGCCCCTGCCCCTGAAACCCGGAGTAGACGCTCAGGTAAATTCCACGGAAGATGTTCGCCCCGGCGTTCAGACTAGAGCCGAACCCGAGAATTCTGGGGTCGATCGAACTCACTGCGAGACCAGTGAACGGGTGGCCGCCCAGAATCTATCCGAGGCCAATATTCAACCGGTGTTGGAAGTTCAGCAGGCTGAACGGACAAAAAACGGGGAATGTGACGATGCCGATCTCGATTGGTCGGAAATCGCCTATGATCTGGGGTTGGATGGGTTGGCACAGGAAATAGTCGCGAACAGCACGCTCTATTCCTGGTGTGACGGCCGCATGCGACTGCAGTTGCCAGAGGAAATTTTCGAGCTTGCCAGTGACTTGATCAAGGCCGAAATTTTGCACGCACTGGAGCAAAAACTTGGGGTATCATTGCAACTGGAGTTGAGCACGGCGACATCGCAACAAGGACAAACGCCCTTGCAGGCTAAAACTGAACGACTACGGCAGGAGCGTTTCGCAGCAATTGATGCGATCAAGGAGGAAAAGTTGGTTAAGAAACTGCAAAAGGTGTTTGCAGTTGAACTGGATGAAGTAACTGTGGTTAAAATTGAAAACAACCGTTAATGAAGAGGTAATCTGATGAAAGGTGGGCTCGGAGATATGATGAAGAAGGCGCAGCAGATGCAGGAAAATATGCAAAAAGCGCAGGCTGAGCTCGCCAACAAGGAAGTTATCGGTGAATCCGGGGGTGGTATGGTATCAGTCCTCATGCGGGGTACTCATGAAGTAAATCGAGTCACCATTGATCCCGGTCTGAAAGGCGAAGACATGGAAATGCTGGAAGACCTGGTAGCCGCGGCAATCAACGACGCTGTACATAAAGTAGAAAAATCCAACCAGGCCGTCATGCAGGAAATGACGGCCGGCCTGAATTTGCCTCCCGGTTTCAAGTTACCGTTTTAGCCTGGAAAATTCATAAATCATGCACAGTCTCGCCAGTCAATTGATTCCACGAGAAATATTCACCCTCAAAGGGCGCCGGGGTTCCCAGTTGCTGGTAGTCGTGGATACGAAACTCCTTTCGGTTGTTCCCTGTGAAATCAACAACCTGCCCGATCTTTGCGCAGATCTACGGTATTTTCAGGCTAGCTGATGTCGTCTCCCAGTCTGGATGAGCTGATCACGTCGCTGAAATGTTTACCGGGCATCGGTCAAAAATCGGCCCAGCGCATGGCCCTGCATTTACTCGAACGTGACCGGCAAGGGGCGATGCGCATCGCGGCGGCGATATCCAGTGCCCTCGAAACGATAAAACACTGCCAGCAGTGCCGAAATTTTTCAGATACCGAGGTCTGCGATATCTGTAGTGACGAGGGACGTGATCAGGACACACTCTGTGTGGTCGAGACTCCGGCCGATGTGCTCGCAGTGGAGTCGTCGGCTGCATTTCGCGGGCGATACTTTGTGTTGTTAGGCCGGCTTTCGCCTCTGGATGGCTATGGTCCCGGGCAGCTGGGACTGGATCAACTCGAGCAGCAGCTACAAAAGGGAGGCACTCGCGAAATCATTCTCGCCACCAGCGCTACCGTGGAAGGGGATATAACCGCGCAGTACATCGCCGATTTTGCTGCCAGGCACGACGTGGAAAGCAGTCGGCTGGCACGAGGTATTCCATTGGGCGGGGAGCTTGAATTCGTTGATAGCGGCACTTTATCGAGAGCCCTGTCAGGTCGACAGCAAATCGATTAACGATCGTGGGGAACGACAAATGGCGGAAACAATCTTTTCCAAAATCATCAAACGTGAATTACCGGCTGATATCGTCTACGAAGACGACGACGTGCTCGCCTTTAGAGACATTAGCCCGCAGGCACCGGTGCATGTATTAATCATTCCAAAGATGGAAATTGCAACCGTCAACGATATCAGGCCCGAGCAGGCTGAACTGGTTGGCAAAATGGTTTTAGCCGCGCAGAAAATTGCCGATGATGAGGGTATTGCCGAGGACGGGTATCGACTGGTGATCAATTGCAATCGTCACGGTTGCCAGGAGGTTTTTCATCTGCATTTGCATCTTGTGGGTGGCAGGCAGCTGCGAGGTATTTCAGCGAGTTAGTTGCTGCCGGGCTGGTTCAGCATCTTTAGATAGTTCTGATAGCGGGAAGTGGTAATTTTCCCGGCATTTACGGCCTCGATTACAGCGCACTTCGGTTCATTGAGGTGTTTGCAATCGTGGAATCGGCATCGTTCTGAATGATCCAGAATTTCCCTGAAACCTTGTCCCAGCAGCGGTCGATTGTCGATAAACGGATTGAAACCCCGGATCCCCGGGGTGTCGATCAAATCACCACCCCTGGGTAAATGGTAGAGGCGGCTGGCGCGGGTGGTGTGACGTCCTTCTTCATTGGCATCGGAAATTCTTGCAATTTTTATCTCCTGATCGGGCAGCAGCCACTTGGTCAGTGATGATTTACCCACCCCGGATACGCCGCTTAACACCGATACCTGTTGCGTTAGCAGATCCTGGAACTGGTCCATGCCCTGGCCGGATTTGACGCTGGTATGCACCAGATTATAGCCTAGTGGTCGGTAGATTCGTTGCAGACCGAAAGGGTCTTTGACAGCCGCCAGCAAATCGATTTTATTCAGCAGTATGCCGGCTTCGATGTTTTGCTGTTGTGCTGATAGCAGGTATTGATCGAGTAAAAAAAGATTGGGTTCAGGCGTAACCGCAAGGCATACAAACAGTTGGCTGATGTTGGCTGCAACCGCCCGAGTCTGTCCAAAACCATCAACACGTTGTAACAGATTGTCTCGTGGTAAAATTGCGAGAACACGATATTCCCGGGTTACCGTGGTTTCGATTACGACCCGGTCACCACTGACAATGTTGCCGAGGTTCGATTTGATTTTGCTGTCGATGGTAACGCCTGATTCGAGTTCGACCAGAATTTGTCCACCCTGGTGCGAAACAACGATGCCATGTTGATGCGCGGCGCTTTCAGAATTTTCCTGCTGGGCCGCCTGGATACGATTCTTCTGGCGTTGGCTAAGTCTGCGTTTTGCCATGCATGCGCCTTGGTGATTTAACTGGATCGCTTGGCGACAGGGTATTTAACTCGTCGAATTACCGGACGCAATGGCTTCAAGATGATTGATGCGAATCGTCGCGGGCGGGTGGGAATCATAAAACATAGAATGGATCGGATCCGGCGTCAGCGTACTTGCGTTGTCTCGATACATGTTTACCAGTGCCGAGATCAGGGCTTTGTAATCACTTTTGGAATAGGCAAATTCGTCGGCTTCAAATTCGTGCTTGCGCGAGAGGGCCGAGAACAGGGGGCTCACGAAATAGGTAAAAACCGGCATCACCATCAGGAATAAAAACAAGGCAGTATGCGTCGATGCTGTTGTCACACCGAGTGAGCTATAAAACCAGTCGGAGCGCATTAACCAGGCTAGCAGGGCAAATCCGGCGAATGAGATTACACTGGACAATAAAAGGGACTTTTTGATGTGGTTGCGCTTGAAATGTCCAAGTTCATGCGCCAGAACCGCCTCTACTTCATCCGCCGATAGAGATTCAAGCAGGGTATCGTAAAAAACGATGCGCTTGTTGTTACCGAAACCGGTGAAATAAGCATTCCCATGGGATGAGCGTTTCGAGCCATCGATGACGAATACGCCCTGACTCCGAAAACCGCAGCGATCCAGTAACCCTTCAATGCGATGGCGTAGTGACAAGTCTTCCAACTGACTGAATTTGTTGAAAATCGGTGCGATGAAAGCGGGATATGCCCAGATCATGATCAGGCTGAAACTCATCCAGACCAGCCATGCATATACCCACCAGTTACCACCCGCGCGCTCCATCAGCCAAAGAATCACCGCCAGCAGGGGGATGCCGATTATCGCGACCAATAGCGTCGTTTTTATCAAATCAATGAACCAGATTTTAATCGTGGTCTTGTTGAACCCAAAGCGTTCCTCGATTACGAAGGTGGTGTAAAGCGAAAACGGTAAATTCAATATCGAAGAGATCAGGAGCAACGAAAAGACGAATGCAATTCCCGTGGTCAGCGCAGGATAACCGGCACCGGTCCACCAGCGGTCGATCAGGTCTATACCCCCACCAATAGTCCAGAGCAGGAGCCACAGTGTTTCCCAGCCCAGCATGATTCTTCCCAGGCGTAAATTGGCGCAACTGTAGTCGGCTGCTCGATGGTGGTCTTCGAGCGAAATCGTGTCTTCGAAAGCGGGGGGCACCTTTGCATAATGCGCCTTGATGTGCCTGATCTGACGCTGACTCAACCACAGACGGACCAGAACCGTGGCGGCGACAAAAATTAAAAAAATCGAGGTGAACAGGTGCATGCTTTAACCGGGGTTGAAAATCTTGCTATAGTTTAACCTATATTGCCTTCATATGAAGCCGGGAAACTATTATGGGACTGGATGAAAACAACCTGATCTGGATCGACCTTGAAATGACCGGTCTGGATCCGATGCAAGACCAGATTATCGAGATTGCAACCGTGGTGACCGATGCTAATTTGGCGATACTTGCCCAGGGCCCGGTAATTGCGATTCATCAGTCGGATCAACTCATGAATGCAATGGATGAATGGAACACCGCTCACCACGGTGATTCCGGGTTAACCGCACGAGTCCGGCAAAGCGCCAGCAGCGCTGCAGACGCCGAGCGTGAAACGCTCAGCTTCCTGGGTAAGCATGTGGTTCCCGGTAGGTCGCCCATGTGCGGGAATAGTATTTGTCAGGATCGTCGTTTCCTGGCGCGCTTGATGCCTGAACTGGAGGCGTTCTTTCACTATCGGAATCTGGATGTCAGTACCTTGAAGGAGTTGGCACGCTTGTGGAAACCCGAACTGGTGGCGGGGTTTGCCAAAAAGGGCATGCATCTGGCACTCGACGACATCCTCGAATCGATTGACGAGTTGAAATACTATCGGCAGTGTTTGATTCGAATTTGAGCCTTTACCAAAATTTCCCGGCCCGCTGTGCCCATGTCCACATCCCTCCTACCCCTGGCCTGACCTTGCTCAGGCATAACCTGTAATTCCTGTCGGAATGTAAAAAATTCAAAAATATATATATAAATTAATATCTTATATAATTTTTAGTACAAATTTTCGCAATTTGCAGTTTACGGCTATTACCTCGACAAAGTCTGAATTAAAGGGTTGCCGAAATCATAGGCTGTTCGACCAACAACCCTTAAAGGTTCCGTGCTGTCGGCCGACTTATAGGAGCGACACTGTTTATTCGAAAAACCGGGTTATCTATGGATCTCGCCTCGCTAATAGGCATAATTTCAGGAATCGGACTCATTGTTTCCGCAATTATACTGGGCGGCGACATGCACAATTTTTTCAATGCGCCCGGTGTGATGATCGTAATGGGGGGGACCATGGCGGCAACCTTGCTGACATTCCAGTTCAGGGATGTTTTGACCGCCTTCAGGAGTGCCTATTTTGTATTTTCCTCACCCAAACAGGACTCGCAGGAACTGATTAATACCATGATCAAACTGGGTACTATCAGCCGCCGTAAGGGTTTGCTGAGTTTGATGGATGTCAAAACCAGTTCACCGTTCCTGAAGCGGGTTTGCACCCTTATTGCCGATGCGGCTGATGAGGATACCTTGCGTTCAGCAATGCGCACCGAAATCGAATCCATGCAAATGCGGCATTTCATCGTGCAGGATGTATTTCGCAAGATGGCCATGTATGCCCCGTCTTTCGGAATGCTCGGTACGCTGATCGGGCTTATCCAGATGTTGTCGCTATTAGCGAGTCCGGATAACCTGGGTCCGGCCATGGCCATCGCACTGTTAACGACTTTTTACGGCACCTTGTTATCGACTGCGATATTTTTGCCCATTGCCGGAAAATTACGCTCCCGAACGCTGATCGAGGTCATGAATTTTGAAATTATTTTCCAGGGGGCGGTCAGCATATTGCAGGATAACAATCCGTTGTCGGTATATGAAAAACTATCTTCGTTTGTACCGGCAAAGAAACGCATACCCATGCAAAAGCTGAGGCATCGCCGCTAGTGGTTTATCAACTGACCGCTTCACGCCTCGTTGTATCCATCATTCCCATGTTGGTCGGCCACTAATGTCGGCGCGTTCCCTCAGCGGCATGTTTGAAGACGAAGAGGGGGGTAGTGCCTGGATCGTTACCTTCGCCGATATGATGACACTGATTTTGGTGTTTTTTATTCTGTTGTATACCCTTGCCAGTTTCGAAGACGAAGCCTACCGCCAATTGATCGAATCGGTGCAGGTGCTGGATGGCGATGGCAGCCAGATCAGCGTGATTGACTTTGCCACCCGCAAGGGGCGCAATCCCGAGCCGCTGAAAGTGGTTGAAGACCTGCTCGGCATGAACCCGGGCAACGCCCCCGTGGAAAGTTTGAAACCGGCATTGGTGATCGAAATGGAAAGCATGATCCGCAGTACCGACCTGGAAGACAGCGTTGATCTTAGCTATAACGGTGACCAGATCAACCTGCAGATAGACGGACGCTATCTGTTTAATTCGGGTCAGGCTGAGCTCAAGGATCGGGCCCGATTTATTTTTGCCAACCTGGGACAAATGTTTCGTGAATATGCTGATTACCGGATTGCTATCCGCGGACATACCGACGACCGTAATATCGACACCAGCCAGTTTCCGTCAAACTGGGAGCTATCCGCTGTGCGGGCAACCACGGTGCTCAGATTTTTTATAAATCAGGGTATCGACCCCGAGCGTATGACTGCAACCGGTTACGCGGACTACCTACCCCTGGTAGAAAATTCCAGTGTTGAGAACAGGGCCAGGAACAGGAGAGTCGAGTTTGTTCTGGAAAAAGAAAAAAATACTTGATATATCACTCGATGCGCGCAACAGCGATAACCGGGCAGCCTATCGGATGGCGCCGGATCGCAGCAAACCCGTCATCGTCGCGATCATGGGTAATTCGTTTCATGCACTTAATATCAGTGGCACCGGAATTGCGTTTCGATCGCGTAGTTTCCCGCTTGGAACCCAGGTTGCAGCGACCATTCGTTTGCCCAGCGAAGATCGAATATTTCCGGTGCAGTTAGAGGTTGTCGCAAAACAGGGCGATTTATGCCGATGTAGCTTTAAAGAGATTCACGAAGAGGCAGAAAATCTCCTACACTCATATATACTCGGCCTGCAAAAGCAGAAAATCAGGCAGAATAGCAGTCTCGTTTGAGTTTGCAGCCTGGCATTTTGAAAACGGAAACTTTCAGAAATTTCAGTGATTTATTGGGACTATCTCCTGAATTGGATTGATTTTCACTTTGAAATCAGCGATGATACGCGGTTCGTTGGCAGCATAAAAACCAACAAAGCCAAGTATCTGATATTACTTATATTTTGGGCTCACGTTTGGGGCTCATCATTATTGGGCTCAAATTTTTAGGGAAGCGGTCTTGATTAAACAGCGCACGTTGAAGGTTGTGATTCGCGCCATGGGCGTAGGTTTGCACACGGGAAAAAAGGTTTATTTGACGTTGCGTCCCGCACCCATCGATTCCGGTATCCGATTTCGCCGGATCGATCTGGAAACTCCGGTCGAAATACTCGCGCGTCCGGAAAATGTAGGCGATACCAATTTATCCACCACCCTGGTCAAAAAGGGTGTCCGCATCTCGACAGTCGAACACCTGTTATCGGCGATAGCGGGACTGGGCATAGATAACGCCTATATCGATCTCAGTGCCGAGGAAGTTCCCATTATGGATGGCAGCTCCGGTCCGTTTGTGTTCCTGATTCAGTCGGCGGGAATTGTTGAGCAGAATCAAGCCAAGAGATTTATCAAGATCAAAAAGACGGTGCGCGTCGAAGACGACGACAAGTGGGTTGAGTTCAAGCCTTTTAATGGTTTCAAGGTCAGCTTCGAAATCGATTTTGACCATCCCTTGTTTACCCGGCAAAAGCAAACCTGCCATATTAATTTCTCTACTACCTCCTTTGTCAAGGAAGTAAGCCGTGCAAGAACCTTCGGATTCCAAAAAGATATCGAGACCCTGCGCGCCAATAACCTCGCACTGGGCGGCAGCCAGGATAACGCCATCGTACTCGATGACTACCGCGTTTTAAATGAAGATGGTTTGCGTTACGACAATGAATTCGTCAAGCACAAAATCCTCGATTCGATTGGTGACCTCTACCTGCTAGGGCATAGTCTGATCGGTGCATTTTCGGGTTACAAGTCGGGACATGCGCTCAACAACCGATTGCTGCTTGCCTTGTTGGCAGATGAAGATGCCTGGGAAGAAGTGACCTTCGACGATGCGTCCACCGCCCCGATTTCTTATGCTCAGCCGGTGGAAGCTACGGCATAGGTGCAAAGTGAATATTCTCTTTCTTTCATCTAACAAAGGCAAAATTTGCGGGTTGAACCTGGCAAAGCCGTTACACCTGTTGTCCACGATCACAATGGTGGGCCTGGTGATGGTGGGCTCGGTATATTTCGGATACAAGCTGAACCCCAATCAGGACAATCGTGCTTTGATCGACGATTGGCAGGCGAATGTGCATCGTCAACAAATGCAACTAACGCATATCCGGGCTGAAGCGGATGCGAATATCGATGCGCTTTCGTCGCGCATAGGCCTGTTACAGGCGCATGTCATGCGACTGGACGCACTGGGACGCAAACTGGTGCATATGGCCAATATCGACACCAACGAATTTGATTTTGACAGTACCCCTGCTGTGGGTGGACCGGAAACCGTATCAAACCAGGTTTTCGAACTGGATGAGTTATCGCAGGCGATCGATCAACTTCGCCTGGAACTTGAAGATCGCGAAAATCAGCTCGTGGTTATGGAGAACATGGTGTTGAATGAAAACCTGCAGAAAGAGGTGCAACCCAGCGGTCGACCCATCATCAGGGGATGGCTGTCATCCTATTTCGGAATGCGCACCCACCCGATTTCCGGCCGACGGGAAATGCACAAGGGCATCGATTTTGCGGGCAAACTGGGAGGCCCGGTGATAGCGGTTGCCAAGGGCGTTGTTACCTATGCGGGTAAGCGTTACAACTATGGTAAACTGATTGAAATTGCACATGGCAATGGCTACACCACCCGCTACGCTCACAATTCCCGTTTACTGGTTTCAGTGGGCGATACCGTTGCAAAAGGTTTTCAAATTGCCGAGATAGGCTCTTCGGGTCGTTCCACCGGTCCGCATGTTCATTTCGAAGTGCTCAAGAATGGGCGAGAAATAAATCCCGTGCGATTTATTCGTGCAGCGAATTGAACGGAGATAGCGTTTTTCCGTCTTCCTGCTTGAAACTTTTCAAGTAAACTCCACCTCTGATAGCAAGTTCTGTTAAAGCAGTCGTATGATGTTGTCAAAAATTACAAGAAAGTTGTTCGGCAGCCGCAATGACCGAATAGTCAAACAGCTCATGCAACGTGTTACCAGGATTAACCAGTTCGAGCCGGAAATGCAGGCGCTCGACGATACCCGGCTAAAACAAAAAACTACGGCATTTCAACAACGATTCACGGATGGGGAAACGCTAGAGCAATTACTCGACGAGGCTTTTGCGGTTTGTCGCGAGGCCTCGGTGCGCGCATTGGGGTTGCGGCATTATGACGTGCAACTGATAGGCGGCATGATTTTGCACAATAACCAGATTACTGAAATGCGTACCGGTGAAGGCAAAACCCTGGTTGCAACCTTACCCGCGTATCTAAATGCAATCAGTGGTATGGGGGTCCATATAGTGACGGTTAACGACTACCTGGCCGAGCGCGATTCGGAATGGATGGGGCAGATCTACAATTTTCTGGGTTTAAGTGTTGGCGTCGTATTGAGTACCATGGATTATACCGCTAAACGCGAATCCTATGGCGCGGATATCACCTATGGCACCAATAATCAGTTCGGTTTCGATTACATGCACGACAATCTGTGTTTCGCCCTGGAAGAGCGCGTACAACGCGGGTTGAATTATGCGATTGTCGACGAGGTTGACTCAATTTTGATCGACGAGGCGCGTACCCCGTTGATCATTTCCGGCCAGGCCAGCGACAGTTCCGATTTATACTCCAGCATCAACAGCATTATTCCCGGTCTGGTCAAGGTCGAGATCGAAGACGGGCCGGGTGACTACAGCGTAGATGAAAAATCCAAGCAGGCCTTTTTGAGCGAGTCGGGACACGACACCGCGGAACAGTTGATGACCAAAGCCGGCCTGTTGCAACAGGATGAGAGTCTTTACGATGCGGCGAACATTGCCCTGGTTCATCATTTGAATGCGGCACTTAGGGCGCATTCGATTTATAAACTGGATGTCGATTATATCGTGCAAGACGGTTCGATTGTGATCGTCGACGAATTTACCGGACGCACCATGCCGGGTCGACGCTGGTCCGAAGGTCTGCACCAGGCGATCGAAGCCAAGGAAGGGGTGAGTATTCAACACGAAAATCAGACCATCGCTTCGATTACGTTTCAGAATTACTTCAGGCTTTACAGCAAACTTTCCGGTATGACTGGCACTGCCGATACCGAGGCTTTCGAATTTCAGCAAATATATGGCCTGGAAGTTCTGGTGGTACCGACCAATCAACTCATGATTCGTGACGATCAGGGTGATCTTATCTATCTGACGGTCGGTGAAAAATACGACTCCATCATCGAGGATATCCGCGAATGCGTCAGGCAGGGACAACCGGTTCTGGTCGGCACCACCTCGGTTGAGACTTCCGAGTACCTGTCGGGGCTACTCGACAAGGTCAAAATCAAGCATCAAATCCTGAACGCCAAACAACATCAGCGAGAGGCCAAAATTATTGCCGATGCCGGAATGCCCGGTACCGTTACCATCGCCACCAATATGGCAGGCCGTGGTACTGACATCGTCCTCGGGGGAAATCTTGAGGTGGAATTGAAGGAAATTCCTGAAGATAACCAGGAACAACGTAGTCAAATGACCGCGCAGTGGCAACAACGTCATGACGCAGTGATTCAAGCCGGGGGCCTGCATATTATCGGTACCGAACGTCATGAATCTCGGCGTATTGACAATCAGCTAAGAGGTCGTTCAGGGCGTCAGGGTGACCCGGGTTCTTCCCGTTTTTACCTGTCGATGGAAGACAGCCTGATGCGTATTTTTGCCTCCGAAAAGGTTGCGGGGTTGATGCAGAAGCTGGGTATGGAAGAGGGAGAAGCGATTGAGCATCCCTGGGTTAGTCGCGCGATCGAAAATGCACAACGCAAGGTCGAAGCCCATAACTTCGATATCCGTAAACAATTACTGCAATACGATGATGTCGCGAACGACCAGCGCAAGGTTATTTACCAGCAACGTGATGATTTGTTACATAGTGAAAGTATCACCGAGGCGATCGCAAACATGCGTAAGGATGTACTGCAGGGCATACTGCGTGCGCATGTGCCGGTGAATTCAATTGATGAACAATGGGATATTGCGGGTTTGGAGTTGATACTGGTAAATGAATTTGGCGTTGAACTATCGATTCAGTCCTGGCTGGACGAGGCTGAACAGATTGCCGATGAAGATATCTACGATAGAATTCTGAAAATTTTCCAGCAAAATTATCAACAAAAATCAGAGTTGCTTGGCGACGAACTGCTGGTGCGTCTGGAAAAAGAAATTACGTTGATGATTCTCGACCGTCACTGGAAGGATCATCTGGCCGCCATGGACTATTTGCGCCAGGGCATCGGTTTGCGTGGTTATGCGCAAAAAAATCCGGTACAGGAATTCAAACGTGAATCTTTTGAAATGTTTACCGGTATGCTGGACAGTATCAATTACGAGGTCGTCCAGGCCTTGACCCGGGTACAGATTCGCGGTGAGGAACAGGTTGAAGCGCTGGAGCAAAGCCGTCAACCCGATCAGGATATCAAAATGGAACATGCAAGTGCGGAGAATCTTTTAGATGTCGAACAGCAAAGGGACCCACAACATCAACCCTACGTACGTAAACAGCCCAAGCTGGGACGTAACAAGCCTTGTTGGTGCGGTTCCGGTAAAAAGTTCAAACAGTGCCACGGCAAACTGTAGAAGGCCTCGCTCATGGCGGTAGGACTTAAGGCTCCGGGTAAACTGCATCCGGTTCAAGGCATTCGGGTTAGCGCGATTCATTGTGGTATCAAGCCGCATAGCGCAGCAAAAGATT
The DNA here is from genome assembly GCA_964488685.1 of uncultured Gammaproteobacteria bacterium. GTDB lineage: Bacteria > Pseudomonadota > Gammaproteobacteria. The sequence continues at coordinate 25,289 of CAZAVY010000044.1, forward strand.
TGACCTTGATCGAAATCCCCCAGGGCTCCAGCGTTGCGGCAATATTTACCCGAAATCGTTTTTGCGCGGCGCCGGTGATTGTTGCACGCGAACATCTCGCACGCTGCCCGGGATCTCGCTACCTGTTGATAAACTCGGGTAACGCAAATGCTGGCACCGGTGAGGCCGGTATCGATGCGGCAAGAAGCAGCTGCGCCGTTGTTGCCGGGCTTGCGAAGGTCAGCCCCGAATCCGTGTTGCCATTTTCAACCGGCGTGATTGCAACGCCTTTGGCGCATGAGAAAATAAGCCGGGCGATTCCTGCTTTGTACGCAAGGCTGCAGCCCGATAACTGGTTGCCGGCAGCCGAAGGAATCATGACCACCGATACACTGCCAAAAGCCTTTAGCCGGCAACTCCTGGTCGATGATCGAAAGATTTCAATTACCGGCATATCCAAAGGTTCGGGAATGATCAAGCCGGATATGGCAACCATGTTGAGTTTTATCGCCACCGACGCCGCGATCGAAACGCTT
>CAZAVY010000045.1:0-23998 GCA_964488685.1 uncultured Gammaproteobacteria bacterium
CGCTGGCCAAGATAGCTGCACGCTGCATGGTCGGACAGAGTCTCGAGCAGCAGGCTAGAACCGAGCAGGTGGTACCGAATTTCGTGTCCGTCAAAGAATCGGTGTTTCCGTTTGCCAAGTTCCAGGGTGTAGACCCGATTCTGGGTCCCGAGATGAAATCCACCGGTGAGGTTATGGGTATCGGGCGCAGCTTTGCCGAGGCGTTTGCCAAGGGTATGGTGGCCTCCGGAGAAACAATTCCCAAACCCGGAACCGCTTTTCTGAGCGTACGTGAAACCGATAAAAAGGGTATTTTGGAATTGGCGCGGGATCTGCACGCGAAAGGGTTCAACCTGGTCGCTACGGGGGGTACCGCGAGGGTCATTCGAGAGGGCGGAGTGGAATGCAAGCATGTCAATAAAGTCAAGGAAGGGCGACCACATATTGTCGATATGATCAAGAATGATGAAATCGTGCTGATCGTCAATACCACCGAGGGTCGCTCGGCAATCGCAGATTCCTACGCTATTCGACGCGAGGCGCTAATGCATTCGGTGTGCTATACAACTACCTTGTCGGGTGGCAGAGCCACTTGCCAGGCGATGTCTCACCGCGATATAAATGAAGTATATTGCTTGCAATCATTACACCAGGCGAAATAAATGAATCAAATTCCGCTTACCGCTAACGGTGCAGACAGGCTCAAACTGGAGTTGAAAAAACTCAAAACAGTTAAAAGGCCAGCCGTAATCGAAGCGATTGCAACCGCCAGAGAGCATGGCGACCTGAAGGAAAATGCCGAATACCATGCCGCGCGCGAAGAGCAGGGCTTCATCGAAGGGCGTATTAATGAACTTGAGTCGGCATTGTCGAACGCGCAGATTATTGATATTACCAAGCTCAATCAAAGTAACCGGGTGGTTTTTGGCTGCACCGTGGAATTACTGGAGATGGCAACTGAATCCGAGGTGGTTTATCAAATTGTCGGCGATATAGAAGCCGACATAAATAAGAACCGAATCGCGATCAGCTCACCGATTGCTCGTGCATTGATCGGCAAGGAAGCGGGGGAAGACGCAGTTGTGGAAGCGCCTGGCGGTACCATGGAGTATGAAATTACGGCGGTTCGCTACGAGTAGTTCAACACCGCCGCAAAACGGTTGGATTCTTCGTTGCGCCGATAAATCACGACAATACTGCCGATACTTTCGACCAGGGTTGCCTGATGCCGGTCGCAAATCAACCTGCATAGTTCGCGTTTACCCGGTTTGTCCAGCGCCGGAATACGCAGCTTGATTAACTCATGATGGCTCAAAGCGACCCCCCCACCTCGCTGTGCAGATTGCACGATGGCTGAATACGATATACATTGTCGCCGGGTTAATTATGTCACGATCAAAATCCAGTAAACGCTGGTTACAGGAACATCACCAGGATGCCTATGTGTTGCTTGCGCGCAAACAGAGGTATCGATCACGTGCGGTTTTCAAACTGGAGGAAATTCAGCGCAGGGACCGACTACTAAAACCCGGTCAACTGGTGCTCGATCTGGGTGCGGCGCCGGGTGGTTGGAGTGAGTACGCAAGTCGAATCGTGACTGACCGGGGCAGGGTTATTGCGGTCGATTTTCTGCCGATCGAAGCCATTTCCGGGGTCGAGATTTTACAGGGCGACTTTACCGAGCAGAGTACACTCGATGAATTGTTGCGCGCAGTCGGCGAGCAGCGCTTCGATCTTGTATTATCAGATATGGCCCCCAATTTAAGTGGAATGCACAGTATAGACCAGCCGAAAGCGGTAAATCTGGCTGAAATCGCCTTCGATCTGACGCGTGAGTTCCTGACGCCCGAAGGTGCATTTGTGGTCAAATTGTTTCAGGGAGAGGGATTTGAGGGATTAATTTCTTCGTACCGCCTGGCCTTTAATTCGGTCAAGCTTCGCAAGCCCGATGCATCCAGGGATCGTTCGAATGAAATTTATGCGGTTTGTCGTGGTCTGAGGTAGTGAAACCTGTGGAAAATGCACTGGTATCTGGTCGTAATAGCGGTAATAATGAATCGGATCAGGCAGGATCAGGCAGTAGTTAAGCCAATAATCTTAAGGTGTAATAGTGAACGACGTAGTCAAGAATTTAGTATTGTGGATTGTCATAGCAGTGGTATTGCTGTCGGTGTTTCACAGTTTCGGTGATCGTGGCAGTAGCGCCCAAACATTGATTTACTCCGAATTCCTGACCCAGGTCAAGCAGGGCCAGGTTCAGGAGGTCACCATCGAAGGGCAAAATATATCCGGCAAGTTGATTTCTGGCACCCCCTTTTCCACCTACAGTCCGGAAACCAACAACAGCGCTTTAATTGGTGACCTGGAACGCGGCAATGTCGCGATCTTTGGCAAACCACCGGAACCGCCGTCTTTACTCGGCCATATGTTCGTCAGCTGGTTCCCGTTTATCGTATTGATTGGCCTGTGGATATTTTTCATGCGTCAGATGCAAGGTGGCGGCGGCGGTCGTGGAGCGATGTCTTTCGGTAAGAGCAAAGCTCGTTTGCTGGGTGAAGACCAGATCAATATTACTTTTAACGATGTAGCCGGCGTCGATGAAGCCAAGGAAGAGGTTGCCGAGCTGGTAGAGTTTCTGCGAGACCCATCCAAATTTCAGAAACTTGGTGGCAAGATTCCGAGCGGAGTATTGATGGTTGGGGCTCCCGGCACCGGTAAGACGTTACTTGCCAAGGCGATAGCCGGTGAAGCCAAAGTTCCTTTCTTTACAATTTCCGGTTCAGATTTTGTCGAAATGTTTGTCGGAGTCGGTGCCTCGCGGGTGCGCGATATGTTCGACCAGGCCAAGAAACATGCGCCCTGCATCATCTTTATCGATGAAATCGATGCAGTCGGACGTCACCGTGGCGCAGGCCTCGGCGGCGGGCACGATGAGCGCGAACAAACCTTGAACCAGTTACTGGTTGAAATGGATGGTTTTGAAGGAAACGAAGGTGTCATCGTAATCGCGGCTACCAACCGACCCGACGTACTTGATCCGGCTTTGCTGCGTCCCGGTCGATTCGATCGCCAGGTCGTGGTTCCATTACCGGATGTGCGCGGTCGATCGCATATTCTCAAGGTGCATATGCGCAAAGTGCCGTCAGCGGAGAATGTCGATGCGATGGTAATTGCTCGGGGTACGCCGGGTTTTTCCGGCGCCGATCTGGCCAACCTGGTCAACGAAGCCGCGCTGTTTGCCGCACGTGGCAACAAGAAGGTGGTTAGCATGGGGGAATACGAACGCGCCAAGGACAAGATCATGATGGGCGCTGAGCGCAGATCGATGATTATGAAGGAAGAGGAGAAGAAACTGACCGCCTATCATGAATCGGGTCACGCGATAGTCGGCCGGCTGGTACCTGAACACGACCCGGTTTACAAGGTCAGCATCATTCCGCGCGGGCGAGCGCTTGGGGTAACCATGTTCCTGCCGGAAGATGATCGTTACAGCTATAGCAAACGTCATCTTGAAAGTCAGTTATCGAGCCTTTTTGGCGGGCGCATCGCGGAGCAACAAATTTATGGCGAAGAAGCGGTGACTACCGGAGCTTCCAATGATATTGAGCGCGCTACCAGCATTGCGCGCAGCATGGTTACCCAGTGGGGTTTGTCCGATCGCATGGGCCCCCTGACCTATAGCGAAGAAGAGGGTGAAGTTTTTCTCGGTAAGAGTTACGGTAAACAAAAAACGGTATCTGACGATACTGCGCAGGCCATTGATTCAGAAATTCGTGCCATTATCGATCGTAACTACCAGCGTGCGGTAGAAATCCTCGCGCAGAATGAGGACAAGCTGCACGCGATGGCCAACGCGTTGATGAAATATGAAACTATCGATTCGGGCCAGATCGATATGATCATGGAAGGCAAGGATCCGGGGCCACCCCGTGATTGGTCGGACGATGAAAGTGGACCATCGTCGGATGAGTCCTCGGGCACAGCCGACGCGAACGATGATCCGGACCTGGATCCCGCTAAACTCCACTAGCCGCTGCGGGGCTCGAAAGTCGATACTCGATGTCACAGCTGACGATATCCAGTAATCTACAGGTAATGGGGGTCATTAATACGACCCCCGATTCTTTTTCAGACGGCGGTAAATTCGACAGCTTCGAGATTGCTTTCGCGCACGCAAGGCGATTGATTTCGCGGGGCGTCGACATTATTGATATCGGCGGTGAGTCGAGCCGTCCCGGAGCACAACAGGTAGACCTGGATCAGGAACTGCTGCGCACCATCCCGTTGATCGGGGCGATTCGCGAGATTTCGAATATACCGATCTCTATTGATACCAGCAAGCCCGGCGTTATGGAGGCGGCGATCGATACCGGTGCCGACATCATAAACAGCATCTGGGCATTGCGCCTGGAAGACTCCATGAAGGTGGCGGCGGATCTGGGTGCGAAGGTGTGCCTGATGCATATGCAGGGATCCCCCGCGACGATGCAACAAAATCCGACTTACGTCGATGTTGTCAGCGAGGTGAAAGAATTTCTGCAGGAACGTATCGATGCCGCACTCGATGCCGGGATTGCGTTGGAAAATATTATAATCGACCCGGGCTTTGGTTTCGGTAAGACCATCGAACATAATCTCAAGCTGTTAGAATCGTTATCTGATTTTCGTCAATTGGGGGTGCCGGTACTGGCTGGATTGTCTCGCAAAAATATGATTGGCAGGATCCTCGATAAACCGGTGGATCAGCGTCTCTATGGAAGTCTGTCGGTTGCGGTGATGGCTGCAATGCTGGGTGCGGATATACTGCGCGTGCATGATGTCGCTGAAACCCTGGATGCTATTGCAATGGTCAGGGCTCTGGGGCAGGTGGCTTCATGAGTCGAAAGTATTTTGGCACCGATGGTATTCGAGGACGCGTCGGGCAGGTGCCGATGACGGTTGATTTCATCATGCATCTCGGATGGGCGGCGGGTAAGGTTTTGTCTCGTTCCGGTCGAGGGCAGATCGTTATCGGCAAAGATACCCGAATTTCCGGGTATATGTTTGAATCCGCGCTGGAAGCCGGTCTAGCCGCCGCCGGACTCGACGTGTTGTTACTTGGACCCATGCCAACTCCGGCAATTGCTTACATTACCCAGTCGCAGCGGGCTACCGCTGGTATCGTAATCAGTGCCTCCCACAACCCCTATCATGACGACGGCGTGAAATTTTTTAATGGCGACGGTTTCAAATTGCCGGATGCAACCGAGGAAGCGATCGAGGCCATGCTGGATCAGGAATTGGCGATGGTAGAACCTGAGCTGATCGGCAAAGCAACCCGGATCGATGATGCCAAGGGTCGCTATATCGAATTCTGCAAGAGTTCGATTGCCTTCCACAAATCGTTACGGGGTATGAAACTTGTAGTCGACTGCGCAAATGGAGCAACCTATCATATCGCGCCCGCGGTTTTCCGCGAACTCGGTGCCGAAGTGATCGAGGTTGGCACCCGTCCCAATGGAATGAATATCAATCAGGAAGTCGGTGCCTTATATCCGGAAAGTATGCGTGCCAATGTACTGGAAAACCAGGCTGACATGGGAATCGCCTTTGATGGAGATGGCGATCGCGTGATGATGATGGACGCGCGTGGAGACGTGAAGAATGGTGACCAGCTACTCTATATTATCGCCAGGAGCAAACTTGTCAGCGGTCAGCTTGAGGGTGGTGTGGTTGGCACCCTGATGACAAATCTGGGATTTGAACACGCGTTGCAAGCGCTGAGTATCCCGTTTGTGCGAGCCGCGGTAGGTGACCGTTACGTCATGGAAAAACTGGTCGAAAACGATTGGCAACTGGGAGGCGAATCCTCCGGCCACATTATATGCCTGGACAAAACCACAACCGGTGACGGCATCATCGCCGCGCTACAGGTGCTGGACGGATTGATCGACAACGGTCAAACGCTGACCGAGGCCTGCGAGGATTTGCAGATCTACCCGCAAACAATGATTAATGTACCGCTATCAAAACCGGTGGATCTCGACAATTCCAGGCGGGTACAGGACGCGCTCAAGTTAGCAGAAGCCGATCTGGCAGAATCCGGCCGGGTGCTGTTGCGCGCTTCCGGTACCGAGCCGTTGATTCGTGTCATGGTAGAAGGCCGGGACCCGGAGCGGGTGCAAAAAATAGCCGCTACACTGGCCCGGTCGGTAACGGATGCCGCTAACAAATGAATTAAACGTGGGCCGGTAGCTGGCTTAAAAATTGACAAAATATCCAATTTCAGATTGATTTATTGGGCCGAGGTGAGTAATCTTTGCCGCCTTTTAAGTAACCGATGACAGCTATGCGTCAGATTCTTATCGCAGGTAACTGGAAAATGAATGGCAGTCTGCAATCTGCTATCACGCTGGTTGACGGCATCAAGGCTGGAGACACCGGAAAAACGGAAGTGGCGGTTTGTCCACCCGCGGTCTTCCTGATGAAAGTGGGCGCTATGCTGGCCGAAACCGGTATTGCGCTCGGAGCGCAAAATGTCTGCGATCACGAAGGGGGTGCATATACCGGGGAAATAGCAGCGGCAATGCTGAAAGAGTGTGGTTGTCGATACGCGATAGTGGGGCATTCGGAACGTCGCTCGCTATACCTGGAATCGGATCAGCTGGTGGCGGATCGATTTGCCATGGCGACAGCCGAGAATTTAACGCCGATACTGTGTGTCGGTGAAACCCTGGAGCAGCGTGAACAGGACATAACCGAGGATGTCGTCGCACGACAACTCGATGCGGTGATCGATTTGTGCGGCATTAGCACAATCGCACAATCGGTAATTGCCTACGAGCCGCTATGGGCGATCGGCACTGGAAAAGTGGCGACGCCCGAACAGGCCCAGGCAGTGCACGCGTTTATTCGCGCCAAGCTGCAGCAACTCGACGCATACGTCGCCCAACAGGTACAGATTATATATGGTGGTAGCATGAATCCGTCCAATGCGGCGGAACTATTGTCACAACAGGATATCGATGGTGGATTGATCGGCGGCGCATCACTCAAGGCCGACGATTTTCTCGCCATCACTCAATCTGCTTAGGAATTATTATGGAAAATATCAACAGTATTCTTTTGGTTGTCCAGGTTTTATTGTCGATCTCACTGATCAGTTTGATACTGATACAACACGGCAAGGGTGCCGATGCTGGCGCCGCGTTCGGCAGTGGTGCTTCGGCAACCGTTTTTGGCGCGCGCGGCTCCGGGAATTTTCTCAGCAGAGCGACCACTGTTATCGCGATTCTGTTTTTCGTGGTGTGCCTGTCGCTGGCATATGTCACCAGCCACCGTAGTGCGCCTGACAGTGTCTCCGGCAGTGTTACCACGCAGGCAATCGAAGTAACACCGATGCAGGAAAACAGCGACCTGCCTCCGGACGATACCCAGGGCGGCGGCGCTCTGGAGTCAGATTTACCTCCGGCTGAATAAGACCGGGATATTGCCGATGTGGTGGAATTGGTAGACACGCTATCTTGAGGGGGTAGTGGCGAAAGCTGTGCCGGTTCGACTCCGGCCATCGGCACCATACCAAGGTTTCGACCCGGGCCCGACCGGCTCGAGAGGTTGCGACCACAAACCCGCTCCCAGGTCTGACCTGAGCCGGGTTTTCCAATGTTCCATAAATCAAATTCTGCATCGTTTGGAGATATCTTGACACTATTTAAGCGCCACAATAGACTGGCGCTTCGCATCCTACACAGACCTGCCGGGGGCAGTGGTCGAGCCATGCTAGGAAATTATCTACCAATTCTTATTTTTATGTGCATCACCCTCATAATGGGTTCGGTTTTTATTATTCTGGGCAAATTACTGGGCCCCTCGCGCCCCGACGCGGAAAAGAATTCTCCCTACGAATGTGGTTTTGAAGCCTTCGAAGACAGCCGCATGAAATTCGATGTGCGCTATTACCTGGTTGCGATTCTGTTTATCATTTTTGATCTCGAGATAGCCTTCCTGTTTCCCTGGGCAATCGTGCTCGATGAGGTCGGAACCTTCGGCCTGGTTGCCATGGCGGTTTTTCTCTCGGTGTTGGTCATCGGATTTATCTACGAGTGGAAGAAAGGAGCGCTTGAATGGGAATAGAAGGCGTATTCGAACAAGGCATGGTAACTACCACTGCCGATAAACTGATTAACTGGGCCCGTACCGGCTCGATGTGGCCGATGACATTCGGCCTGGCCTGCTGCGCGGTTGAAATGATGCAGGCCGGCGCTGCGCGTTACGACCTGGATCGGTTCGGGATCATTTTTCGGCCCAGCCCACGCCAGTCCGACGTCATGATCGTTGCCGGAACGCTGGTAAACAAGATGGCGCCGGCATTACGCAAAGTCTACGATCAGATGGCGGAACCGCGCTGGGTTATTTCGATGGGTTCCTGCGCTAACGGCGGCGGTTACTATCACTATTCATACGCGGTAGTTCGCGGCTGCGACCGGGTGGTTCCGGTCGATATCTATGTGCCGGGTTGCCCGCCCACCGCAGAAGCGCTGCTGTATGGCATCTTGCAGTTGCAAAACAAAATCAAGCGTACCAACACCATAGCCCGCTAACATGGCGAATTCGAAACAGCAACTGGCCGAGGCGCTGCGGGCGACGCTCGGCGATAAAATCGATTCGGATAGCGTCGAGTTTGGCGAGGTTACAATCGAAGTAGCACCCGAACATTTACTCGATGTTGCGACCGAGTTGCGCGATGCCCCGCAGTTTCAATTTCAACAGCTGGTCGATCTATGTGGCGTCGACTATTCGCAACTTGGTCGCGACGAGTGGCAAACCGATGATGCGAGCCGGGCCGGGTTCAGTCGCGGTGTCGAGGCTGCAGCTTCCAGCGGTTACCTGCAGTTTGGCGATGAACTGGAATCGTTTACCACCCAGGGCAAGCGATTCGCCGCGGTTTATCATTTGCTCTCTTACATTCATAACCATCGCCTGCGCCTGCGTGTTTACGCTGCCGATGATGATTTTCCGGTGGTTTCCACGGTAACCGGTATCTGGGCTTCGGCCGACTGGTACGAGCGTGAGGCTTTCGATTTATTTGGAATCCTGTTTAGCGGTCATCCCGATCTGCGCCGTATTCTGACCGACTACGGCTTCGTCGGCCACCCGTTCCGTAAGGATTTTCCATTGATTGGTCACGTCGAAATGCGCTATGACCCCGAGCGTGAACGCGTGGTTTATGAACCGGTCACGATTGAACCCCGGGTGCTGGTGCCGCGCGTCAGGCGTGACGATCATCGCTATCTTGCGGACCCGCCGGACGAGGCGCAAGGCGATGCCTGAGATAAAGAACTACACCCTTAATTTCGGACCACAGCACCCCGCGGCACACGGAGTGCTGCGCCTGGTGCTGGAAATGGACGGTGAAGTCATCGAACGCGCCGACCCGCATATCGGCCTGTTACATCGCGGCACCGAAAAACTAGCCGAAACCAAGCCATACAATCAAACCATCGGTTACATGGACCGACTCGACTATGTATCGATGATGTGCAACGAGCACGCCTATGTGATGGCGATCGAGAAATTACTCGGTATCGATATCCCTGTACGTGCGCGCTATATCCGCGTTATGTTCGATGAAATCACCCGTATTCTCAATCACTTGATGTGGATCGGCACCCACGCCCTGGATGTCGGTGCGATGACCGTGTTTCTATATGCGTTTCGTGAACGCGAAGACTTGATGGATATGTACGAGGCAGTCTCGGGTGCGCGCATGCACGCAACTTATTATCGTCCCGGTGGCGTTGCGCGCGACCTGCCCGATGCAATGCCACAATACCTGGAGAGCCGCTGGCGAAGTAAAAAGGAGGCCGTTCGCCTCAATCAAAACAGGCAGGGCAGTCTGCTCGATTTCGCGGAGGATTTTGCGCGCCGATTCCCGGGTTACGTCGATGAATACGAAACCCTGTTAACCGATAATCGAATCTGGAAACAACGGACTGTGGGCATCGGTGTGGTTTCGGAAGAACGGGCTTATCAGCTCGGGTTTACCGGCCCCATGCTGCGTGGATCCGGTGTCGAATGGGATCTGCGCAAGAAACAGCCTTACGAAGTGTACGACCGTATGGATTTTGATATCCCGGTGGGTACCAATGGCGATTGCTATGATCGTTACCTGGTGCGCATCGAAGAAATGCGCCAGTCAAATCACATCATCAAGCAATGCATCGAGTGGTTGCGTGCTAATCCCGGGCTCGTGATATCCGATAATCACAAGGTGGCGCCGCCGCGCCGTGAAGAAATCAAGGCCGATATGGAAGGCCTGATACACCACTTCAAACTATTTACCGAGGGTTACACGCTGCCCTCGGGAGAGGTTTACGCGGCAATCGAACACCCCAAGGGCGAGTTTGGAATTTATCTGATTTCCGATGGTGCCAACAAGCCTTATCGCGTCAAGATTCGCGCGCCGGGGTTCGCACACCTGGCCAGTATGAATGAAATGGCGAAGGGGCATATGCTGGCCGACGTGGTCGCGATTATCGGTACCCAGGATATCGTGTTCGGGGAGATTGACCGGTAATGGCGATTGATTCGGGATCAGCTATCGACTTGCTAAACGACCATACGCGCGCAGAGATCGATCATTGGGTCGCGCGCTTTCCGGTGGAGCACAAGCGTTCGGCGTTGCTGCAGGCCCTGGTTGCGGCGCAGCATCAAAACCAGGGGTTTTTGACGACCGAACTGATGGATGCGGTTGCCCGGTACCTGGAGTTACCGGCAATTCAGGTCTACGAAGTGGCCTCGTTTTACTCGATGTATGAAACCCGGCCGGTGGCACGACACAACGTCGCAATTTGCACCAATATCTCCTGCATGCTGATGGGATCGGAAAGCATCGTCGACCATATCGAAAACAAGCTCGGTATCAAGATTGGAGAAAGCACTGGAGATGGACGTATCTATCTGAAATGCGAGGAAGAGTGCCTCGCCGCCTGTGCCAGCGGACCGATGATGCAGGTCGATCACGTTTATCACGAAAATCTGACGCCTGAAAAGGTGGATGGAATACTGGATGCGCTGGAATAGAAATGGTTAACGAAGTCTGCTTCGCAACACTGCAATACGATCAGCCCTGGTCGATGGAAACCTATTTGCAGGTTGGTGGCTACGAGGCGTTGAAGAAAATTCTGGTTGATGGCATGACACCGGAAGACGTAATCGAAGAGGTCAAAGCTTCGGGACTGCGGGGTCGCGGTGGAGCCGGGTTCCCGACTGGATTGAAGTGGAGCTTTATGCCGCGCAATGCGCCTGGTCAGAAGTATATCGTCTGTAATTCAGATGAATCGGAACCGGGTACCTGTAAAGATCGCGACATCCTGCGCTTCAATCCGCACGCGCTGGTCGAGGGCATGGTAATTAGTGGCTATGCGATAGGCGCTACCGTGGGATACAACTATATGCGTGGCGAATTCATGGATGAGCCGGCGCAACGTTTTGAAACGGCGGTCAAGCAAGCCTATGAGGCTGGCTACCTGGGCCGGAATATACTGGGCAGTGGCGTTGATTTTGATCTCTACCCGGTGCTCGGCGCAGGCGCTTATATCTGTGGCGAAGAAACCGCTTTGCTTGATTCGCTCGAGGGTAAAAAAGGGCTGCCACGTTACAAACCCCCGTTCCCGGCTACTTTCGGTCTCTATGGCAAACCCACCACGATCAACAATACCGAGTCGTTGGCCTCGGCGCCATCGATTATCCGTAACGGTGCGCAATGGTTCGCCGACCTGGGTATTCCCAACAACGGAGGCGTTAAATGTTTTTCGATGTCCGGTCATTTGAACCAGCCTGGAAACTTCGAAATCCCGATGGGAACGCCATTCAGGGACCTGCTGGCGATGGCCGGTGGTGTCCGGGATGGCCATAAATTGAAAGCGGTTATACCCGGAGGTTCATCGGTGCCGGTATTACCCGGCGAGGTTATGATGGACTGTAACATGGACTATGATTCGATCGCCAAGGCTGGTTCGATGCTGGGCTCGGGCGCTGTCATCGTCATGGATGAGTCTACCGATATGGTGGTCGCACTCAGGCGTATCTCCCGATTTTATTTCTCGGAGTCCTGCGGGCAATGCACCCCCTGTCGCGAAGGTACCGGTTGGCTTTACCGGATGTTGACCCGAATCGTTGATGGCAAGGGTCGCCCGGAAGATATCCAACAACTCGAAGAAGTCTCGCACAAGATCGAAGGACGTACCATTTGCGCGCTCGGCGATGCCGCGGCGATGCCGGTATGGAGTTTCATCAAGCATTTTCGTCATGAATTCGAATACTACGTCGAACACAGGCGATCGATTGTCGATAACGCAGACTGATCGCATTAAATAGGATCGAATTAAAGTTTAGCAATGAGCGATAACATAGCAGTCACGATAAATGGTCAACAGATCGAAACCCAGGCAGGACGCCTGTTGATCGATGTGGCGGATGAAAATAACATCGTGATTCCGCGTTTTTGCTACCACAAACATTTGTCGGTGGTCGCCAATTGTCGTATGTGCCTGGTCGAAATTGAACGCTCACCCAAACCGATGCCCGCCTGTGCTACCCAATGTATTGACGGTATGGTGGTGCAAACCAGGTCCAATTCGGCTCTGGCCGCTCAAAAATCCACAATGGAGTTCCTGCTGATCAATCACCCGCTGGATTGTCCGATCTGTGATCAGGGCGGTGAGTGTGAATTGCAGGATGTCGCAATGGGTTTCGGAGAGGGGATATCGAAATATACCGAGCAAAAACGCGTGATCATGGACAAGAATATCGGGCCCTTGATTGCTACCGATTTTACGCGCTGCATTCATTGTACCCGGTGTGTGCGCTTTGGTGATGAAATCGCCGGCATGCCGGAGCTCGGTGCGACCGGTCGCGGTGAAAGCATGGTGATCGGTACCTATATCGAAAAATCGATTGTTTCGGAATTATCCGGTAATGTTATTGACGTGTGCCCGGTGGGAGCGTTGACCGCGAAGCCATCGCGTTATATCGCGCGTCCCTGGGAATTGACCCAGCATCCAGCGGTTTCGGCGCACGACTGCGTCGGATCAAATACCTACGTACACACGCGTGGCAACGAAGTCATTCGGGTCGTGCCACGTGAGAATGAATCGATTAACGAATGCTGGATTTCGGATCGTGATCGTTTCAGTTATACCTCGGTCCAGGCCAGGCAACGCCTCGAACAGCCGATGTTGCGCGACCAGGGCGAACTCAAGCCAGTCGACTGGGAAACCGCGCTTAACGCTGCGGTCAACATGCTTTCCGAGGCGGCGGGCGACATCGCCACGTTGGTGAGCCCGCAATCGACATTGGAAGAGCTTTACCTCGCACAAAAACTGACGCGTTGCCTGGGTTCTGACAATATCGATCATCGCCTTATCCAGGTGGATTTTTCAAGCCAGGATCGTGACCCGATAATGCCATGGCTGGGACGTTCGCTGCAATCAGTTGAAACCCTCGATGCGGCACTGATCGTGGCCGGCAATCTACGCTACGAGCAGCCGATGTTGTCGCATCGACTGCGTAAGGCGGTATTGAATAATAGTGCCAGGGTATCATCCATTGGGCACCTTGGACTGCAGTACAATTTCAATTTACAAACTGAACTCGTCGGATCCGCGGAACAGCTGATTTGTAATCTGGCTGCGGTCGCGGTCGCGCTGACCGATACCAGTGACAACACGCTGTCTGCGCACCTGGTGAAAATTGTCGATGGTTGCGAGCCGACCGATCAGCATCGGGCCATCGCCAGATCACTTGCAGATGCCGATAACGCCGCGGTAATCGTTGGTGTCCAGGCCTTGTCCAACCCCCAACTGTCGCTATTGCGGGAAATCTGCGAAGCCATAACCGATGGCTGTGGCGCAACTCTGGGCTACCTGTCGGTTTCTGCAAACAGCGCGGGCGCGTGTCTCGCCGGAGCGACCCCACATCGAACTGCGGCCGGGGTAGCACTGGATAAGGCGGGAGAACACGCCGGCGATATTCTGTCGTCAAGCCACAAGGTACTGTTGAACTTTGCGCTCAATCCGTTGCTCGATACCCATTCCGTGAGCCGTTTATCGGATAATAATGAAAGCATAATAGCCTTCAGCTGTTTCGATAACGACTTTATTCAGCAACAGGCCGATCTGGTACTGCCGCTGGCATCGACGCTGGAAACTTCGGGTAGTTTTGTCAATGTTGAAGGTCTTTGGCAAAGTTTCAAAGGCTGTGTACGCGCCAGGGGAGAGAGTCGACAGGGCTGGAAGATACTAACCGCCCTCGGTCAGCTACTTAAACCCGGCGAGTTTGAATATGAGGATTCGGTCGCGGTTAAAAACGAACTCCGGGCACTATGCAGCGATGTTGCGTTAAGCAATCTGTGTGGCATCGAAACCAGCGCTAAAGGCCTGCCTCGGAGCAAGGGTTCGATCCAGAAAGTTGGTATTACCCCGATTTATGCCAGCGACGACATGACTCGTCAATCCGCGGCGTTGCAGGCGACGCCGCTAATGAGGGCGCAGTGCGCGGTCGTAATGAACCGGCGGCAGGCCGAGGATGCAAATTTAACCGATTGCGACCAGGTACAGATCAAGCAAGATAAAGGAACCGCGGTCTTGCCGTTGCGAATCGATGAATCCGTACCCGCGGGTTGTGTTTATGTTCCCAGTGGAATCGATGCCGTCAGCCATCTCTCCGATGCCTTCGGTAACATAAATCTGGAGAAGGTTTCGTGATGGACTTTCCGCTGGCGATCTGGGGATGGCTGCACGAGTACGTGCGATTCACGATTTATAGCGGGGCCAAGGCACTAATCATACTGTTGCCGTTGTTCATTGTGGTCGCTTACTACACCTACGCTGAGCGCAAGGTTATCGGTTACATGCAACTTCGCAAGGGCCCGAACCGGGTCGGCCCCAAAGGCCTGTTGCAGCCGTTTGCGGATATGTTCAAGTTGATGTTCAAGGAAATCATCATCCCGACCAACTCCAATCGTTACCTGTTTATCATCGCCCCGGTTATCACCTTCGCCCCGGCCATGGCTGCCTGGGCTGTGATCCCGTTTACCGATACGCTGGTGTTCAGCGACATCAATGCCGGTCTGCTTTATATATTAGCGATGACCTCGGTCGGGGTTTACGGCGTCATCATTGCCGGCTGGGCATCGAATTCCAAGTATGCATTGATCGGTGCGATGCGCTCCGCAGCCCAGATTGTGGCCTATGAAATTGCCATGGGTTTCGCGCTGGTGGGCGTTTTGATGGTCGGCGGCAGTCTCAATCTCGGCGATATTGTCGGCAAACAGGCCGGCGGTATCTGGCACTGGTTTTTCATCCCGCTATTGCCCCTGTTCTTCGTCTACCTGATTTCGGGGGTTGCCGAAACCAATCGCGCGCCGTTCGACGTCGCCGAAGGTGAATCCGAAATTGTCGCCGGGTTTCATGTCGAATACTCGGGTATGACCTTCGCCGTGTTTTTCCTGGCTGAATACGCGAATATGATTTTGATCGCGATGCTGTGTACGCTGTTATTCTTCGGCGGCTGGTTGAGCCCGGTGCCAGACCTGATCGGCGACGGGATCGGCTGGTTGTTTGGCAAGACCGCGATTTTCATGTTTTTGTTTCTTTGGTTTCGTGCGACCTTCCCACGCTATCGATATGACCAGATCATGCGCCTCGGCTGGAAGGTTTTGCTGCCCGTGACTATTTTCTGGCTGGTGGTCGAGGGTGTCGCAGTCTATTTCAAAGTCGGCCCCTGGTTTGTATAAGGCAATGCTTGCGAAAATAAATTATTACCTGAAAAGTTTTCTCTTTCTTGAACTGCTCAAGGGGATGAAGGTTACCGGCCGTTATTTTTTTCGCAGAAAGATCACGGTTCAATACCCGGAAGAAAAAACTCCGATCAGCCCGCGTTTTCGCGGCCTGCATGCCTTGCGTCGTTACGCCAACGGCGAAGAACGCTGTATTGCCTGCAAGCTCTGCGAAGCGGTTTGCCCGGCACTCGCGATTACGATCGAATCCGAGCAGCGCGAGGACGGCACGCGGCGGACCACGCGCTACGACATCGACTTATTCAAGTGCATCTATTGCGGTTTTTGTGAAGAGGCCTGCCCGGTCGATTCGATCGTCGAAACCAATATATTCGAGTATCACTTCGAAAACCGGGGTGAAAATATAATGACCAAGGAAAAATTGCTGGAGATTGGCGACCGTTACGAAGCGCAACTTGCCGCGGACCGCTCGGCGGACGCTCCCTACCGCTAAACCGACCTCCATGATAGAAACCATCATTTTTTATGTTTTTGCAGTCTCCACGGTGGTTAGCGCATGCGCCGTAGTGACTGTAAAAAACCCGGTACATGCGGCCTTGTCCCTGGTGCTGACCTTTTTTACCAGCGCCGTAATCTGGCTGACGCTGGAGGCCGAGTTTCTCGCTATTAGCCTGGTGTTGGTCTATGTCGGTGCGGTAATGGTTTTATTCATCTTCGTGGTGATGATGCTCGATATTAACGTTTCCCGACTGCGGGAGGGCTTTGTGCGTTATCTGCCACTCGGGCTCGCGGTAGCCGCGATCATGTTGCTGCTGATGCTGAACGTTGTCACCAGCGATATTTTCGTGCTCGACGCAGGAGCGGAGCCGATACCCAAGCCAGCCGATTACAGCAATACCAAGGCGCTTGGCGCTGTGTTGTACACCGAATATGTGTTTGCGTTTGAAATTGCCGCCGTGATTCTGCTGGTGGCGATAATCGCAGCGATTTCGTTGACCATGCGTAAGCGTTCGCAAACCCGATACCAGAACCCCAGCGATCAGATCAAGGTGCGCAAGGCCGATCGGCTGCGCATCGTGAAAATGCCGTCCAGCGAGGAATGACGACGATGGTTACCTTAAGCCATTACCTGATACTTGCCGCGGTACTTTTCAGTATCTCGATCGCGGGCGTCGTCATCAATCGCAAGAACATTATCATCCTGCTGATGTCGATCGAGTTGATGCTGCTGTCGGTAAATTTGAATTTCATCGCGTTTTCGCATTATCTCGACGATATTGCCGGCCAGGTTTTCGTGTTCTTTATTCTTACCGTAGCCGCTGCTGAAGCAGCAATCGGTCTTGCGATACTGGTGGTTTTGTTCCGTAACAAGCACTCGATCAATATCGAGGATATCAAGGAGTTGAAATGGTAAGTATGGATTTCATATACCTTGCTATTCCGCTGGCTTCACTGCTGGGCGCGTTAATTGCCGGATTTTTCGGCAAGCTAATCGGCCGCTCGGCCTCGCATTGTGTCGCCATAATCGGGGTCGCCGTATCCTTCGTGCTGTCATTGATCGTGCTCAAGGATGTCGCCTTCGATGGGGCCGCGATTTATAACAAATCGGTCTATATCTGGATGGTCAGCGACGGGATTCACTTCGAAATTGGTTTTCTGATCGATGGCTTGAGCGCCTTGATGATGGCGGTCGTTACCGCCGTGTCATTGATGGTGCATGTTTACACCATTGGCTATATGCATGACGATCCAGGGTATCAGCGCTTCTTCAGTTACATCTCGCTGTTTACTTTTTCGATGCTGATGCTGGTCATGTCAAACAATTTCCTGCAACTGTTCTTCGGCTGGGAGGCGGTCGGCCTGATGTCCTATTTATTGATCGGTTTCTGGTTCAAGCGCGAAACCGCAATCTACGCCAACATGAAAGCCTTTATCGTCAACCGGGTCGGAGATTTCGGATTTCTGCTCGGCATCGCGGTGGTACTGACGTATACCGGTTCGCTCGATTACTACGAAGTTTTCGATCACGCCGACTCGATGCTGACAGCCACGATCGAGGTTATCCCGGGGTTGGACTGGTCGGTCATCACCCTGGCCTGTATATTGTTGTTCATCGGCGCCATGGGCAAATCCGCACAGGTGCCGCTGCATGTCTGGCTACCTGACTCGATGGAAGGTCCGACACCGATTTCCGCGTTGATTCACGCGGCGACCATGGTTACCGCCGGTATTTTCATGGTGGCGCGCATGTCGCCGTTATTCGAACATTCACCCACGGCCTTGTCTTTTGTCATTGTGATCGGTGCGACCACGGCAATTTTTATGGGCCTGGTCGGCATCGTGCAAAACGATATCAAGCGGGTCGTGGCCTATTCGACGCTGTCCCAGTTGGGTTATATGACGGTTGCGCTCGGCGCTTCGGCTTACTCGGCCGCGATTTTCCACCTCATGACGCACGCGTTTTTCAAGGCTCTATTATTCCTTGCGGCGGGTTCCGTCATTATTGCAATGCACCACGAGCAGGATATCCGTAAAATGGGCGGGTTGAAGAAATACCTGCCGATTACCTACTGGGTGTCGTTGGTTGGTTCGTTGGCATTGATTGGTTTCCCGGGATCTTCCGGTTATTTTTCCAAGGACGCGATTCTGATCGCGACTAAAAACGCGGATGTCTGGGGCGCGGGTTACGCCTACCTCGCGGTATTGCTCGGCGTGTTCGTCACTGCTTTCTATTCATTCCGGATGTTCTTCCTGGTATTCCATGGTGAAGAGCGCATGGACGAACATACCCGGTCCCATTTGCATGAAAACCCCGCCGTGGTTACGGTACCGTTGATTTTACTGGCTATCCCGTCGGCGGTAATCGGCTGGTTTACGATCGACGCGGTTTTGTTCAGTGATTTTTTTGACCGCGCAATTACGGTTTTTAGTCAACATGGCGCGATGGCCGCGGTGGCAGATTCTTTCCACGGATCGTTAAACTTCGTGCTTCACGGGTTTGCAGGCCTCCCTGTTTACCTGGCGGCGGCCGGTGCTGGTAGTGCCTGGTATATCTATCTCAAAAATCCACAGATAGCGACCACTATCAAGCAGAGAATCGAATGGATCCACAGGATTCTCGATAACAAGTACTACTTTGATCGCTTTAACGAAATTGTGTTTGCTGGAACCGCAAGGGGAATCGGTCAGGTGTTGTGGCGATTCGGAGACGCATTGATGATTGATGGTTTAATCGTCAATGGCAGCGCACGGCTTGTGGGATGGTTCTCGAGCGTAGCACGTTACACTCAAACGGGTTATTTGAACCACTACGCATTGGCGATGATATCCGGACTGATCCTGTTGCTGGGATGGGTTGTTTTAGGCTAAAGCAGAATAATAATAAAGGGAACCGTTAAACTTATGTACGCAGATTGGCCATTGTTGAGCCTTGTGATCTGGACACCGATATTCGGTGGCATCCTGGTATTGTTTGCCGGTGACAAGGACCCATCGGGCGCACGCAAAATTGCGTTGGTGATATCGCTTGTTACCTTCCTGCTGACGCTGCCGCTTTACATTCAGTTTAATACCGATACGCACCTGATGCAGTTTGTCGAGCGTAGCGAGTGGATTCCTGCGTTTAATATCGAGTATTACCTGGGAATCGATGGGATTTCGATGCCGTTGATATTGCTGACTTCGTTTACCACGGTAATCGTCATTATTTCGGCATGGGAAGTCATTCAGTACCGCGCATCACAATACCTGGCGGCATTTCTGATTATGGAAGGTTTCATGATCGGCACCTTTTCGGCCCTCGACTCGATCCTGTTCTACATTTTCTTCGAAGCGATGCTGATTCCGATGTTCCTGATTATCGGCATATGGGGAGGGGTAAACCGAATTTACGCAACCCTGAAATTTTTCATCTATACCTTTATCGGTTCGGTCCTGATGCTGGTGGCGCTGATCTACATGTACACCAGGACCGGCAGTTTCGCGATTTTCGATTTCCATCACCTGAAGTTATCATTGACCGAACAGATATTGATTTTCCTGGCCTTCCTGGTTGCCTTCGCGGTCAAGGTGCCGATGTGGCCGGTGCATACCTGGTTACCGGACGCACACGTTGAAGCTCCTACCGGTGGTTCGGTCATCCTGGCGGCGATTATGTTGAAAATCGGAGGTTACGGATTTTTGCGTTTCAGCCTGCCGATCACCCCGGATGCCAGTGCCGAACTCGATTGGCTCATCATAACCATGTCTTTGACCGCGGTGGTTTACATCGGATTTGTCGCCCTGGCGCAACGCGATATGAAAAAGCTAATCGCCTACTCGTCGATTGCCCATATGGGATTCGTTACGCTGGGCTTTTTCATCGTGTTCCGAATTCTCGATTCCGGGCATGGCGATCAGGGCGCGGCACTAGCGCTCGAAGGCGGTATGGTGCAAATGGTATCGCACGGTTTCATTTCAGGGGCGATGTTCCTCTGCGTAGGGGTCTTGTATGACCGTATGCACAGCCGGGAAATAGCCGACTATGGCGGCGTCGTCAACACCATGCCCGTGTTCGCGGCATTCATGGTTTTTTTCGCGATGGCGAACGCCGGACTGCCGGGCACATCGGGATTCGTGGGTGAATTCATGGTTATCCTGGCGAGCTTCAAAGCCAGTGTCTGGATCGCCTTCCTCGCCGCCTTGACTCTGATTCTGGGCGCCGCATATACTTTGTGGATGATCAAGCGCGTAATTTTCGGTGATATCGCCAATGACAACGTACGCCAACTCGTCGATATCAATAAACGCGAATTTCTGTTCCTGTCATTACTGGCACTGGCGGTACTGGGTCTTGGTCTGTGGCCGGATCCACTGGTCGAAGCCATGCACCCAACCATCGAAAATCTGCTTAATCACATTGCGAATCCGAAAATATGACCTCCGAATTCGTGCAGCCTGATTTAATGCCCGCGTTACCGGAGATGGTAATGCTCGCCATGACTTGTCTGGTGCTGATGGTCGATCTGTTCCTGCCCCCGGAAAAAAGGGGATTCACCCTGCTGTTAACGGTGTCGACCCTGGTATTGACCATTATCGCCGTGATCGCGGTTGCACCGGTGACTGAAATCAGCAGTTTTGGCGGTTCCTTCGTGCTCGATCAGCTGGCGGTGATTTTGAAGATTGCCACCTGTGTGGTTACGATACTGGTGTTTGTATACTCGCGCGATTACCTGATTGATCACGATATTTACAAGGGTGAATACTACGTGCTCGGATTGTTTGCAACGCTCGGTATGATGATTATGATTTCGGCGCACTCATTCCTGTTGATCTACCTTGGTCTGGAATTACTGTCGCTGTCGCTCTATGCCATGATCGCGTTCAACCGTAACTCCATCAGCGCCTCTGAAGCAGCAATGAAATACTTCGTTCTGGGCGCCATGGCTTCGGGCTTGCTGCTTTATGGCATATCCATTTTTTACGGGATTACCGGCACCCTGGACATCAATCAGGTATCTGCAGCGGTCGATAGCCGGGTTTTACAACACCCGGTAGCACTCGGTTTTGCGCTGACTTTTATCGTGGTCGGAATTTCCTTCAAACTGGGAGCCGTGCCCTTCCATATGTGGCTGCCCGATATTTACCAGGGGGCGCCAACCTCGGTCACCCTGTTTATCGGCACGGTGCCTAAAATAGCCGGTTTTGCAATGACCATTCGCCTGCTGGTCGATGGTCTGGGAGATTTGCAGGTCGACTGGTCACAAATGCTCACCGCGCTGGCGGTCGCCTCGATGGCGGTCGGTAATATTATTGCGATTGCACAAACCAATTTTAAACGCATGCTGGCCTATTCGACGATTTCTCATGTTGGTTTTATTCTGCTGGGCATTTTATCGGCGACCGCGAACGGTTACGCCTCGGCCATGTTTTATACGATCACTTACGCCATCACCTCGTCGGTCGCATTCGGAGTATTGCTGGTGTTGAATCGAAAAGGTTGCGAGGCCGAAAATATCAACGATCTCTCCGGTTTGAATGACAGTAACCCCTGGTATGCCGCATTGCTTGCGATCGCGATGTTTTCGATGGCTGGGGTGCCTCCGACAGTCGGGTTCTATGCAAAGCTAAGCGTGCTGCAGGCCGTGATCCAGGTCGATATGATATGGCTTGCCGTGACCGCGGTTCTGTTTTCGGTAATCGGGCTGTTCTACTATCTCCGGGTGATCAGGGTGATGTATTTCGATCAACCCGCTTCCGAACAAACCACCACCGTTAAGGAATCGATGGATGTCAAGGTGCTGCTCAGTGCAAACAGTCTCAGCCTGATTCTGCTCGGTGTATTCCCATCGACATTGATGGCATACTGTGTCCTCGCATTTAGTTAGTAAACAAGTCCTGTCACCTCTTGTAAATTGGGTCCAACCTAGCTATTATTCTGCGCCTCTGATGCGGGGTGGAGCAGCTTGGTAGCTCGTCGGGCTCATAACCCGAAGGTCGTAGGTTCAAATCCTGCCCCCGCTACCAATTCCCGGTAAGTCGCATCGATCTCTTTGTCTCCAACCCATACCCGGCAACCGGGGGTTTATTTCGGTCTGCTGTAAAAAATACAATGCGTTTCAGAATAGGCACACAAATTCAGAATGAGAATGGGTGCTAGTGCTGCTAGCGCTCCATATAAAAACAAAATAATATTTCGATATGATGAATATAACCTGTTCTTATAGGAACTCGCCACCCCTGCATGAGTTTTAACATCACGATCAATCGTAAAAATATATAACGGTACAATCATGGTAGGCATAAGAATAATACCTAAAAGTGTAGCTTTCAGGATGGTAGGCAGATCTAGCAACTCCAAAAGATAGATGCCGCCCATTGTTGCGATCGTGGAAATAAAACCCGCGAGTACGATGTTTTTCGACCTTTTTTGAGTCATATTTAAACCTTAGCACTGATTTCAAAGGTGAATTGTTTGTTTTCAAGCATCTGTGACCGACTAGACCCGGAGTTAGCCATGATTTCCAGCGCCTATTGTTTCGGGTGTGCCGTTGCCAGGGTTAGCACGGAGGTATAATTATACCCCTGCTTCGTATTTACAACGCAAGGTGGACGTGGAGTAGAAAACTCTGGCATAGCCGTGTACCGATGAGATTTCTGATCTACAGATTCGTTTTGTGAATTGAAACACAGTGCACCGGGGAATTTCACTTAATCTATTGATACGAATTTGTGGTAAAGAATTAATTCCATTTGCTGTTACCAGGCAGACCAGGTTAGGTAGGTGAATATAAAAAGTATGGCAGGAAAAACACAAACAGTACTAGTGACCGGTGGCGCAGGCTACATCGGCTCTCACACATGTGTCGAGCTATTAAATGCCAACTACGATGTCGTTGTTGTTGATAACCTGAGCAATAGTAAGAAAACTTCACTTGAAAGAGTGCAGAACATTACCGGGAGGAAGCTGGAGTTCATCGAAGCGGATCTGCTTGATAAGTCGGATATCCTGAAACTATTCAAAGAGTACGACATTGATGCTGTAATTCATTTTGCCGGCTTAAAAGCGGTCGGTGAATCCGTAGATATTCCTCTGACTTACTACCACGTCAACATTACTGGAACAATCAATCTGCTGCAAACGATGAAAGAAGCAAAAGTCAAAAGCATTGTTTTCAGCTCATCGGCGACTGTCTATGGCGACCCTGCCACGTTGCCAATAAAGGAAGATTTTCCTCTTTCTGCGACCAATCCATACGGCAGGTCGAAACTGCTGATTGAAGAAATTCTCAGGGATATGCATCGCTCAGATGCAAACTGGAATATTTCTATCCTGCGTTACTTCAACCCAGTTGGCGCACATGAAAGTGGTTCCATAGGTGAAGACCCGAATGGTATTCCAAATAACCTTATGCCATATATCTCGCAGGTTGCCAATGGGCGGCTGGAGCAGGTATCAGTTTTTGGAAATGATTACCCAACACCGGATGGAACCGGTGTTCGTGATTACATTCATGTTGTCGATTTGGCAAGGGGCCATATCTGCGCACTGAAAAAACTTTCTCGATCATCGGGTTGTTTTACGCACAACCTGGGAACGGGTCGGGGTTATTCTGTAATGGAATTGATACGCGGTTTTGAAAAAGCAAGCCGCCAACCGATTGCCTACCAGGTAGTAGCGCGAAGGCAAGGTGATATTGCTGCCTGTTTTGCCGATCCGACTCTCGCCAAATCAGAGCTTGGGTGGTCAGCAGACAAAGACCT
>CAZAVY010000046.1:0-23346 GCA_964488685.1 uncultured Gammaproteobacteria bacterium
CACCGCCACCACGGCGGTGGGGCGAGACTGCCTTATGTTTATCAGGTCTTTGATTTATGATTTTTGATTATTCCACTGACGGTAGAATAGTGCAATTCAAAAAAATCACCTATCTCCTTCATTGTGTAGCCTCCACCCGCATAAGCATCATAAATTGCCGTATTTCTGTCAATTGCATTGAGTTCATATTTCACGAGAGTTGAAGATTTCGAGCGCCGTTGTGCCATGGGTATTTCCGATAAGTCCTGCTCGCGATCTATTTTTTGCTGCATTTGCTCAATAAATTCATTTGATCCCAGAAAAATCTGGTGCTTTAGACTTTCCCATATTGAATCATTTCCCTTCCCCTCACGGATAAAAATTTTGTATTTTTCAATTGCAATCGTCTTTCTTTTGGCAAAGTTTGACAGTATCCAGGTTGTACTAAGACATTGACGCTGAGCCGATATTCCAGCGGTTGCCCGATAGCTACTCCATCGCCAGTCTTTAACTGAACGCACCATTCCTGCTCTAACCGGATTAAGCACAATATATCGGCATATTTCAAGCAGATAGCTTTCTTTATCAACCAGTATGGCTTTGTATCTTCCCTGAAAAACATGCCCTGTTCGCTGATGTCTTCGATTGTAAGTCTGGGTATAGACACCGTTCAGCTGGCGCATACCTCGAGACAAATTACTATCAGGTGTTTCTATCAGTAAATGATAGTGATTATCCATCAGGCAATAGGCATGACAGGCCCAGTTATATGACTCGCAGACATCATCGAGAAGCTTGAGAAACTGGTTGCGATCACCATCATCATCTACGATATTTTCCCTGCGATCACCGCGTGATGTAACATGATAAAGTGCCCCAGGAAATTCTATACGAATCGGTCTTGCCAATTTTATCTGCTCATCACCAGCTAGGATTCAAGCAGCTTAACCTGTTTATATCATAAATCATAGACCTGACCCCATTTTTGTCATTTTTGAAGAAACTGACCTATAGTTAGATACCACAAAATTCAAATAATTGAGAATGGACATATATGATGTTTCGTATACTGCTATGCGTAGTAATAATTATACCCTGGTCTCTGCAGGCTGAAATTTACCAGTGTAAAAGCGATGATGGAAAAACCATTTATAAAGACCAACCCTGTGCTGCCAGCGAGAGTCTCAAAAAAATTATTACGCCCGAAAAAATAGATAAGAATATTACGATCCTACAGCCTAGAACAGTTGACAACCGGCCGTTGGGTGAGAATTTGATACGTAACCACGATTTTGAATCGAAGTTACAAGAATGGCGAATACCACTTGGAGCGTTATGGGCGCTAGATGGTGGTTATAAAAAGAGTGGTGCTCTGATCATTCAGGCGCGGCATCCAGCCGACGATAATAATATTCATGAGACTACGGTAAAACAATGCGTGACTTTAAACCAGGCTACAAAATACGAATTTGCAGCAAAATTCAAATCAGAAAAACCACCGTCCTATTCATATGCTAATAGAGCAAATATTATCTGGTATCGCTCACTCGATTGTACTATAGGGGCGCAGTTTGGTACCTATCTGGAACCTGCGCAATTTAAACGTGGATGGACAAACCTGTCCACAACGGTAAAGCCGGCTTTAAATTCCAGAGCAGCCAGCATAGAAATTGTGCAAAATGGTCGTTTTTCCAATAACTCGAAAGCATACTGGGATAACTTAACTCTCCATGCCAGCGAAATTTTTGAAAGCACATCTGACATAAACCCGGAGCTATCTTTACAGGATACGCTGCCGCTTAATACCAATCATCTAAAAAATGCAACATTTGACCACGATGTAACCGAATGGAGACAAAGCTGGAAAACAGAATGGACCGGCATCGAGGGCAATAGTAAAAAAGGTGCCACGAAAGTTACCGTATTCTCCAAAAAGAACAGCATTGGTCGAATGGCGATTGCGCAATGCGTCAATATCGGCAACAACAGGTTTTTTGAGTTTGGGGGAAGCTTCAAGCATAACCAGGCGTCAGCTAGAAAAGTTGGTGGCAGATTACGCGTCGCCTGGTTTGGGAACCGTAATTGCAGCGGTAGCCTGCAGTCAGGTGAATGGGTCGATATTAAACCTGAGCAGGGCTGGCAACATTTAAAATTATCAAACATTTCTTCACCCGATAACGCGATGAGCGCACAGGTATCTGCAGTCCAAACAATTTTGGAGAAGGGGAAGTTTTATGGATACTGGGATGATATGTATTTTAACGCAGTTGCGGAATAAAAAACCAAGATCACTACTATCCCGTTAACTTTCATTGAATCGATAAAATTGATTACATTACCAGAGCTTATTAATATTTGATGATATGAAACATGACTGGCAATTTTTATCACATTGTCATTCCCGCGTAAACGGGAATCTTTAAAGCGTTGAAATTTCATGGGTTTTTCTCAGCAAGATACCCGCTTGCGCGGGTATGACGAGTAAGCGGGACAGCGGGACAGCGGGACAGCGGGACAGCAGTGAACCAAGATATGTATTTTCGACGGGTTAATAGGGTCAGTCTCATGCAGGAAATTGGGACATGGGGAAAAGCTGCAAGTTTTTGATCGGCATACCGAAGCGAAAGAATAAGCTGTTTGCACTGTACCTTTGTTCCAAATTAAAGTTGATTTTCGGCAAACCAGAATAAATCGCCCCTGACATCGTCCACGATTCGGTTTGCCCGACGCAACGGCCAACCACAAACTGAAAATCTACCCAGAGTCGTATCGGCGCGAATCATCCTGACCCAATCAGGATTCAGGGCAATTCGATACGAGCTGTTTACCGATCGCAACAAAGCTGCTAACGAAGTGCTCTTCCGGCTAATTCTGGTTGGAACGGCGTTTGCCAATTAATTTTCATTAGTGATTACCCTGGATTGCGCTGGTTGATAACGGAAGAGTCATGACTGACGCGGGAAATACACCGTTTATGACCCCGGTTTCGCTACTGAAAATAAATCTAAATATTCCGAAACGATTGCCGATACCAGGCATACACAGATGGGGAACTACTATGCTAATCTTGAAAAAACTGATATCGCGGCTGGCCGTACTACTGGTTTCATCCGTTTTGAGCCAATCCGCCCTCGCGACTACGCTGACCGCGGGCGATCCTGCACTGCAGAAATGGTTGCTGCCTGATGAAGTGCCGCAACCCGATAATAACCGCTTAACCCCGGCCCGAATCGAGCTTGGAAAAATGCTGTTCTGGGATACGCGTCTGTCGGGGGATGGCAATATGTCCTGTGCAACCTGCCACAATCCTTTGTATGGCTGGTCGGATAGCTTGCCCACGGCGCGCGGAAGCAAGTCCAGGGTACTCGACCGGGCATCACCCGTGATAACCAATACCGCCTTTAACGCGATGCAAATGTGGGATGGTCGCAAAAAAACGCTCGAAGATCAGGCTATGGGGCCAATGGAGGCCACCGTCGAAATGAATATGGATATTGGAAGGTTGTTTAAATGGATCAAGTCCAACAAGGGTTACCGGGAAGCGTTTGAAAGCGCCTACCCCGGTGAGGGGATTACCCAGAGCACCATGTCCCGCGCGATCGCTTCATACGAGCGCACCATCATCAGTAAAAACTCCCCTTTCGATCAATGGATAAAGGGTGACAGCAGCGCTATGACGCAGCAGCAGGTTAAAGGATTCGAATTGTTTGTGGATCAGGATAAGGGAAATTGCGCTGCCTGCCACAGTGCCCCCAATTTTGTCGATAACGGTTTTCATAACCTTGGACTCGCCTCCTACGGAAACGAAAACCCCGACATGGGCCGTTTTGCCCAGCTGCCGCTTCCACGTATGAAGGGCGCGTTCAAAACACCGACCCTGCGCGATATCACACTGAGTGCGCCCTATTTCCACGATGGTTCCGCGGCGACCCTGATGGAGGTCGTGCAAACCTATGCCGATCATGGGTACGTGGAAGGCAATATTTCTCCGGAAATGGAACGAATAAACCTGAGTAACCAGGATATGCAACACCTCGTTGCCTTCATGCAAGCCCTGACCACGCCTCCCAAGCCTGTCACTTTACCAATATTGCCGCTGGAATAACGGAGTATTAACATGAAACCTGTAATACTATTCGTATTGTGTCTGCTGGCTAGCGGAATAGTCTCCGCCGCCGATCTCACCGTGGGTCAAAAAGATAAAAAATTCACCGAGCTCGAGATTAATATTGCGATCGGAGACACCATCCATTTTCGCAACGATGATCCCTTCAGCCACAATGTCTATAGCCTGTCGGAAGTCAAAAGCTTCGACCTCGGTTCTTATCCCAAGGGCCAGGCCAGGTCGGTCACCTTCGATCAACCAGGTGTGGTTGAAGTGGGTTGCGCGATTCATTTCGACATGGAACTGAAAGTAAACGTTCAGTGAAGCCGTGATGAAAATTTATCGCGTTTTGTTGATGGCCACTGTGCTGGGAATGACGTTTTCGGCACAGGCGGCCGATCAACGCATCGTTCCAGAGGTTCTACACGGTGCTTCAGTCTTTAACCTGCGTTGTACCTTGTGCCACGGTAACATCGGTATGGGCGATGGCATTCTACCGCGCCTGATTCCCGGTTATCCGAGCACCAATTTGCGCGACAACAAGGACTCTACCGATGCCGCAAGTATCCGTGAAGCCATTATTTTCGGCTACGAAAAAGGCATACTGGACGAACGCATGCCGCCATACGGCAACGAACTGACCTGGCTCGAAATCGAATCACTGGTCCTGTTTATGCGCCTGTACTACAAGGATGTCGAGCGAGCGATTGAAATTTTGTCCGACACCAAAATGCCCGAAGAACCAAATATGGAAACAGGTAGAGCAATTTACAAGGGCCGCTGCATCCTGTGTCACGGGGTGGGCGGGGACGGTCAGGGAAAATTATCTAAAATTATCAACGATCCGCCTCCATTCAACTTTCAGTGGAGCCGTCTGCCGGATAACATGCTGCTCGAAATTATTTCCACGGGCGGTGGCGCTGTTGGCCGATCTCCTAAGATGCCGGGTTTCGGGGAAGAATTGAGCGAATCCGATATCAGGTCCCTGATTCTGTATATCAAGGGTTTCCGCAAGTAACCGCTCGGTGGAATCATCATCGTCATGCAGTCGACCCTATGATCAGACGATTGAATGAGCAAACTGGTTTATCTGAGGCCGACATT
This sequence comes from uncultured Gammaproteobacteria bacterium, assembly GCA_964488685.1. Taxonomy (GTDB): domain Bacteria; phylum Pseudomonadota; class Gammaproteobacteria. The sequence goes on from CAZAVY010000046.1 coordinate 5,189, forward strand.
ACCGATGAGGCCCTGTTCAGGAAACGTCGCCGATTGATCAAGGCGATGGGGATGTTCCCCATTGCCGGACTGTTGCAATCAAATGTGATAGCAGACTGTGCGGATGTTCGAATAATACCCGGCACCGACAAACCCAATTCGTTCTACGAAATAACCCACTACAATAATTTTTTCGAATTCTCAACCAATAAGCAAGCAGTCGCTTTACTTGCGAAGGAGATGCCGTTGCGCCCCTGGACGCTCGAAATAAGCGGTGAAGTCGAAAAACAGCTTACTATCGATATCGACCAGATCCTCAGGCAGCAGCAAATCGTTGAGCGAATTTATCGGTTACGGTGTGTCGAGGGCTGGTCGATGGTAATCCCCTGGAGCGGTTTTCAGCTTTGCAACCTGCTGGCCCGGGCAAAGCCGACCTCGCGCGCCAAATATGTCCAGTTTATCTCGCATGTCGATGAAACCCATATGATCGGGCTCGGCAGGACAGGTCTGGATTTCCCTTACCAGGAAGCCTTACGCTTCGATGAAGCCATGCACCCCCTGACCCTGTTGGCGACCGGACTATATGGTAAGGATCTGCCGGCCCAAAATGGAGCGCCGTTACGACTTGTGGTGCCATGGAAATATGGCTTTAAAAGCTCGAAGTCCATCGTCAAGATCGTGTTAAGCGAACAAAAACCTTTAACCAGCTGGAATAAAATCAGCCCTTCGGAATACGGCTTCTATGCCAACGTCAATCCCCGGGTACCACACCCGAGGTGGAGCCAGCGCAAGGAAGTCAGAATCGGCGAGCTGAAGAAAATAAAAACCCTGATGTTCAACGGCTACCAGGAACAAGTGGCACACCTGTATAAAAATATGGATCTACGACTAAACTACTAGTTGTGAATCTGCTAAAACTACTCAATAAAAACGTGGCCGCGCTCAAGGTCATCGTTTTCACGGTATCCCTGTTCCCCGGTCTGCAGCTTCTCTACCAGTATCGATACGACCAACTGGGAATCAATGGCCTGGAAACCCTGTCACATACGACCGGTTTCACGGCACTGGTGTTATACATTTTAACCCTGGCGATTACACCGCTTAGGCGGGTTTTTTCGTTCGCAATGATTCTGCTGAAATATCAGTATGGCAAAAGACTGGGTGACTGGAACTGGATGGTCAGGTTACGTCGCATGCTGGGTGTGTTTTCATTCCTCTATGCGTTGTTGCACTTTACCCTGTTTTTTTATCTCGAGCTGGATTTCGAGATGATCGAGCTGTGGCATGAAGCCGGGGAACGCCCCTTTATCCTGGCAGGTTTGGCGGCGCTGGTGTTGCTGATACCGTTGTTTCTAACCTCAACCGATTACTCGATGAGACTACTCAGGAAAAACTGGCGCAAATTACATCGGTTGATGTATCCGATCGGGGTGTTAATCGCCGTGCATTACCTGTGGCTGGTCAAACCGGGTGTTTACGACGCCTATCCCTATGCCCTGATCATCCTGCTGCTGCTGGTTTTCAGATTGTTGGCTTATATGAAACTGGCCTTCGATCGGGAAGACGACGGCATGATCGCCAGGCGATAAATCAGTCCAGCTTGAATTGCCCGACGGCATTGACCAGCGTATCCGATGCTTGATTCAGGGAAACCGACAAGTTATGTAAATCAGCGGATTTCTGGCTGTTCTCCCCGGACAGTTCGGAAAGCGATTCAATCGACTGGTGAATATCCGCGATCGCTGACTGCTGTTGATTCATTATTTCACCCAGGGTGCCCATGACCGATTGAATTTCGGTTGCAACCTTGTTGTTTTCGCAGGTCTTATCCGATGCTTCCCTGAGGAAGCTAATATTCCTGGTCGCGTTTTCGACTGCGACCTGCATCGCCTTCGAGGTGCTGTCTGCCTGGTGCGTGACCGTATTAATCAGCGAGGAAATTTCCTCGGCTGCCTGACTGGTATTGTTCGCCAGCGAGCGCACCTCATCCGCTACCACGGCAAATCCACGACCATGTTCGCCCGCGCGCGCCGCCTCGATAGCCGCATTGAGGGCAAGCAGGTTGGTCTGCTCGGAAATCCCGGTAATGGTTTGCGTGATCGTGGTAATCTTTTCGGCGATAACCAGCAACTCGGAGCTTTGCGAAGCGGTTTGGTTCATGTCTGACTGAAACGTCGAAAACTGGTCGACCGATTGTTGAATCAGCTCTGCCGAATCGTTGGCCAGTAGTGCTGAACGGTCGGCACTATCGCAGGCAGTGGTAACCTCGCGGTTGGCCCATTCCGTCGAGCTCGTAACTGTGGCCGAACTATCGAGCATTTTCTCAATATTCTGGTTCAGGCTGGTACTGGCAGTGGCAATGTCGTTGGCGTTGGAAATGATGCGCTTGGAGTCTCCCAGCACGCTCTGACTCGCCAGGTTAATATCGCGAAACGATTCCTTGAGCTTGGTCACGGTGCGATCGATCGCCAACATGGTGCTGCCAATTTCGTCTCGTCCCGCATGCTGGGTATCAATTTTCTTGGTTAAATCACCTTGTGCAATGGATGACATCAGGACTTCGATTTCAACCAGCGGTGTACTCATCATTCGTACCGCTAAAATTGAAATGAGGATTCCCAATAGTATTCCCGTAACCAGCGCAATGCCGAGAACGGTAATCAGGGTGACGGCGTTATTCTTTGCCGACTCCAGGCTGCTTTTCAACGACTCTTCCGCCATTTGAATGACTTCATCGTTTAGCTGGTTAATCTCTTCGACCTTCGGTTCTATCTCGGTGCTGATCTTGAGGGCCTCGGAATCGTTGTTTTTACGTGCTTGTAGAATAATTTTAAGCTGAATCGGACGGATCTCCCCCACCAGTTGAATCAGGCGCTTGACCTGCTTGGAATCATCGAAAACCAGCTCCAGCTTCTGCAAGTTTTCCTCAAGGAAAGAACCCGCCCGGATAGAGCCAATGGCACTGATCTTGATCATCGGCTTTTCATCCGCCGCGATCAGCTGCTGGATCGACTTATCCATGTTGGTAATAGAAATTTTTGCCGAGCTGGCAGCCGATACCCGCTCGGAAGAGAGCTTGATTGCGCTCTCGAGTACCTGATTCTGGGTGAATAGCGCATAGCCACCAGCGACTACGACGATTGCCATGCCGGACAGAAAAATAAATGATACCCCGAAAATTTTTCTTTTTAATGGCACATTGGATAGTATTTTGATTATCGATTGCATGATCAACCAAAGTTAATTCCGTAACTATTTATTCGGCTTCACTCGGTAAATCTTTAGGTAGTCCTGTGGTTTATATCTTTGCCGGGCTTCCTGACCATTGTTCGCGACATCAACCTGTGCACCCATATTAGTTAAAAATTACTTCGCGATTAACTGGTTCGGCAAAACATCCTCCACCAGGAGGATGGATGCATTACATTTCTGTTGTGGTTCTACACTGGATTGTTTCGCATCTTCAATGCTGTGCTGGGTAATAATAGGTTGGTCCGAAGTATGTTCGAGCATGGCGGATAACATCGAACACAGGGTTTGATATCGACTCAACGAAATCATCGCCCGACCTTTGAAGCCCGATCGCCAACTCCTCGACTGAAGCGTTCATTTCCAGTGTGTTCTGCTCGATCACGGCATTTATATGCTTCAATGCCATATTCTGATCGGGTAAGGCTCGCTCAAATATCAGGTCTCTCGCGGCTTAATAATCACCATCTATCAGCAACAAGGCGACCTGGTCTTGTAGGGGTGCCACTTGCTTAATGGTATTGTTCTGGATTGCGAGCAATTCGAGTTCTTTGCGGGAAAGTGTCAACCCGATAAAGTCGCCTCTTGCCTTGATAAACCGCCTGGCCTGCGCTCCGAATTCCTGGTGTAAATCATCCCGCTCAAAAGCATCTGTTTCATCGAGCTTGTTCAACAGAATAAGTGAGCGTTCCCGGCGGCGTTATACATCATTTGTCAGCAGACCCCGTTTTTTCTGTTGTATTACAATGGCTTGCTGGGTTGCGCTAAAGGTAGCTTTACACCGGCTGATAGGCGTTATTTAGCAAGTAGGCAGATACCACGAAAACGATTAACACCATCAGCAGGATCAGTTTGTTTTCGCGCATGGCTGATACTGGAATATTTTTCTGTGAACTATTCACAAAAACAGGCCTTTATTCTTTGTTATATGCACAGTCGTAGCGCCGTCTTCAGCAGGCATTGGTGAGTATAGTTCGGATTTTTACGGAATGTTGCCTGACCCCGGAGTCGGCGGCCTACCAGGCTATCGATACTTCTCTTCCCGCGCCTACTGCCTATAGTGCATTGTGCTGGAGGCTAAAAATTGCCTGCATCGGCAGGTAATAACAGTTTGTCCACCACCGCGGAGAGTTTGCTTGCAGCGAATACCGGCAACGAACAACTCGTGCTTGAACAGGCATAAGCCGCAGGCTTGTCCAGCTCCGGGTAAACTATGTCGTTGTTAAGCAGCGGGCCTTCGATTCTATCCAGCCAGTCAATTCGAAGGTAGCTGGCGCCATATCGTCGCGCCTGGTCATGCAGCGCCTTCGCCCGTTGGTCGGTTTTACTGCCAACAACTGTGATGTGGATTGGCTCCTGATTCAACTCGTGGTCAGACAATAAAACGCCCGGTAAAAAGAATCGGCTTTCGATCACGCCTTCCGAGGTTAGATATAACATCGCATGCTCGGTCATTTCCCGCAGACGCTGATCGCCGATGTATCGAAATGCCAGGTTTGCGGTGCGTGCCAGAGCGATCATATGTTCGATATTTCTAGGTGCCTGTGTAAAGATACCGACAGCATCCCGGTCGACATTATTACTGATGTAACCGCCATCTTCGTATCTGAAATTTGACTCTATAAATCTTAATGTACGGCTCGATTTTAGCAACCATTGTCGATCTCCTGTCGCTGAATACAGCGCTAAGTAGGCGTTGGCCATAGCCTCTGAATCTTCGAGGTATGGCCCGCCAAGGTCATTTTCTCCGTGCCGGAAACCACCATCCGGCAAGCCATACTTTTGTTCGACCCTGTTGGCAATCCGGATCGCCTCGTCGAGTACATCGGCTTTGCCGACGGCATTTGCAAAAGCCACATATGCCTGGATAATCCAGGCGTTTTCCCTGCTGTAGGTATTTTTGTCGATACTCGGAATACCGAGATTTCGTCTGGCTTCGTCCGCTAGCGGAAAATACTCATGACCATCGATCTCCAAATTGAGATCCGCATCCTGGCTGGTGAAATACAATACCTGATCGGATTTTAGAAAATTTTGTAAATAACCATATATTTTACGGGCCGCAGCCAAATGTTTATCTTTCCCCCAAAGTAGATAGGCCTGTGAATAGATGCGTAAATATTGAGTCTGTATCGACATGATTTTTTCGAAGTGCGGTGATTGCCAGTCCAGTTTATCCGAATACTGGTAAACTCCTCCCCACACCGGATCGATCAAATCGAGGGCGGCATGGAGCGTTTGTTTCGCCATCAATGTGTATACTCGATCGCCATAGCGTGCTTTTTGCAGTGCGTAATCCATCGCGTTGGCGTTGATAAACTTATGGATAAAACCCCAGCCGCCATTATCAGCATCGTATAGTTCGTAGAGTTTATCTTCCAGAGCATCTCTTTGCTGCTGGCTCAATGCAGCTTCGCTCGACGGAATTATTTCTACTTGCGGTCGAACCGAAGGTCCGGGGGAAGGGTCATCGATTATCGCCTGCAACAGGGACACCATTCGGATGGGCGGAATATAGCCGCGTCGTTTAACAATCTCGCCACCGTCGGCATTGAAAACAATAGTTGCCGGCCAACCGTAATCACCGTATCGAGCCAGCAGATCCGGGTTGGTATCCTGATCGACTCGAACCGTGATGTAAAATTCTTCGAGCAAACCGACAACGGCTTCGTTCTTATAAGTCGTTTCTTCCATCACATGACACCAGTGGCACCAGATGGCTTCAAGATCGAGAATAACAAACTTGTTTTCTGCCTTGGCCTGTTGGAATAAACTGTTACTCCATCCCTGCCAGTGCAAGCCTGCGCTGTCTGCTGTTGCTGCGATAGAAACAGGTGTAGACGCAACTGATAATAACAACAACGAAATGCGTAAATGATTCAACGTGGGCATTTGAATTCCTGATCTAGTGTTTGAGTTTAGGACTGGTGCGAATTGAAATGGTTCCAGTTGATTCTTAGAAACATCTGGCGGCTTCGCCGAGAGTATACTCTACTCGTGAAAACGCGTCAGACTGGAACCGAAATCACCGTTTTTGTGCGCTACCCAATACATTGTGAATTACACTAGCTATCTGCCAGTCAATGAACCTATCGGAAACAACTATGAAAACTGCGTTTGAATCACCCCGGGTCTGGCGGGCTTTTGGCTGCTATTCCATGGGGCTGGTATGCGGCAATCCTGAGGTATTGCCGGTACGGGGCAAGCTACTGGGAATCTGCGATCGATCGACTGGCCGGCGAGCTGGAATGGGCGCTCGATCCCGAGCGGATTAGATCCTTGCTGATTACTTAAGGATGGTGATCGCTGATCCGGGACAGCGAGGTTACCCTTACGCTATTTTCTCGTTGTTCGATGTGGCATTCAACACCATATACCTCGGCAATATTATCCCGCGTCAATACTTCGTTGACACTACCGTTGCAGTGCATTCTGCCGTGGTTTAACAGGTAGAGCCGGTCACAGAATCTCGCCGCCAGATTTAAATCATGCAACACCACGATCGCAGCGCGATCTTCCCGGGCATGGTTTCTCAGGATTTCCATCACGTGTAACTGATGATAAGAATCGAGCGCAGCCACCGGTTCATCGGCAAAGATCAAATCAGGGTCGGTCGCGAAGATTCGTGCCAGCATGACCAGCGTTTGTTCACCTCCGGACAAGGTGGTAACGATCCGATTGCGATAAGCCAGGGTCTCGGTCTTCGCCATTGCCTGCTCAACCATTTTCTGATCGTCGGAAGAGGTTTGTTGCCACCATTGCTGATAGGGAATGCGGCCAAGCTCGACTATTTTCTCGACACTGAACGGCCAGTAGGCCATGGCAGCTTGCACCAGGTAACCCATACGCTGTGCACGCAACGCTGCAGAAACCTGTGACATCGGTTCATCATCGAACCGGACTTCGCCCCGACTGCAGGCCTCAACGCCGGTCAGTAACCGCAGCAAGCTACTCTTGCCGGCCCCGTTGGGGCCGATTAAACCTACCATTTCACCGCATTCAATCTGAATATTGATACCCTCGAGAATTCGGATGGTATCGATGTCGTAATCAATGTCGTGACCGCTCAGCAAGCTCATTGCAATGCATTCCTCGATTTCAAAATCAGGAACAGAAAGAAAGGAGCACCGACTAACGAGGTAATCACGCCGAGCTTCATTTCTCCATTGTCTGACAGCAGTTGCACTGCAATATCTGCGCCCAACAGCATGATTGCACCGGCAACCCCGCTTGCCAGCAGCAAGCGCCTGGGTTCATAGGCCACTATCGGCCGCATTAGATGAGGTACCACCAGACCGATAAACCCTATGTTGCCCGCTACCGACACCGCTGCACCGACGCTGGCTGTTACGCCGAGGATCAAAACCAGGCGCAACCGCGTCACGTTAAACCCCATCGATTTCGCCGTCTCTTCGCCTAGCGTCAAGGCATTTAGAAAGCGGCCGCAGTAAAGCATCATGCCCCAGCCCAACAGCATGAACGGCAGTGCGATAGATAGCTCGTTGAGACTACGATTGGCGACCGAACCGAGTAGCCAGAAGACGATTTCCTGCATCGCATAAGGACTTTCGGCAAAGTTGAGAGCGAGCGCGATACAGGCACCGCCGATGGCATTGATGGCAATGCCCGCCAGAATCAGAGTGATGACCGAGCGACTTTGGCCCACCAGTAAAAAGATGATCGCGACCGCAACCAGGGCACCGATCAATCCACCCAGGGGCAACAGGAACCAGGCGGTTCCCGCCAGGCCGTAGTAAAACACGATTACCGCACCGAGTGCGGCACCGTTGGATACGCCGATAATTCCCGGCTCAGCCAGCGGGTTATGCAGCAGCCCCTGTAAAGATGCACCTGCCAGGCCCAGGGTTGCGCCGATCGACATCGCCAGTAGTGATCGAGGCAGGCGGATTTCGAACAGAATTAAAGACTCGATCGTAAGCTGATCGTCAAGCCAGTCGTGTAAAGCCTTGCCGAGGTCTATATCGACCGGGCCGGCACTAAGTGCCAACACCAGCATAGCCAGGCAAACTGGTATCAAAATTCCGTACAGAACCGGCGTTTCCAGGGTCCTGATTTTCACCGGCGTTGCGCCATGTCTTCAATCGCTTCGACGATCATCGGCCCGGCGCATATACGCAAACGGGTCGGTATTTCGAGGTATTCTCGCTGCGCTATCATTTTGTCAATCGCCGGGTGCCCGACATAGGCTGTGGCGAGCGAGTCAGGGCGCGACAAATTACGATCGATTTGTAACACATCGGGATCAGCGGCAAGCAGTGTTTCCAGCGCAATCGGTTTAAACCCCTCGATGCCCATTTCGGCAGCCAGGTTGCGATAACCGGCATGAGTAAACATGTCGTTTTCGAGGGTGTTGGCACCAATCGTAAATCCGTTCGGGGAATACACGATCACCGTCTTTTGCGGGCGTTCGGCATAACGTTTCCGAATTTCTGCCAGATCCAATTGCATTTTTTGAATTACAGTTTCGGCGTGTTGCTGGTTTCCAGTCCATTCACCAAATTGCCTGAGCAGGTTGTAAATATCAGCGATCGATCGCGCAGGCGGAATTTGTTTTACCGGGTAACCTAATTGACGCAGAAATTTGGCCGTGTCCCAGGCGGCAAACTGGCTCGCCAGCACCAGGTCGGGTTGGAATGCTATAATTTCCTCAACCGATGAATTGTTGAGCGGTATGTCTCCCACTGCATCGATCATATACGACATATTCCGATCCAGCGCCCAAACCGAGAGCGAGGCAATCTGATCGCGATCGGCGAGCATTAACAGTAACTGGTCGGTACAAAGTCCGATTGATACGATCCGCCGGGGTTTCTCGGCCGCCGCCAGAGGGGTTGCAACCAACAATAATATCGTGAAGAGTAAAAATAGGCGTTTCATGATTGGCCTGAATTTCTAACCAGCGCGGTTGTCCGGTTTGAACCCGGCAGTAAAGTCCTCACTTTGAATCCCTCGTATTCGTAAAATTTCAGGCGTTACCAACGCAGCATGACATTTAATCTTCAGAAGGCCATATCACGCCTCGATGACGCAATTCTCGAACTGTCGGACATGGTCGGCAATGCACGCGAGGTTCAGTCCTAGAACGCCAATTTCGGTCGCCATTCCGGTGGTGCCCTGGTCCCCGTTGCGGGTTACTACCCTGGTCAGCCTTTTCCCCGTTATTCGAATCTATAGCCCGCGGTGAAGGTAAAGTTGCGACCCGGACTGGGTTGGAAGGCAGCCCCGATTCCGTTGTTGGTAACAAACTCGGCATATTCTTCATCAGCCAGGTTGTTGATCCTGAAGTTTACATCCCATGCCTTGGTTTGATAACCAATTCCTGCATTGATTAGCGTTATCGAGTCGAGCTTGCCAAATTCGTTTCCGTTGTCGCCCTGGGCGTACCTGGAGGATCTGTAGTGGTACTCGAGGTAGGTCGAAAAGTAGTCGTTAACTCGATAGTCGCCACGCAGCTTGACCACTTCATCGGCGACACCGGAAACCTCGTTAGATTCGAAACTTCCCGATTCGAATCTCGCATCCACCAGGCCGACCTCTACTTTTAATCCGAAGCTTATGCTTAGCTGGCTAAATAATGACAAGGCAAGCCCTTCGCGCCGGGTATCGTCAAGGTTGACATTTTCACCGAAAAATCCCGCATTCGGATCAAACTCAATTTCATTTTCCAGGTCAAGTCGATAAATCGTTGCAATAAACCGGTGATCGCCTCGCGTCAGATCGATTCCAATTTCGAATGATTCTCCGGTCTGCGTATCCAGGATTTCACCAGGCGCCGCAAGCGCTAGTTCGTTCACTTTGGCGAAACGGAAATTTTCATCGAGACGTACCGATATTCTGGTTTGATCGTCAATAAAGTAGGCGAAGCCCAGCTCTTTAACGGTGATGTCATCATCGGCTTCGATGCCGTTCGGAAATGAAAATCCATCGACCATGTCGTTTTCAACACTGGAACTTCGCATGCTGAAGGTTAGCTGTAACCTATCGGTAATTCTCGGATTGAACTGGAAAAACAGGCTTTCGTTTTGCTGTTCATTGCTGGATGTAGTGGTTCCAAAGGCATTCGGGAGTTCGAGTTCATAGTCGGTTTCCTCGAGATCGACACCGACAACATAGGGGATCTGGATGCCGGCTTCTATGGTGCCCCATAATTTGGGATTGATACTGTTGTTTTCGCGTTTAGTGAAACCCGCCGCAGGACTGGGATTGTTGCGGAAGCTCTGTAGGATATCGGCATCGGTCTCGCGTCGTGTGCTATCGATACTGAAGCTATGAGCGCCCAGATTGCGTTCATATCCCAGGTGATAAATGCTGGTTTCCTCGTCAAGAAAATCATCGGCAAATGCGTCATTTATCTGAGTTGGATCCGATTCAAATTCGCTTTCCAGTAGTGCGCCCGGTAGTTCCAGTTCAGCGTCGATTTTCTGAATTTCAGCGTACAGGCGGTTGTCACCTTCAAAGTATTCCAATGAGCTAAACAAGTTGGAATTCTTTTCGGCGCTATGATCGCGATAGTGGTCGGCCTCGAATCTTCCCGCGGACAACCGGTATCCCAGTGATTCAGTCAGCTGTATCGAGGAACTGAATTCGACGCCACGATAGTCGTAACTGCCGAGGCGGGTGCTGACCCGATGAAGGTTTTCGCCGTGTTTCCTGGTAATAATGTTGACCACACCACCAACTGCCTGATCACCGTAGAGGCTACCGGCGCTGCCAACCAGAACTTCGATTCGCTCGATGTCTTTGGGGAAGATGTGATGTAAATCCGGTGCTGCGGTATCGCTATGATTGAGACGACGACCATTTACCAGAATCAGCGTGTTGGCATTGGCAGTCGAAGAAAAACCACGCACACTGATAGTGACCTCGGTTCCATTACCGAACAGATCGTCGATCTGCACTCCTGGAATACCCCGCAGTAACTCGCTGGTTGTGCTTGCCCCGCTGGATGCGATTTCATCCGCAGTTAACACATAAACCGTAGCACTTGAATTATTCTCAACTTGCTCGGTTCTAGTTGGAGTAATAACGATAGGACCAAGTTCGGCGTGTAGCGAGCCGGTTGACAGGCACAGCGATGCTGCAAACAAGGCGCGAGAGAGTTTCATGCGGTTCCCCTTTTGATACAAAAGAGACGCACACAGTTGGCGAGAAATGCAGCTAACGCGACAAGCTGTGAGAATTACCACCCGTAATTCTGGTCTTGTTTAGGTCACTTTCAGGCCGGTCTCCGGACTGGGAAGCGGTGATCAGCTTCGTTACCGTTGCGGGGGCAGTACTCGATTCGCGCGAGTTTCCCGATTCTCGTGTTGCCACGCACCTGAAAAAGTAACGCAATCATCGAAAAAATTAGCGGACTTGTCCAGCCTGTCGTTTCGAGATGTCGCATTCAGGCAACCTATACGTCGATACTCGATCGTTCGCATAAGCCTGAAAACGCCGGTGTTGACTAAATTGACCAGACTATTGGACCGTTGGTGCGGCATCATTGCTGTTTCGCTGCTTAACAGGTGCCGGTATATTGATCGATCAGGTCGAAACCGGCACCACTTGGCAGGTTATCTTAACCAGGTAATAATACGTTGAAAAATCCGGCTATCACTCGATGCGAGCCGATCAATCAGATCGAAGTGATCCGCGTCGGGCTCGACGTGTCGGCCTATGACCCGTTCGGGACGCGACCACTGTTCGATCAGCACCTCGGTCTGTCTAAAAAATTCCCCGGTTTCACTACCACCGAGGATCATCAGAAGTGGGGCGTTACAGGTCGGTGTCAACAAAGCGGGGCTTAGTTCCCGGACTTCGCTTTCGGTTAAATGCAAGGCGTCGCTAATCGTGGTGCGCAGTAGTGGTTCGAGTACATATAAACCACTGAGGGAAATTCCCGTTTTTAACATATCCATGGGCAGCTCATCCCCACAAGTCGACCATTTGGTACATAGACCCATCGCCGTCAAATGTCCCCCGGCTGAATGCCCCGACAGATTAATACGTTCGCCACTGATGCCGAGTTCGATCGCATTCCGATACAACCATACAATCGCCTGTCGAATTTTGTTCATCAGAGCGGTCATCGAAACCTGCGGGCACAATGGATAACCGACGATCGCGACATCCGTTTTGGCTTCGAGAAACGGTTCCGCGATGAAGCTGTATAGGGATTTGTCACCCCGTTGCCAATAGCCGCCGTGTAGATATACATATAAAGGAGCCTCGGTTTCACCACAGCGAAATACATCGATTTGATCCCGTTCACCATCGCCATAGCGGCAGTTAAGCGTGGCATCGGCGTTGTTGCGAAACTGTTCGCTTTGCGAGCCCCAGCGTTGCATGATATCTGCAAGGCCGTTGCGCGACGCCTGCAAATTGTAATTTTTTTCGAGGTCAGGATCGATCGTTGCCATGCGGGGATCTGACAGGTTCCTAGGTTATGGCGTGCCGAATTTTGGCGGATACCCACTCGCTGACGATGACAGTGGCGAGAACAACCAGCAAAATCAACGATACCTGGGTCCAGGCAAGGGTCGATATCGACGCATCGAGCTGTAGCCCGATGCCGCCTGCACCGACCAGTCCGAGAACCGTGGATTCGCGAATGTTGATATCCCAGCGAAATACCGAGATTCCGGCAAAGGCAGGCATAATCTGCGGCACGATTCCAAAGCTCAATTGCTGACTGCGCGCTGCTCCGGTCGCGATGACTGCTTCCATCTGGCTGTGGTCAATTTCCTCGATCGCCTCGTACAGCAGCTTGGCGCAGAAACCGATCGACCGCAATCCGATCGCAATCACGCCCGCCATCACCCCGGGACCGATCAGCGTAACCAGCATTAAAGCCCAGATCAGCGAATTGATCGAACGAGAGGAGACGTTAATAAACAAGGCTACCGGCCGTACGATATGTACGCTGGGGGTGGTATTACCAGCCGCACAAAACGCCACAGGTATCGCGATAACGAGAGCGATCATGGTGCCGAGTGTGGCTATGTTGATCGTATCCCACACCGGCGCCCAGGTTACGGTCACGATCTCAGTACTGCTTATCCAGTGTGCCGCGGTAGCATTGTTCCGCAAACGCGCCGGTAGAAAAGCAAACAAAGATAATCAGCCCGATAAATTTGCTGTATGTCGATTTAAATCTAGTCATTGATAATCCTCGCTTATATTATTTTAATCGGCGGCGTATATTACTGTTGTATTCGGCCCAGCCGCTAGTGCAAAGGCATTATCCTGTTTCAATGCCGATGATGCCACTATGAACGATCGCTGGTTTGTGGGCCCGTATTAAAGCCCGAGGTAAATAACCTGAACCACTTATTGACTGTCCCCGATCTCAACAATTGCTATTTTATAATGCGTCACGGTCATAGCATTGCGAACCAGCAGGGTATTATTGTCAGCGATCCTGAAAATGGTTGCGCGCGGTTCGGTTTGAGTGCGCAAGGACAGGCCCAGGTCGAGCAATGCCTGCAACAAAATGGTAATCTTGATGCCGGTACGATTATCGTCAGCTCCGATTTCAGGCGTGCCAGGGAGTCTGCCGACCTGGTGCACCGAATGCTCGACTGCAGGGTAGCCTTCTGCCTCGAACAACGCTTGCGCGAACGACATTTCGGCGAACTCGAAATGGCAGCCGATAGCAATTACCAGGTTGTTTGGGATGCGGATGCGATGAATCCGGATGGCCGGCCGAAAGGGGCTGAAAGCGTAAACCAGGTGATGAAAAGAGTGACTTCTGTAATCGTTCAATGTGAACAACGGCATTCCAGCCTGAATATACTGCTGGTTTCACATGGAGATGCATTGCAGATTTTGCAGACCGCATTTGCGCGCCAGGATGGATCGACACACCGGCAGCTCGAACATCTGCAGACCGCTGAAATTCGGCGGTTAATTCTACTACCCGACGCCGCTCGCAGTGACCGCTAGAGGATGCACGCTGATGGCATAGAAAAACATATTTGGTGATCGGATTCACGGGCGCTTATTCAAAGTAGTGATACCCGCGCAAACGGGATTTTAACCTTGTACTTGTTAAGTAACTGCCATTGGGCGGCGGGTTAATGAGTTCCCGGGAGTCAGATTGGCTATTTGGACGGACTGATATTTATTGCAAAACTGTTAGCTGGTTCAATTTTCAGGTCGTCCAGTTTTCGTAAAATTTTTCGATTGAATGGCATTACAACGATGTCAGGGACAGGTTTTGAGCTTCGATTACAAAAAAATTCGCGCACAACAACAAGGCAGCGAAGCCCAATGGGCCTCGTACAGCGACCTCTTCATGGTGCTCGCTTTCATCTTTTTACTGATGTATCTGGTGTCAAGCCTGCGCACCGGCATGATTTCGGTAACCTCCCACGCCAAGATCAGGGAAGTCCAACAGCAGCTCGAACTATACGAAACGGTCAAGGATCAGTACCTGACCGAGCAAAGCAACGCTCAAGAGAAGAAGATATACAAGGAAATTATCGAACAGATTGCATTGCTCGAAGACGAGGCTTCGACAAACAAAAAACGGCTGGCCAAAGAGTCAAAGGATCAGGCCGAGCGAGAATCTTCGCTCAATCAATATCAACAAATGATCGTTGCGATGATGAATGCCAATACCGTCGCCAAGGCTGAAGCGGTACAGGAGATGTCGTCGCAGAAGCAGCAGAACCAGGAGTTACAGGAAACTATCAGTGAACGCAGTGCTGACCTGGAGTCGCTGCAGCAGCAGTTACAAGAGGAAGAGGCGGAGCTGTCCGAACTGCAGAAAAAACACAGCGCCGAAACAAAACAGCACCAGCAGAAATTCGAAAATCTGAAAGTCAACTACGAGGAAGACCAAAATCGACTGGCTGCGCTGGAGCAGTTTATTCGCACCGAATCGCAGGAACGCGAGGCGTTGCAAAAAGCGCACGCGCAAGCAGCTCAACAACTGGCGAGTAAGTACCAGGAGCTAAAGGCGCAACATGAACAGGGACAAAGCCAGGTGATAACCCTGGCTGAAACCCTGAAGGCCGAGGCCGAAGAACAGCAGCGTTTGGAAAAACTGCACGTGCAGCAAACCCGGGAGCTGGAGCAGAAGTTTGAGTCGCTGAAATCACAACATGACAGGAACATCAGCAATCTGGCTTTACTGGAGGGTCAAATCGAAAAAGAAACCCAGGAAAAAGCAACGCTTGAAAAAGAACATTCGCAGCAAACCGCGAAGCTGCAAGATCAATTGAAAGATCTCACTAGCGATTACGGCAAAAATCAAACCAAACTGGCGACCCTGGAGCAGGAGCTACAACAGCGCGCTGCCGAGAAACAGGCATTGGAAGCAACCCTGATTACGCAAACCGAGATTCTCGAAGGCAAAATATCGGAAATGTCCGCTCAGCACAATCAAAGCGCGATTCAACTGGCCGCGCTGGAACAGGCGTTGGACAGGGAGGCTGCAGAAAAAAATGCGCTGGAAAATTCGCTTGCAGCGCAAACCAGAAATCTGGAAGGTAAAATCCAGGAGCTTGCACAGCGACAGGGTGAAAGCCAGACCGAATTGGCTGCGCTGGAACAGCTACTGAGCCAGCAGGCGGCAGAGAAAGCAGCACTGAAAAATGCAAGCGCTGCGGAGGTAGCCGGTCTCGAGAGCAAATTCAATGATTTGCAGGACGGCTATGAGAAAAAGCTGGGTGACCTTGCCTCCCTGGAGAACAGGATCAAGGCGGGACAAGCGGAGATGGAAGGCCTTGAAGCAACGCATGAAGGGCAGTTCAAGCAGCTCGAAGACAAGTATCAGGGCCTGCAAGATGCCTACGACGCGAACCGTGATGAAGTCGCAAAGTTACAATCCGACCTCAGTGGCGCCCAGGCGAATTTGCTGGATACGGCTGACAATCTCAGTAAGGCCGAGTCTGACCTGGCGGCAACTACCGGTGAATTGCAAAAAGCATTAGAATTGGCGCAAAACCGGCAGGATGTGGCGCAACGCATCATGGATGATTTTGACAAGGCGGGGATTCGTGCCGAAGTCGATAGCGGTACCGGCGACGTCATTCTGGATTTTGGCAAGGATTATTTCGATACCGACAGTTTCCGGTTAAAGGCTGGAATGCGGCAGACAATTCGTGAAGCGATTCCCGTTTATGCCAAAAGTCTGTTCGACAGTCAGTCGGCAAGCGCCAAAATTTCCTCGGTCGAAATTATCGGCTTCGCATCGCCGACCTATGCCGGCAAACCAGTGGATCCAACCGGGCTTTCGGCAGCTAACCGCCAGGCGGTAAATTACAACCTCGATTTAAGCTACGAACGCGCCAGATCGATTTTCGAATACGTTTTCGACACCGGCAAGATCAAGTTCAAATATCAGGACAGTATGCTGCCTTTGATCAAAGTCACCGGTAGAAGCTTTTTCACCGAACAGGTAAATCCCGATGATACCGGAAACCTGACGCGTGAAGAATTTTGCAACCAGTATAATTGCTACGAATCACAACGTGTAATTATCAAATTTGGGTTAACCCAAAAAGAGAACTCGTAATGAATGCAGCTATAGTCGATCTGATCAACCTGATGGTTCTGTACGCAACCGATTACCTGATGCCGTTACTGTTGTTCGGGTTTATACTGGCGATAATCGCACGCCTGCTGATTACCGTAACCATTCATCGACAAAAACGATTCGTCAAGGAATTCAGCAAGCGCGTGCACCAGGAAATCCAGGCCAATCCCGAGCCCAACGGATCTTTCTATAGCATGATAAAACGGGCTTTGACGCGTACCTATTTCGAAACTTTTGAGCTACGGGCGCGTCACAAACGGCGAAACGAAGATCATATTATGACCGTCGGCGACCGGGTGTTTCTGATCCAGGATGGAATCATTCGCTTAATCGATGATTTTTTGAAACAAGCCCGGTACCTGCGCAAGGAAACCGGCCAGCAGCCCGACTTTCATGAAATCACCAACGGCGTGTTCGGTTCCAACCCGATTTTTAACCGGGTGCTGGGAATATTTTCCATGAGCCGGACCAACGATATGCTCAACATCCTGCCCAGTATATTTATCATCGGTGGCATATTCGGCACCTTCCTCGGCATCATGAGGGCGCTGCCCGAACTAACCGCAATGGACATCACCAACGCCGATGCCAGTAAGGTTGTTATCGATGCCTTTCTGATCAAGATTTCGTTTGCCCTGAGTACCTCGATCCTCGGTATCGTGCTGTCGATTATCATGAGTTTCATGAATACCTTGCTGTCACCGACGAATACCTATGTCGAAATTGTCGACGCCTTCAACTCGGCGGCAGAGATTATATGGAACAAATCCCTGAACAACGAGGTTAGCAGCATCGATTCAAGCCTGAGCGATCGAGAATCCGAAGCGGTAGACGCCTTCGACCTCGCCATTGCGAATCTCCACGCCAAGCTGGCCTAGACCGGTAACGGTCTTCTCCCGGAATCGATTCCTTCATGTATCGTTAGCGCGTATTCGGCGTTGTTGCGAGGCAGTGGTTTGACCGGTGCCGGTAGTGGAATCGGTCGGGCGCTTTGCCACGCCCTGTTTAATGACGGTTATTCAGTAGTACTCGCCGGCAGGCGGTCCGAAGCTTTGCAGGAAACCGTGGATCTGGCCGAGGTCGATGCGGCGCGTACACTGTGTGTGCCCACCGTTGTCGGTAATCCCGATCAGGTCATCAGGCTGTTCGCACTAACCGGGGAAACCTGCTCCCGACTCGATTTACTGTTCAACAATGCGGGCAGTTATACCCCGGGCATTGCGATGGAAGAACTGACCTACCAGCAGTGGCAGACAACCGTTGATGTCAATTTAACCGGACCGTTTCTGTGTGCCCAGCAGGCGATCCGGATGATGAAAGCACAGACACCGAAGGGAGGGCGCATTATTAATAACGCATTTCAAAACGGCTGTCCCCGGATAAC
>CAZAVY010000047.1:0-23341 GCA_964488685.1 uncultured Gammaproteobacteria bacterium
AAAGACGTAGACATAACGGGTGCGATGTTCGTATGCAACGATGGATGATGACTAATTTGATGCTATTTTCGGCAGGGCGTCGTTATAGCTATTGACACGGGCCGGCTAATGGGCGACCCCTTATACACTTATACAACGAAAAGTTGCGGGGCAGTGATTCCGTATTGCTCATGAAGACAGCGTTATCGGTAGGGGCTGTGGCGTCATGATTCGTCCCTGAACCAATCTCCCGGTATTACACCTGGGTGGCATACATACAGAGATCATTTTGAGAATATAAATACCGCCCACATGGAAATGAAGCAGGTATACCCGGAGCAGCAAGCCTTCACCGCTCAAGCGAATCCGATGACGACGGGTATCGATTCCCCGGGGACACTGCCCCCGAAGGGGCAGTAGGGCCCTGACTAAGATGTCGGGAGCCTCCGTAAAAGGTCTAACGGCCTGGTTAACTTCCCGCAGTGTCGCCTCCGCTACACTACCTCACAGTTACTGCCCCGATGAATGAGAGTCCACCAGCACCCACCCCGTACCCAGGCGTGTTATCACCGGGTGAATTGTGGGGACCGGGATTGCAGGACGGAGGACAGCCGAAGCAAAACGTCCTACTCACACCCAGTTGATAGGAACCCGGCGTAGCCGGACAGGCAAGGCTCAGAGAAGAACTCCCCGCCTGAGCGCCAACACCACTGGCAACACACCTTGTATCGCCGCCCACGAACCCGACGTTGATCTGCTGGATATTGGTCGCTACCTGGACGAAATTCCAGTTGAAATCCAGCTGTAGAGTGCCACCGGGAGCGCAGGTTCCGGTGACGGTTCTGCCGCCGGCGAAGCCAAGATTCGTAACGGTAGCGCTAGCGCTCTGCGCAAATTCAGCTACAACGCTGGCCGGGAAAGATGTACCAGCTGGGCCTTGCGGTCCCTGCAGTCCCTGCGGTCCAACCTCGCCCTGCACACCCTGGGGTCCCGGCGATCCAACCTCTCCCTGCACACCTTGCTCACCCTGTTCACCCCTGGAGCCCGGGAATCCCATTGGGCCCCGAGACCCCTGCAGTCCGAGCTCGCCCTGCGGTCCCTGGAATCCTTGCGGACCAGGCGGACCAGGCGGTCCCTCAGGCCCGGGCTCGCCCTGCGCTCCCGCTGCACTAACCGTTAGATCGAACGAGCTTTTCTTTCGATTACCGTGGCGCCCAGTGGCAACCACGAGACGATAATCACCGGACATTATAGCCGGCGGTAACCAGGCCACGATCAATTCGTGCGAAGCACCGTCTATCGCGAGCTCTTCGCCCGCAAGCTTTACCAGTAGACGACGGGGACGAAAGTTACGCCCATGAATAAACAGCTGGCCATTATCGAGATCTACCTCCACACGTTTGATGTGCGGTGCGCGATGTCCCTTGCCCTCACCCTGTTTGCCGTTATGCGCCTCATTGCCATGATCATTCGCTGTGCCGCCGTTTGCGCTGGCTAGCCCAAGGCAGGCAAACGCAAATACGAACACGGCGAAACCCCGTGTAATAACTTTGCTTTTTAACATTGTTGTTTCTCCATAATTATAATTCGCAAGCATGCGAAATGTATGCGTGCGGAACAATACTTAGATAACAGAACCCGGTCTTTCAAACGCCGGACGACGCAATGAATTCTTACAACGTTCGGATAGGGATATACCTCAAAAGGTGAAAGATTGCAAGGGCTATCCGCCCTATGTGTCGCGGTGTTTTATCGCCCCGTAAATGGGAGGAATCGTGCCCCGGAGATGTATTTCCAGATGATTGCTCGGCGTTGATGTCAGTGGTCAGATAAATACAAAATTGGACTGTTTGTTTAGATACTCGGAATATTTGGTACTCTCGGTGCCAGATAACCGGTGTGAACTCTTGATTGTTGAAGCTGGTTATTTAGAAAAATAGTTTTTATGCTTCTAATACTTTTTTAGTTCATTGAGCACCGAAGGATAGGCGCAATACCATTGCCGGTATCGTCGGTTCCATACCCGGGTTAATTTTTTACGCGCCAGTTTGCTGCTGTAACTGGCTAGTGGAAAAAAGTGATTATGGCCAATTCCGTCGATTACGATTAAGCGGAATTCGTCAAAGCCGAGTCTTTTGACCAGGATATTGGTTGGATTTAAATCGTGGAACACGATCCACTGATCGTAAAAATCCTGTTGCAGGGCTTCGATCGCTTCAACTATCCAGGCGTTGAAACGCGCGTCGTTCTGACGCAGGTAGTAATCGAGGGATTTCGAGACCCGTTGGTCGTCATCCACTACCAGTTCGAACACAGCTCCCCGGCCGAGACTGGTATCGATAAATCCATGAAAACGGGTAAGATGCCTAAAGTCGACACCTCGTTGCTGCAGGCTCGAATAGTATTTAATTTCCCGCCAGAGTCGACCCGGGCGGCGTTCCGGGTGTAAAACCTTGATACAGTAGTGCGATTCGGTGGGGTGTCGAAAACACTTCCGATCGGTGCCTTCGGCTATAAAATGTTGCGCGGACAGTGAAACCGTATCGCTCATGAAGAAAGCGCTATCGGAGGGGACAGTGGAGCCATGGTTCATCCCTGAACCAGTCTCCCGGCAAGAGGATTGCCGTTTAGTCCGCCTGGCGACGCAGGAAGGCAGGAATTTCGAGATACTCCATGCTGTCCTTGTCTTCCGGCACCTCGACGCCATCACCGGCTATCTTCTTGCGAATCGCGGTTGGACGTTCCAGTTTCTTGTAATCGATCTCGCCATTGTTTTCCGGCTGAATCGCCATCGGGACATCGGATAGAACTCTGTCCATACCCAGCCCGGTGGCAACCATGGTCACCCGCAGTTCGCCGTCGGTCATGTTGGCATCGATTACGGTACCCACCACGACATTCGCGTCCGCCGACGCGAGATCCGTGATAGCGGTACCGACGTCATCGAGCTCACCAATCGCCAGGTCCAGCCCCGCGGTAACGTTCACCAGGATACCCTGGGCGCCCGAAATATTGATATCTTCGAGCAACGGTGAAGAGATTGCCGCCAGCGCCGCTTCCTTGGCCCGGTTGTCACCGGTGGCAGATCCAGTCCCCATCATCGCCATGCCCATTTCCGACATGACCGTGCGTACATCGGCAAAATCGACGTTGATCAGGCCGGGGCAGGTGATCAGTTCGGCGATACCCTGCACCGCGCCACGCAACACATCGTTTGCCTTTTCGAACACTTCCAGCAACGATGTCTCCTTCCCCAGTACCGGCATCAACTTGTCATTCGGGATAGTAATCAACGAATCAACCACGTTGGAGAGTTCCTTGATACCGACTTCCGCCTGCGCCATCCGCTTGGCTCGCTCAAAACCGAACGGCTTGGTAACCACCGCAACCGTCAGAATTCCCATTTCCCTGGCAATCTGCGCGATTACCGGTGCCGCACCGGTGCCGGTACCGCCACCCATTCCGGCAGTGACAAAGAGCATATTCGAGCCATCGATCATTTCCTGAATACGTTCACGATCTTCCAGTGCAGCCTGCCTGCCGATACCCGGATCGGCTCCCGCGCCGAGCCCCTTGGTTATGCTGGCGCCGATTTGCATAGTCGTTCGCACATCCATCTTCTTGAGTGCCTGTACGTCGGTGTTAACGCACAGGTAATCGACGCCTTCGATTCCCGCCGTCACCATGTGCTGAACGGCGTTACCGCCGCCTCCACCGACACCTATAACCTTTATTACCGGGTCTTTGGTGTGTGAATCCATCAGTTCAAACATTTTCTTGTCCTCTTGCATTGTTTAAAAATTACCTTGAAACCAGCTTTTCATTCTTGCCAAAAGACCAGCTTCGTTTTTATCGTCCGGTTGAAAGCCGGACAAGCCGGATTGCTGCCTGTTTCCAAACAGTAGCAATCCAACACCGGTCGCATGAATCGGATTGCGCACCACGTCAACCAGTCCCGATACATACTGTGGATAACCCAATCGAACCGGCATATGGAAAATTTCTTCCGCCAATTCGATCGCGCCCTCCATTTTCGAACTACCCCCGGTCATCACTATTCCGGCGGCACAAATCTCTTCGAACCCGCTACGGCGCAATTCCGCCTGCACCAGGCTCAATAATTCTTCGTAACGGGGTTCCACCACCTCGGCCAGAGTCTGTCGCGCCAGGCGTCTTGGTTCGCGATCACCGACACTGGGAACTTCGATGGTTTCATCGCCCGTCGCTAACTGTCGCAAAGCACAGGCATACTTGACCTTTAAATCGTCGGCATATTGAGTCGGCGTACGTAACGCCACCGCGATGTCGTTAGTGACCTGGTCACCGGCAATCGGGATAACCGAGGTGTGGCGAATCGCGCCATCGGAGAACACCGCGATATCGGTCGTGCCTCCGCCGATATCGACCAGGCATACCCCCAGTTCTTTTTCATCCTCGGTCAGCACCGAGCTCGCGGAAGCCAATTGCTCCAGGATCACATCATCGACCTCGAGACCGCACCTGCGCACACATTTGACGATGTTTTGCGCCGCACTTAAGGCACCGGTCACCAGGTGCACCTTGGCTTCGAGTCGTACCCCGGACATGCTGATCGGATCGCGAATTCCCTCGGAATTATCGATTACAAATTCTTGCGGTAACACGTGCAAAATTCGTTGATCAGCCGGAATCGCTACCGCTTTGGCGGCTTCGATTACACGCGCGACATCGGCAGTGGTAACCTCTTTTTCCTTGATCGCGACGATGCCATGAGAATTGATGCTGCGAATATGACTGCCAGCAATACCGGCATAAACCGAACGTATTTGGCAGCCCGCCATCAGTTCCGCTTCTTCAACCGCACGCTGGATCGACTGCACGGTCGATTCAATATTAACCACGACGCCTTTTTTCAATCCGCGCGAGGGTTGGGTACCGATACCGATGATTTCGATATCGCCCTCGACCGTAACCTCGCCGACGATTGCAACCACCTTCGAGGTTCCGATATCAAGCCCGACGATCAGGTTGCTCGATGCCTTTTTAGACATTGCTGTTACTCCAGATTGATGCTTTGTCGTTAACCTGCAGGGCTTCTTTTTTCCAGGCCACGGCAAAGCCATTGCTGTAGCGTAAATCGAGACGCCTGATCTGCTCGCGTCTGGGTAGAATCTGATCGGTGTAGATACTCACCAGGCGATCTATCTTGTGATCGATATTGCCGCGCCCCAGCTTGATCTGCAGGTCGTTGATCAATTCGACATGGAATGCTCCGCGACGATCGACATGCAGCGCTATCAAGCGTTCGTCGACGCTGCTTAACCTTGATGCCAGCCGGTAATACTGTGTCAGTACCCAGGCCGGTTCGTGACTGGTTGCAAAAACCACCGGCAGATGACTGAAACCCCGGGTATCGGCACGATAAACTTTGGCCGAGTCACTCAGTAAATTCTGTTCATCCCAGCGAGCTACCGGTCTCTTTTCGCTGATCACAACTCTAAGTTTATCGGGCCAGATACGTCGTATCGAAACCGTTTCAGTCCATGATTCTGCGTGCAATGATTGCTGCAACTGGTGGATGTCGAGTGAAAAAAACCCCTGACCGATAGTTTGCCGCAGGGTCGATTCAACCTGGTCCTGGTTCAGATATTCAAAGGATCCCGACAACTGAATCTTGCGGATCGGCAGCAGCTGCTCGGACTGGTGCAGATAAACACTACCCAGCGTCAGTGGAAACAGTAAAAATATCCAATTGTAAGACTTGCGCCATTGAAATGAACCCGACGGCGCTGCCGGCATTGTGCGTTTCGCCTGGTTGCCCTGCTTTCGGAATCTAAACATCTTCGTCATCTCCTGCTAGCGTTGCCTCAAGAATCTTTAAAACCAGTTCGGGCATTTCCAGGCCTGCGCTCCTTCCCGCCATCGGAATCAGGCTGTGATCGGTCATTCCGGGTACCGTGTTCACCTCGATAATCCAGGGCCGTTGCTGCCGATCCAACATCAAGTCCACCCGGCCCCAATTACACACGCCGGTGGCGCCAATAGTTTGCCGCACAAATTCGTCGATCTCGGCGACGGCGTTGTCGTCGAGACCACAGGGACAGGTATAGATGGTATCGTCGGCCAGGTACTTGGCATCGTAATCGTAAAACTCATGGGGCGTTTCAAGCTTGATCAGTGGTAACACCTCGTCACCGATAAACCCGGCGGTATATTCGGCGCCATCGATATATCGTTCGGCAAACACGGCGCCGAATTGGCGCGCGGCTTTCCAGGCGGGAAGTAGCTCGTTTTCCAGGCCCACCATGGTCATTCCGATACTCGATCCCTCCAGTACGGGTTTGACGAAGACCGGTAAACCAAAGTCCCTGGTCAAACGCTCACAATCGGTTTCACTATGCAGTTCGAAAAAATCGGCTGTCGGGATTCCACTACAACGAATGACCTTTTTGGTCAGAATTTTATTCAGGGTCAAGGCAGATGCGCAAACGCCACTGCCGGTGCTGGGTATGCCAAGAAAATCGAGTACCGCCCGTATGGTGCCATCTTCGCCACCCCGGCCATGCAACATGTTAAATACCCGATCCACCTCGAGCTCTGCCAGTTGATGAAAATTGAGCACCTTGAGATCGATCGGAATGGCGTCGACCCCGGCATCCAGTAAAGCCCGATATACGGCGTTGCCGCTGTTGAGCGAAACCTCGCGCTCGGCGGAATCACCCCCCATCAACACCGCAACCTTGCCGCATTTTGCGGCTGCATCAGTCGCCGGTTTCTGCAACGAGACGCTCACAGTGCTTCTCCCACGATCCGCACTTCGGTTTCGAGGGTGATGTCAAATCGGGACGCAACGGTGCTACGGATATAGTCGATCAGGGCCTCGACATCGCCGGCAGTAGTCTCACCGCTGCTGATGATGAAATTGGCATGCTTTTCCGATACACAAGCCGTACCCAGTTGATGACCTTTAAGGCCGGAGGCTTCGATTAACTGCGCGGCATGTCGGCCCGGCGGATTCTTGAATACCGAGCCACAGGAAGGCTGGCCGATTGGTTGCGTATCATTGCGTTGCCGTAATAACCGGCGAATATTTGAATCGACACCAGGCGCGCGCGCATCAAATCGAAACCGGGCGGCTGCAAACCATTCCTGCCGGGGCAGGTCGACATGGCGATAGCCGATGTCGAATTCAGCAGGTCTTCGCTCGATCAGACGTCCCTGTCTGTTGATCATGACAAGCTGCTCGACGCAACCCCATGTCTCGCCACCGAAAGCGCCCGCATTCATCGCTAAAGCACCGCCAACGGTACCCGGTATTCCAGCAAAGAAATCAGCACCGGTGAGACCCTGTTTCTGACAAAACCGGGCTAGCCTGGCGCAACTGGCGCCGCACTCGACATACAGTATTCCATCCGCGTCCAGCTGAATTTCCCTGAGGCCATTCAACGGCGCAATCACCTGACCACGAATGCCGCCATCGCGCACCAGCAGATTACTGCCGAGCCCGATCCATAAAATGTCGATGCCCGGTTCCAGCTCAGCCAGGAACAATTGCAAATCCTGCAGGTCACTCGGCAGGTAGTAGCGATCGGCAGGCCCGCCCAGCCGCCAGCTGGTATGTTTCGACATATCTTCATCAAACAACAGCTCACCTTTGATGGATTGCCGGCTGGTCACGTTCATTTGCCCTTCCCTGCCATCTGATGTTGTGCCAGGTATTCCGCCGACCAGGCACCGATACTGCCCGCACCCAGGGTTACCAAAATATCACCATCCTGCAAAACGGTTTCAAGCACCTCGTCCAGGCCTTCCAGATTTTCCACAAATACCGGGTCTACCTTGCCGCGACCACGAATAGACCGTGCCAGGGCACGCCCATCGGCATCTTTGATATGGCTTTCGCCTGCCGGGTATACATCGAGCAGTATCAGCTGATCGACGTCTGACAGCACCTGGGTGAAGTCTTCGAATAGATCACGGGTGCGCGTATATCGATGCGGTTGAAACAAAACTGCCAATCGCTTTTTCGGCCAGGCGGCGCGGATACCCGCCAGCGTCGCCTGGATTTCAGTCGGATGGTGTCCATAATCATCGATGTGCATAATCCTGCCGTTTCCAACCTGCAGATTTTCGCTGATCTGACAACGACGACCAATACCGGAAAATTCGGTCAGCGATTCCTTGATCACCTCGCGCGAAACCCCCAGCTCCCAGGCAATGCTGATCGCCGCCGTGGCGTTGAGAACATTGTGTTTACCGGGCAGGTTGAGTTCAATTTCGAGCAGCTCGGAGTGATCGGGAAGTTTCACGCTGAAGTGTGTTTTGGCGCCTCTGGCAACGATGTCGGTGACACGCACGTCGGCATCCTCTGCCTCGCCGTAGGTCAACTGTGGACGCGCGACCTGGTCCATAATTTCTCGCACTACCGGGTCGTCAAGACACAATACGGCAAGTCCATAAAACGGTAAATGATGCAAAAACTCGATAAAGGTTTGCTTGAGCCGTTCAAAATCACCTTCGTAGGTCGACAGGTGATCCCGGTCGATATTGGTGACGATCGACATCATCGGCTGTAAATAAAGAAACGAAGCGTCACTTTCATCGGCCTCGGCAACCAGGTAGTCGCTAAGTCCAAGCCTGGCATGACTCCCGGAACTGACAAGTTTGCCACCGATGATATAGGTCGGATCGATGTTTCCTTTTGCGAGCACAGTCGCCACCAGACTGGTGGTAGTGGTCTTGCCATGCGTTCCCGCAACCGCGATACCGCGCCGGAAACGCATCAGCTCGGCCAGCATTTCAGCACGCCTGACGACCGGGATGCGCATTTCCCGCGCGCGCGTAATTTCCGGGTTGTCATCAGCGATCGCGCTCGACACCACGGCCACGTGAGCCCGCTCGACGTTTTCGCCGCGATGCCCGATCGTGACTTCGATACCGATATCACGCAAGTGTCCGACCATAGCGCTTTCGCCGATGTCGGAACCACTGATGTGATAGTTCAGATTATGAAAAACTTCGGCAATACCACTCATACCGGCACCACCGATGCCAATGAAATGGATGTTGCGAATTCGGCGCATGAAGTGTTTCGAGCTCACCGTCATGACTTCGCCCCCGCTAGAATACCGGCGGCCAGGCGCTCGGTCGCATTACCTTGAAATTGTTCACGGGCATGGGTCGCCATTTCAACCAGCACATCGCGATTCTGTTGAAAAAACTGTAACTTGAGGGCCAGGTTCTCGGCACTCAAATCGGCCTCGGGGAGAATCTGCGCGGCCTTGTTTTGCTCCAGGAAACGCGCGTTATGGTATTGATGATTGTCAACGGCTTGGGGGAAAGGAATCAGTAACGACGCCAGCCCAACCGCGCTAAGCTCTGAAATGGTAAGCGCACCGGCACGGCATACCACCAGGTCAGCCCATGCATAAGCTTCGCGCATATCATCGATGAAGCTGACTACCTCGGCGTCTACCCCGGCTTCGCGGTAGTTTTGCCGACAGGCATGAAGCTGTTTCTCGCCACACTGATGCCATACCCGCGGGCGCTGATTACCATCAATGCAGGTGATCGCCTGCGGTATAAAACGATTCAACGCGGCCGCCCCGAGGCTACCGCCAATGACCAGTAATTGCATCGGGGCGTCGATTCTGGATCGTAACCGGGTATCCGGAATTTCCATGCCAACGAGGCTGGCACGCACCGGGTTACCGATACATTCCCCTTTCGGCATTGATCCGGCCGCATCCGGAAAAGCGGAGTAGTTGCCGGTTGCAAAACGACTGAGGATCCGATTGGTCAACCCGACAATCGAATTCTGTTCATGAAGGAACAACGGAATATTGAGCAGGCGGGCCATCAACCCGCCCGGCCCGGATGCAAATCCCCCCATTCCCAGCACTGCCTTGGGGCGAATCCGTCGCAACATTCGCAACGCCTGCCAGCAAGCGCGTAACAATCTGAACGGCGCCAGCGACAGCGTGACCAGCCCTTTGCCGCGCAACCCCTTTATATTCAACCATTCGATCGCAAAATCCGCGGCTGGCACGACCCGCGCCTCGATCCCGGAACGGGTTCCCAACCAGACGATCTTTTCCCCGTGCTCGCGCAGGTACTCGGCCACCGCCAGGGCCGGAAATACATGACCGCCGGTGCCGCCGGCCATGACCACGATTGGCTTACCGCGGTTCATGCGCGTACTGCCACCCGCCTGCGGGGGGTCCAGGTAAGACCGCCCCGGTGGCTTTCGTAATAAACCCGCAACACCAGCCCCACCGCAAACGACATGCTGAGTATCGAATTGCCACCGTAACTGATAAAAGGCAGGGTTAATCCTTTGGTCGGCAAGGCACCCATATTGACGCCGATGTTGATTGCCGCCTGCATCGCAATCAGCAGGCCAACCCCGTAAGCCAGGTAGGCGCCAAAGGCCTGCCGTCTTTGCAGCGCGATTTTTGCAATCGTAAAACAGCGCCACACAAATAACGCAAACAAGCCGATCAACAATACCTGTCCGAAAAAACCGAATTCTTCGGCGAAGATGGCAAACATGAAATCTGTGTGTGCTTCCGGCAGGTAAAACAGTTTTTGAATACTACCGCCTAAACCGGTACCAAACCATCCGCCGCTGCCGATCGCGATAAGCGACTGTGTCAGTTGAAAACCGCTGTTGAAAGGGTCGGCCCAGGGATCGATAAATGACGTTATTCGCGCCAATCGGTAAGGTGATGAAACCGCCAACAGGCTCATGATGCACAGGGTGCCGACGACGAACAGGATGAACTGACCGAAACGTACTCCACCCAGAAAGATCAATCCGAGCCCGGTCATCAGCAATACCGCCGCGGCGCCGAAGTCGGGTTCCAGTACCAGCAGCCCGCTGACCACTGCCAGAATCAGCATCGGTTTGATAAATCCCATGGTATTGGTCTGCACTTCCTGGCTTCGGCGGATCAGGTATCCGCTGAGATAGATAATCAGAAACAACTTGGCGACTTCTGAAACCTGGAATGTAAGCAAACCAATTTTGAACCAGCGAGTGCTGCCGTTGACGGTATGGCCAAGCCCGGGAATCAAAACTCCGGCCAGCAGAATGATCGAACCCAGCATTAAAACCATGCCGTTGTTTTTCCAGAACTCGAGCGGGATTTTGCAGGCAAACCACAAAAGGCTGAGGCTTAAGAGAATCCGCAGGAACTGGCGTTTTGCAAAAAAGAAGGGATCCTGGGTTTGCTGATCTGCAATTCCGATCGAAGCCGATGCCACCATCACCAGGCCGATGGATATCAGTATCAGGTAGAGCAACAGTATGACGCGATCATACCCCATCGCCAGTTCGAGGCCTGGCTTTGAGGAACCCCTGCCTGTGCGGATGGCCTGACTACTCACCTGCCAGCTCCATCACGCAGCGCATGAAATCATCTCCACGCGTTTCAAACTTCGGATACATGTCAAAGCTCGCACAGGCTGGCGCCAACAGCACGCAATCACCGCTTTTTGCGAACTCCTGAGCACGCTGTACCGCCTGTTGCATGTTCGCAACCCGTTCGATCGGAGCTGCACCCTGCCAGGCTCGCTCCAGTCGCGCAGCATCTTCTCCAAGGAGTAACGCCAGGCGCACTTTTTGCCTGATGGTTTCGAACAGGATCGACATATCCGCGCCCTTTGACTGACCCCCGGCAATCAAAATGACCGGGCGCTCCCGACCTTCGATCGAAGCTTGAGCGGCACCCACATTAGTGGCCTTGGAATCATTGATCCATTCGACACCGTCGATTTCGGCAACCCACTGGCTGCGATGCGCAATTCCGCTGAAATCGCGCATGGCTTTCTCAATCGCCGACTGTGAGACGCCGAGCTGGTAAGCGATGGCCATCGCGGCCAGGCAGTTTGCCCAGTTGTGGCGCCCGTTTAGCCTGAGTTCATCGACCCTTAACCAACGCTCATTACGATGCGCCAGCCAGTACCCGCCATCCTCGAGCAGCTTAAACTCGACCTCCGCCCCGGGGTTCAGGCTAAAACGGATATCCTCCGCGTCGTGATGGGTCAGTGTGTCATCGAGGTTGCTGACGCAAATCTCGGCATGGTTATAAATTCGCAACTTGGTCCTGATGTATTCAGCGTAATCCGGGTAACGGTCCAGATGGTCTTCACAGAGATTCAGCACTGCCGCGACCCGGGGTCGGAGCGAAGTCGTGGTTTCGAGTTGGTAGCTCGACAACTCGAGCACATAGATATCGGGACTCTGTTCCAACAGGTCGAGCGCCGCGGTACCAAGATTACCCCCGACCGCTACCACCTGATCATCGTTACCGATCATTTCTCCGACCAGGGAGGTAACCGTGCTCTTGCCATTCGAACCGGTGATTGCGACAACCGGCTTATCGACCGCGCGCGCAAACAGTTCGATATCGCCGATCACGATCTTTCCCAGATCGACCGCCTGCCGAATTTCATCCTGCATGACTGAAACTCCCGGGCTGACCACCAACACGTCGGCCCAGGCAATCAAATCGCTATCGAGCGATCGTACCTGGAAGTCGACAGCGTCGAATCGGGATTTCAGTTCTCCGAGATAGGGTGGAATGTCACGCGTGTCCTGAACCCGGCAGCGGTAACCTTTACCCAGTAAATAACGCGCTACCGAGTAACCCGTCTTACCGAGACCGACCACCAGGTAATTAACGTCTTGCTGCGTTGTTGATTGTTGGATCACGCTCCACATTACCGAATCTTTAAACTCGCCAGACCGACCAGAACCAGCACCACGGTAATAATCCAGAAGCGCACGATAATTCGTGGTTCCGGCCAGCCTTTGAGTTCGTAGTGATGATGTAATGGCGCCATGCGGAATATACGGCGACCGGTTAACTTGAATGATGCCACCTGTAAAATGACCGAAGCCGTTTCGGCAACGAAGATGCCACCCATGATAAAAAGCACCAGTTCCTGTCGTACAATCACGGCCAGGGTACCGAGCGCCGCACCGAGTGCCAGCGCGCCAACATCACCCATGAAGACCTGGGCCGGATAGGTGTTAAACCACAGGAAACCGAGGCCAGCGCCGACCAGTGCACCACAAAAAACAACCATTTCCCCAACGCCCGGAACATAGGGAATGCCCAGATAATTCGAGAAATTAAAATTTCCGGTGAGATAGGCAAAAACACCCAGTGCGCCTCCAACCAGCACCGTTGGCAGAATCGCGAGTCCATCGAGACCGTCGGTTAGATTAACCGCATTACTACTGCCGACTATAACGAAATAGGTCAGCACCACGTAAAACCAACCCAGGTCAATCAATATATCCTTGATAAACGGCACGATAAGTTGTGTTTCGATCGGAAACTTCGCTGTATGGTACAGCGCCAGCGCCGCACTCAAGCCGATTAGCGATTGCCAGAACAATTTGACCCACACCGATAACCCTTTGGAATTACCGTAGGCAAGCTTCTTAAAGTCATCGGTCCAGCCGATCACACCGAAACCAATCGTTACGAATAGAATTACCCAGACAAAACGGGACGACAAATCACTCCACAACAGGGTGCTGGTGACTATCGCCACCAGGATTAAGGCGCCACCCATGGTCGGAGTTCCCGCCTTGGCGAGATGTCTCTCGGGACCGTCATTGCGGACGTTTTGACCGATCTTGTAACTGTTCAACAACCGGATCATTTTCGGTCCCACAATCAACGAAATCAGGAGCGCGGTAAGCACCCCCAAAATGGTGCGCATGGTCAGGTACTGGAAGACGTTGAAACCACCGTGGAATTGCGTGAGATACTCCGACAGGCTAAACAGCATCGACCTCTCCCCCGTTTGCGGACTCGGTCAGTATGGCAACCAATCGCTCCATTCCAGCCGCACGCGAACCCTTGATCAACAGATTCACTCCCGGGTGGATCTGCCCGCGAATAGATTCCGCCATCTGCTCGATGTATTCGCAGCAATGGCCCGCTTCACCAAATTCCTCACTGGCGATACAACTCATTTCACCAACACCGAAAAACTGTTCAACGCCATGCCGCCGCGCCGTCTGTGCAGCTTTGCGATGCAGGCTCTCCGCTTCCGCACCCAGCTCAGCCATGTCACCCAGTGCCAGCCATGCTGACCCCGGCAATGAACACAGGACCTTGATGCCCGCCTCCAGCGATTCCGGATTGGCGTTGTAACTATCATCGATCATGCGGCTTCGCTCGGGACCTGACAATATTTGCAAACGCCCTTTAACCCCGGAGAAGTCAGCCAGGCTTTCGACTGCCTGTGTCAGTTCATTGCCACTCAGAATCGCCAGCGATACCGCCGCTAACGCATTGCGGACATTGTGCTCACCGACAACACCGAGCTCGCAGGTACGGGTTTCGCCCTGGTATGCGAATTCAACTCTTAGTGTTTCACCCTCGGCAGACCAGCTCGCGCGAATATCGGCAACATTGTCGAGGCCACAGGTAACTTGCGCTTTCGCTGCGCAGAGCTCTTGCCAGTAATGGCTGGCGACCTCGTCGGCATTGAACAGGGCCTGTTGTTCGGGCGCGCAATATGCGTAAAGCTCACCTTTCGCCTCGATCACTGTCTGCGCATCTCCAAATCCGGCCAGGTGGGCGGCGGCAACATTGTTTACATAGACAATATCGGGTTTGGCAATTTCAGCGAGCCGGGCGATTTCACCACGATGATTCGCCCCCATTTCAATAATCGCGTAGTCATGTTCCGGTTCCAGCCCGAACAGGGTCAAAGGCACGCCGATGTCATTGTTAAAATTCCCACGGGTCGCAAGGGTTGAAGCCTGTTTTATCAAAATCTGGTAAAGCATCTCCTTGACCGTGGTTTTACCGTTACTGCCCGTCAATGCAATCACGCAGGGATCGCAGTATCGACGCCAGTAATTTGCCAACTGGCCCATCGCCTGTTTACAGTCCGCAACCACAATTTGCGCAATATCACATTGTTGACGATGCTCGACCAGGGCAACCACAGCGCCATTCCGGTAGGCCTTTTCGAGGTAATTGTGGCCATCGAAATTAGGTCCCTTTATGGCGACAAACAACTTCGCACCGCAGGGCTGTCGACTATCGATCGTCACCCCGGAAAAGTTTGCGCTCGGAAAATCCTCGACCGAGGTCCCCAATATTTCAGCCAGTGTCTGCAATGACAACTTAATCATGAGCCACCTTCAGAATTCGCCTGACCACGTGGCGATCGCTAAAGGGTCGGCGCTCATTGCCGACTATCTGCTCTTGTTCGTGCCCCTTGCCGGCAATCACTACCAGGTCTTCGGCTGATGCCTGTGAAAGCGCGTACTCAATCGCCGCCTGGCGATTGTGTACCACGCAAGCCCGCTCGGGTTGTTTCATCCCGGATAGAATTTCGGCCGCAATTTTTTCGGGGGATTCGTTGCGCGGATTATCGTCGGTAATGATCGCACGATCCGCAAGCGCTTCAACTGCACGACCCATACCACGGCGTTTACCCGGATCACGATCACCGCCGCAACCGAACACGCACCACAACAAACCACGGGTATGTTCCCGGCTCGCACCGAGACATGCCCGCAAGGCCTGTTCGGTATGAGCAAAGTCAATGACCGCCGCGGCAATGCCGCGCTTGCCACTGAATTTTTCCATGCGCCCGGGGATTGGTTTTAAATCCCTGACTGCGAGTTCGAGCTGATTGCGATCAAGCCCCAGCGCCACCAGGGTGGCGATGCAGGCGAGCGTATTTTCGACGTTGAAACGACCGAGCAAGGCGGTGGCCGCGTTCACTTCTCCCAATGGCGTCGAAGCGCGGATATGCTGTCCGTTAGCGGTTATTTCACAGGCGCTCAATTTCACCTCGGCTTGCGGCTTGCCATCGGTTTCAACCGAGTAGCGTATTAAGGAGCCAGGCTCGACTGACTGACTTATCTGTTGCCCGAAATTGTCGTCGGCATTGACCACGCGGCCGGATAATTGAAAATCATGGAACAAACGTGCCTTGGCGGCCGCATAGCTATCCATGTCGCCATGGTAATCGAGATGATCCCGTCCCAGGTTCGTCAGTACCGCGATATCAAAATCACAACCGTTGACCCGGTACTGCTGCAACGCGTGTGAAGACACTTCCATGACCACGTATTCGCAGCGTTGCTGCCGGAAGCTGTGCAAACGAGAGTGCAAGCTGACCGCGTCCGGTGTCGTCAATGAGTCCGGCGTCAGGTTATTGCCTATGCCATACCCAAGCGTACCGATACTGGCGCAGGATTTACCGATTCCGGTCAGGGCCTGGGTTACAAGATGGGTGACACTGGACTTACCGTCGGTTCCGGTAATTCCGATGATGGTCATTGCCTGCCCCGGATCACCGAAGAAACGGCTCACGATATGACCATTGTTGCGTTGCAACTGTTCGATACCGATCCAGTGGGTATCGACCTGTTTTCTCAACAACGGAATCCGCTGCAGGCTATACTCGTCGGCAGCATCGTAGATCACCGTCACCGCACCCGCCTTTACCGCGTCGATAGCGTAATCAATGCCGTTTGACTTTATGCCTGGTAGCGCGATGAACGCGGAATTCGGCTTGACCTTGACGCTATTACTGGCGATATCACATATTCGAATAGAGGGTATCGGATCATTCACGGTAAATCCCGAAACCAGTTCCGATAATAATATTCCCGGGATATTGAGGTTCGTCATCATGCCCCCTGCCCCTTGTTGCGGACCAGGGTCGGTAAATCGTCGGGCGGAATATCGAGGATTCGTAATGCGTTGGAGATTACTTCCTGAAAAACCGGTGCCGCAACAACGCCGCCGTAGTAACCATTTTGAGTGGGTTCATCGATCACCACGGCCATCACCAGGCGGGGATTACCGGCGGGTGCAATACCGGCAAAAACCGAAATATAATCGTCTTTCTGATAACCGCCGGCAATGCTCTTTTTAGCCGTTCCAGTCTTGCCCGCAATTTTATATCCTTCGATCGCGGCTCGTTGCGCGGTACCGTTCGGTCCAACCACGTCGGCCAGCATGTCTATTATCTGGCGTGCGCTGCTGGCTTTCATGACATGTCGTGATATCTGGTTTCTGCGGGGCGTGACAGGTTCTTTTCGCAGCAGGCTGAGATCGACAAGGCGACCCTGGTTTGCGATCACGGCATAAGCTCGGGCAAGCTGGGTAATCGACAGCGACATGCCGTAACCAAACCCCATGGTTGCGTGATCGAGGGGTTGCCATTG
This sequence comes from uncultured Gammaproteobacteria bacterium, assembly GCA_964488685.1. Lineage (GTDB taxonomy): Bacteria > Pseudomonadota > Gammaproteobacteria. The sequence goes on from CAZAVY010000047.1 coordinate 17,177, forward strand.
ACTATAGTGACGAAAGTAGCCCGATGTTTCACCCGGGAAAGACACGCCTGACGGTTCTCCAAAACCGTAGTCCTTGAAGCTCTCCCACAATTCCTTTTTTTCGAGCGACATCGCAATTCGCGATGCGCCCACATTACTCGATTGACGCAATACTCCGGCAAGGTCGAGTACGCCGTAGTTTCGCAAATCTTTAATCGCGTGCCCGCTTACCATCATGTAACCAGGCGAAGTATCAATACTGCTGCCGCGATCAAAGCGACCTCGATCGATGGCAGCCGCCAGGGTAAAAGGCTTGATTGCCGATCCGGGTTCAAAAACATCGGTAAGCGCGCGATTGCGTGATTGTCGGGATGCCATCGAAGTGCGGCGATTCGGGTTGTAAGAGGGCTGGTTTACAATCGCCAGAATTTCGCCGCTGCGAGCGTCGAGCAGTACTGCCGAACCGGCCTTGGCGGCATGAAATTTGATTGCCCTGGCGAGGCTGCGATAGGCGATGTACTGCAGGCGCATATCGATACTGGTATGGATATCTTTACCCGATTGCGCCGCTTTGACCTGTGCCAGTTCTTCGATCACCTCGCCGTGTCGATTACGGATTACACGACGCTTACCCGACTGGGCACGCAGCCAGTCCTGGTAAACCAGCTCGAGACCTTCCTGACCCCGATCATCGATATCGGTAAATCCCACCAGGTGTGACACTACTTCACCGGCAGGGTAGAAGCGATGATATTCACGCTGAAGGTAAACCCCGTCGATTCCGGTTGCTACCGCGCGCGCAAAATCAGGTTCGAGCTGGCGCTTCAGATATACAAATTCACGGGCGGCGCGCTGTTTCAGCATGGTCACCGTATCGCGATAGTCGAGACCCAGTTTATCGGTAACCCGATTCAAGGCAGTCAGGTTTTCAAGTATTTCAGCTGGATTGACCCAAACTGAATCCACCGGTGTGCTGATCGCCAGAGGAGTTCCAAATCGATCCAGGATTGCGCCCCGGTACGCCGGTGTTTCGATAGTGCGAATTTGCCGTTGCAGACCCTGACTGGCGAGAAAGTCCTGCTCCACCACTTGCAGATAAAGTGCGCGTGCAATCAGTGCGGCAAACATTGAGATTATAACCCATAACACAAAGTAGTGGCGTGTTCCCAGATAAGTGGCCTGGTGTTCCTGCGCGCTCATGCTGGTTTTGGGTTTCATTGCAACCGCACCAGTTCGACATTTTCAGGCAAGCGCATTTTAAGGTCTTTGCGCGCTCTGGTTTCAACGTTGCTATGCGTTGCCAGGGTGCTGTTTTGCAATTGCAAACGCCCCCATTCGATAACTTGACGGTCTTGCTGTTTCTGTACACTGCGTAAATCGGCAAAAAGCACACGGCTTTGATGCTTCACGTAAATCACCGTCAGTGCACTGCCGAGAACCATTGTTAGCAGCAGTAGAATCCAGATTCTGCGGTTCATCAGGCCGCTCGCTCTGCGATGCGCAGTACCGCGCTACGGGCACGGGGATTTGATGTCAGTTCCCTGACACCGGCCTTGATTGCCCTGCTCGTTGGTTTGAGTCGAATTTCGGAAACCAGTTCGTGATCGCGTATCGGCAAACCACGAGGCACTTTAGGCCGGGAACTTCGCAGTTTGAAAAAACGTTTTACGATACGGTCTTCGAGTGAATGAAAGCTGATTACCAGCAGGCGCCCACCAATTTTCAGAATATCAAACAGGGTATCGAGCAGTTGCTGGAGCTGGGTCAGCTCCTGATTGATGTGAATCCTGATTGCCTGAAAACTCCGCGTCGCGGGATGCCGATTGTTCCTGGGTCGCGGCACGCTTCCACTGATCAGCGCAGCCAGGGTTGCGGTGTCATCGATCGCTCGCGAGCGACGATTCTCGACAATCTTTCTGGCGATACGGCGTGAGTGGCGTTCTTCACCGTATTCCCAGAGGACCTTTGCGATTTCGGCTTCATCCGCCTGCGCAAGCCACTCTGCCGCCGACTCGCCATGGTCCGGATTCATGCGCATATCCAACGGTCCATTGTGCTGAAAGCTGAAGCCGCGTCGGGCGTCATCGAGTTGCGGTGAAGAAACCCCGAGGTCAAGCAATATTCCATCGACATGCTCGGCTAAATCGAGTGCTGCAATTTGTCGCTGCATATTGGCGTAATCATCATGAATTATGGTCACTCGCTTATCGGACCCGAACCTGGCCCGGGCATCGGCGATAGCCTGCGGATCCCGGTCCATAACAATGAGACGACCCTGCGCACCAAGCGCCGCCAGAATCGACCGGGCGTGTCCACCACGACCGTATGTCCCATCGACATAGCTGCCATTCGGCCTGATGTCGAGCGCTGCCAGAACCTCGTCACGCAATACCGGTGCATGTACCCGACTCATAGCGTTAATTCCAGCAGCGCGGCAGGCATTTCATCGCTACTGCCATCGCCCAGCCAGGATTCCATGCGTTCAGCCCATCGCGTTTCGTCCCAGAGTTCGAATTTTTTGCCCTGGCCTATGAGAACCACTTTCTTGTCGAGTTTCGCATATTCTCGTAGGGGATTGGGCAGCAACATACGCCCGCTGCTGTCAACTTCAACCTCGGTCGCATGGCCGATCAATAAACGTTGAATGCGTCGGGTTGTGGGGTTAAAACTGGGTAAGGCTTCGATTTTATCTTCGATGAGCTCCCATTCGGGAAGGGGATAAATCAGCAGACAGGGTTGATCGGTATCGATGGTAATGATTAACTGGCTTTGACAAATCTCAAGCAGGCGTTCACGATAACGCGCGGGAAGAACAATTCTCCCCTTTGCGTCCAGAGACAGATTGGAAACCCCTCGAAATTTGTGCACGCTTAACCCGTTTTGTGACACTTTGTGACACTTTAACCCACTTAGAATCACAATATGGCTAATTATTGCCACAAGTCAAGTAATAATGGGCGCTAAATACTGGTTTTTTATCAATAGCGTCAACAACTTAGCTTGTTTTTCTACAATTTGCGGGGGAATATATCAAGAATATCTGCCACTTAGGCTCAATAGTTAAAGTGACACATTAAGTTATCGACAGGTTTTGTGCGTTTTTGCACAAATTACGCAAGATCGGGGGCGCATTTAAATGCGCCCCCTGTCTAATTGAAAGTCAGCCTGTAAGCCGGGTTCTGTCGAGGATAATCATTCATCTGGACTGAAAGTCACCCTTCAGTCTCAAGCAACCAACCCGAAAACGACGCGGGCAACGCCATTGTTTTCCTATTTGGTCTTGCTCCGAGTGGGGTTTACCATGCCGCTTCTGTTACCACAAGCGCGGTGCGCTCTTACCGCACCATTTCACCCTTACCAGCCGCAGCCGGCGGTTTATTTTCTGTTGCACTGGCCGTAGGCTCACGCCCCCCAGACGTTATCTGGCACCCTGCCCTGTGGAGCCCGGACTTTCCTCCCGTTTGCAATGCAAACCAGCGATTATCCAGCTGACTTGGGGCTGATTTTAACAGTAAATAGGGATACTGTCCCGCAAACCTCAGGCGACTGACTTATCGCGGTGTAGCAACAATTGCCTCAGCAATGTAAATTTCTCCTCGGTCAGCAGAAATGGTCGAATCACGTCTATTAATTCCTGCCGCTCGCTCGATTGATACCATCGATTCCAGGCCGACTCGTCGGTCCAGCGCGTAATCACCACGTATCGATTGGAGCGGTGGATTTCAACCGATGACTCGCCCGACACATAACCGGGGGCGTGGGTCATGACATCCAGCAGATTTGCAATTGCGTTTTCGTAGAATGTCTCGAGGCCTTCCGCAATCTCGCGCTCGATGATTACCCTGATCATTTAATTTACCCTCATTTTTCACTGTCTGGTACGTATTAATACAGATCAGCAGCATATACAATCGCGCTTGAAACACAATATTTTCCCGGAGAAATCCTGATGGCCTGGCAACAACGAATTCTTCGCGTCAACCTGACGACCGGCAGTTGCGATATCGAAGCTTTGAATATGAAATGGGCAGAGGCCTATCTCGGCTCGCGCGGGCTCGGCAGCAAATACCTTTACGAGGAGATGGATCCGTCTGTCGATGCACTGTCGGCGGAAAACAAGATCATCTTCGCTACCGGGCCGTTGACCGGAACCATGGCTTCCACGGGCGGTCGCTATACGGTTATTACCAAGGGCGCATTGACCGGGGCTATTGCCTGTTCCAATTCCGGCGGCAAGTTTGGTGCCGAACTGAAAATGGCGGGCTACGATTTGCTGATCATCGAGGGCGAGTCTGAAAAGCCGGTCTATCTGCATATAGAAAATGAAAAGGCTGAAATCTGCGATGCCGGTGAAATTTGGGGCAAGACCGTCTGGGAAACCGAAGATATCCTGGCTGAAAAGCACCAGGATCCGCAGATGCGATTTGCCGGGATCGGGCAAGCCGGCGAAACGCTTTGTCGCTACGCCTGCATCGTCAATGACAAACACCGGGCCGCGGGTCGTTCCGGTGTTGGCGCAGTCATGGGTTCGAAGAAAATCAAAACCATTGCGGTGCGTGGCACCGTAGGTGTCAAAAATGCTGATCCCGGGGCATTTTACAAGGTTGTCAACGAAGTCAACGCACGCCTCGACGACCGCGAAGAAATGTCACGCGACGGTACCCTGGCGATGATGGACGTGACCAACGGTTTTGGGGCGCTGCCAACGCGCAACAACCGAAGCGTGCGTTTCGAAGGCGCCGATAAACTCAATCCCGAAGCCATGCATACACCCAATGCAAACGGACATACCAATATCGTGACCAACAGCGCCTGCTTCGGCTGCACCATCGGCTGCGGGCGGATATGCAAGATCGACCCCAATCATTTCTCGGTGAAAGATCGCCCCGAATACCAGGGGGCTTCGGGTGGCCTCGAGTATGAAACCGCTTACGCGCTCGGCGCAGCCTGCGGGGTCGATGATATCGATGCCGCTACCTTCGCTGGATTTATCTGTAACGAGTACGGCATGGACCCGATTTCACTGGGCGGCACGATTGCCGCGGCGATGGAATTGTACGACATCGGCGCGATCGATGAAGAAACCACCGGCGGAATCAAACTTGAGTTCGGTTCAGCCGAAGCGCTGGTGGCCATTTCCGAATTGACCGCCAGAGGCGAAGGTTTCGGGGCCGATATCGCCATGGGATCAAAACGTCTGTGCGAAAAGTACGGCCATCCCGATCTGTCGATGACGGTCAAGGGACAGGAGTTTGCAGCCTACGACGGGCGTGCGATGCAAGGCATGGGTCTGGCATATGCAACCAGTAACCGTGGTGCCTGCCACCTGCGTGCCGACCCTTACGGTCACGACTTCGAAACCACGGAAATTGCCGGAAAGGCCAGGATCGTTCGTGATAGCCAGCAACAGGTAGCGTTCCTGGATTCGAGTGGTTTATGCCTGTTCCCGGGCGGTTGCGGCTGGGGGCTGGAAGACTATCGCGCACTGGTTGATGCCGCCTGCGACGGCGACTGGAGCAGCGAGGATCGCATGCAGGAAACCGGCGAACGCATCTGGAATCTGGAAAAACTATTTAATTTGAAAGCCGGGTTCGGCAGGAAAGACGATACCCTTCCGAAACGCATACTCGAGGAACCGGCCGATGTCGGCACCGCCAAGGGGCTGGTCTGCAAGCTCGATGAAATGCTGCCCGAATATTACGGGCTATGCGGATGGAATGATGAGGGCGTACCCACCAGTGAAACCCTGAGCCGTCTCGGCCTGAATTGAGCCCGTTATCAGAAGTTGCGGAATTGATGGATATAACGGTCACCCTGTTTGGCGGGCTGCGTCACTTTCTGCCCGCCGGCAGTTCCTTCAACCAATGCAAAATCGGCGTTGATGACGGCGCCAGCCTCGAAGCATTGCTGCGACAAATCCCAATCCCGGAGACCAAGCCTTACATCGTCATTCTGAACGATGAAAAGGTTTCGCGTGAAAAGTATGCTGATATCACGATTCAGCAACAGGACGAAGTGGTTTTACTGCCGCCGATCAAGGGAGGTTGAGAGAATTCAAGGAGTTCAAGGGGTCACCCATTAGCCGGCCCGTGTCAATAGCCAATACAGCTTCCTGCCGAAAATAGCATAATATATTCATCATCCATCGTTGCATACGAACATCGCACCCGTTATGCCTACCTCTTC
>CAZAVY010000048.1:0-22992 GCA_964488685.1 uncultured Gammaproteobacteria bacterium
TATACCCTTGTCTTCTGGCGGCGGAAATCGCTCGGCGTAATGCTTCCGAGAAACCTGATTCCGTGATTTCATCGCGCTCCTTATGGGTACTCTTCAGCCTCTTTTCGGTTTCACGCAGGCTGGACTCTGCCTGTGCTACCCGAGAAATCAGTAACGCATTTTTGCTGCCCAAATCTTCAATGACCTGCCGCCTTGCCAGTACGGGGCGCAGTTCCTCGATATTCTTCGGTTCGAGATCAGGTCGAATTTCTTTGAGTATGGCATCTGCATCCGACAATAATTGTTCACATTCAGCTTCAATATACGGGTAGTCTTGCTGAGCTTTTCGGTGACCACCCAGGCGCGCATGGAGATCTTCAATGTTCTCTGCCTGGTTCAATAATTCCTGGTTTACTAATAATCCTTCGAGCTGATTTTTAAACCCATCAAGACGTGGAGTAGCTTTCCCAACTATTGCCTGAGCCGTCTCCAACCCATTCACTGCCTTCTGGCGACGGTCTGTAAAATCCTCGGAAAGCGTGACGACATCACCCAACGCTTCCAGTTCCTGAGAAAGCTCACCACGCCTGGCGAGTTTCGGTAAAACGCGCTGGACACGTTGTAAACGGTTAACCTCAACCCTGTTACTCGCCAGTTCCGATTGTACCTTCTCCAATGCCTTCATCGTCCGCCCCAGGGCGCGACGATGCTCATCCCATTCTCGGGAGGAAAGAGACTGCTCCCTAACTTCCTTGTTGAGTGTGGCGTACGACTTTAACATTGAGTTGATCGTCTGGGTTGAGCCCCTGGGTCGAAAAAGAGCGTCAGCCTCATCATCTAGTTGTACCAGCACTGCATGTAACGCGTGACTGCCAAGCGCTGCAGAAAAAAGCGCCTGCCCTACCTCTCCTTTCTGTTCGAGGATCTCCTGTCCACCTTGCACCAATGCATGGTGATCGATCCCAAAGAGTGTATTGAAGAGCTCCGGCGTCACGCCCTGGAGAAATGGCGCCAGCACCTGTTCATCAAGCACCTCGCCATCGGGGGTCAACAACGTATTTTTCCGACCTTTGCGCCGGATAAATGTGAGTTCATGCCCATCGGCTGTCTGCAAAACTCCATTTATACGAAGTTTGTCATTGGCATGATGGAAATTGTCCAGGGTACGTTCTTCAATGCCAAAAAGCAGGGCTTTCAATCCCCTTAGGGCTGAACTCTTACCCGCCTCATTGGGACCGTAGACGATGTGGAGGCCAGCCTCGTCAAAAGCCAATATCCTGTCGGTAAAGAGCCCGAATGCAACAAGATTCAATTTCTGAATCTTCATGGTCCTTTCTCCGTGGACAACAAGCGGTTTACGAGAAGCTCCTTAATGTCCTCCAGAGTATCTTTGAGTACCCCCGGGTCGGACGGATCATAGGGATCATTGCCACTGAGCAGTGCTGCAGGGAGTTTTTGACGAAGCGCAGATACCTCATCGGCAAGCTCATCCAAAGCCGTGGCATCCAGTTCCATTTCCCGGATGGCGCGCAGCAAACCGCCCAAAGCATCCTCCCCTGCAAGAACCTCATCGGCAGATACGGATGATGTTGTCTTGATGGATACCTTCTCCAACCAGGTTCCAACTCCACCGAGCCCGGTCGCCAGAGCCCGATACTCCTGGATCCAACGCTCCCGATCTGCATGTAACGCCGAATGCGCAGAACAGGCTCCTTGCAAAACCATGCGCACCGCTACCGGCCTCCCTTCGGCGGAATCCAATGCCGACTGCAGGCCCTCGCGTACCTGCTCATAGATATCATCAACCGTTTCGCTGGCGGAAACATCAAGCTCACAGAGGCACCAGCGCATCACATCAGTATCACGATGCTCTACCTCCACGATCTCTCTGCTTTCTACTGTGACCAGGGTACAGCCTTTCGGTCCCTCCTCACGGATATGTCGCCCCTGAATATTGCCCGGGAATACTATCCAGGGATCCTGACTCACCTCTTCGCGTTTATGGACATGGCCTAGCGCCCAGTACTGATATCCTTTTGACCGCAACCCTTCGACGGTGCAAGGCGCATAGGGTTCATGACCTGGCTTTCCATCCAGACAAGTATGCAACAGGCCGATGTTAAGGAGCCGTGGGTCACCTTGTGGATAGGCCTGTGAAAGATCGTCTGTTACCGCCCGTGTAGCAAAACCCTGCCCATATACCGCCACATTCAGGTCATCGAGAATCACCTGCTCCGGATTCTTATTGGAGAACAGGGTGACATTGTCCGGCAATCTAAGATGTTTGGTGATTTGACTGGCGGCATCATGATTCCCTGCCACCATGAATACTCGAATTCCCGCATCCTGCAGACGTCTCATACGATCAACAAAATAGAGCCCGGTGTTGTAATCCTTCCAGTCACCGTCATATAGATCGCCGGCCAATAGCACAAATGCCACCTCCTCATCAATCGCAAGTTCGATCAGGTTGTCGAAGGCACGGCGAGTCGCACTGCGAATCTCCTCCACGGGTGCGCCTTCATATCGCTCCAGGCCATGTAATGGGCTGTCGAGGTGAATATCTGCCGCGTGAATAAATTTCCACATAGTCACATCCCAAGATCGTCAAGAAACTCTGATGCCGGATCGACGCCCGTCACCAACAGGTGATCACGCGCGCGAGTACAGGCAACGTACAACAGGTGGCGCTCCGTGTTATAGACCTCAACTAAATCCGAGTCGTCCACTACTGTCTCGATGCGTTCCTGCAGGGGAAGAACTTCATCGTCACATGCCATCACTACGACTGCTCGAAACTCCAGCCCCTTGGCGAGATGCATGGTGCTGATTGAAAGGTATCCGCTGGTTGTCTCGAGGTTCTCGTCAAGTAACTTAAATGGAAGCCCGGCATCCTCGACTGCTTTACGAGCACGGCCGAACTCTTTATCAGAGCGGACAAAGACGCTCATCTCGTGAGGCAGAAGCCCTTCACCATTCCTGTCAGACAACCAATTATTAACCACGTCACGCTCATCTTCAATACTTTCCAGTAGCCGGATACCGGGAGCCGGTCCGTTGAATACTGAAACTGTGCCGCGTCGATCTTCGGTATTACCATCCACATCAGAAACTTCCGGCCCCAGCAACCTGTCGGCCAGCATCCTGATCTGATGCGACATTCTGTAATTAATATGGAGGGTGCGGGAACGGCCGCGAATATCGACACCCAGTGAGTTCCAGGAGAACGGGGTCTGGAATATTCGCTGCCCGAGATCGCCGGCAAAAAACAGGCTGTTTGAGCGTTGACCGCCAAGTGCTGCAAGAAATCGCAATTGAGAAACACTGATATCTTGCGCTTCATCAACGACGGCGAAATCGAAAGGCGGGTGTTTCCGCTGTGCAAGCTGAGTTGATAGTTGACTGAACAAGCCAGGATAAGTAATCAGACCCCGGTCCACAAGCTGTAAGCGGACACGATTAAAAATCGCCCAAAGTACCTGGCGCTGCTGCTCCGGGAGGCGTGTTTTACGGCCCAACCGACGCACATCCCGATATGCCTCCCAGGTGTCTAACTGCCATGCGTCCACTACCTCTTCCCATTCAGTCATTAAAAATCGGCGGCTGAATTTATGCCCTCCTGGTTCCCCGGCCGCATCCACGAGGAGCTTTATCATTGCTTCAGCGGAAATGATGTTCACAGAACCAAAATGCAATTCATGGAGCCGACGGCCAATTGCATTGATGGCATGGACTTCCAGTCGCTCGCCAATATGCGCCTCGTTGCTGATCAATCGTCTCAACTTGATCCTCAGTGAATTGGCCAGGGTGTCGGAAATGGTGGTCAGTAAAACCCGCGCATCAGGGTGATTGCGGGCAAGAAAGACGGCCCGATGTAAGGCGACGATGGTTTTACCCGTGCCCGCTGAACCCGAAACCCGCGCAGGTCCGTTATAGTCCTTATCAACCCACTGACGCTGTGCCGGATGGAGAAAAATGGTCCATCTCTCCCAGGGGTAATCCAGCGCTCGCTCAAGCTCCTCGACGTTCTTTATCACCCGGAATCGGCGCTGTAAGTGAGCACTTTCGCGGCAAATCCTATCATGTCATCGACATAGAACCGCCACTCCCGTTCGGGGGTTCGGGTCTCAGACATGGACGGCTTCCTGTTCCACATAAGGGCGCAGTTCGGGTCGTAATGCCTTGTCGGTGACCAGGTCAATGGGTTTACCGAACAAGTCTTCCAGATAGAATTGCAGGCCAAAGTAGCGGCTGGATGTGGCAGGACCATCAAATACGACCAGGATGTCGATGTCACTCTGCGATCCGGCCGAGTCACGGGAGGTAGATCCGAACAACGCCAGGCTGGTTACATCAAACCTTTTTTGTATTTCAGCCTTGTGTGCTTTCAGCAGCCTTAATGTTTCGTTTCGTTTCATAATGACGGGTTCTCCTGAGTCTGCAACTAGAACCGACCTGGCCGATTTCTGAATTGTCCCCTGATAAATATTGATTGTTCCACAGTGGATGTACTCAAACCAGTGCATTGTTGATAACCGAATCGATTACCCGGTTCAATTCTTACATTCAACCTTCCAGGATCGGCCGATTTTTCTTGCTCTTGCTTTCCAGCGTATCCAGTTCTTCCAGCAAACGCCGCTTGGCCTTGTGTTGTTTGCGTAACGTTGCAATATAACGGCGGTAATCATCGGCACGCCCGCAGCTCAGCATGAGTTTTTGTATTTTTCGCAAATAGGGCATGGCCTCTCGGTAAGCGGCGGGTTTCACTTTGGCGATGAACGTCTCAACCTTGCCCTGCCAGATACCAAGGCTCACCTCGGGGTTGGTTTTTTGCACCGCCTGGGCAATTGCTTCGGCGTGATAACTTTTATTCCCTGTTTTCTGATACCAGTGCAGCGCATCCTCGGCGCGCTTGTCGAATAGCGCGATAGCTATCAGCGCTTCATAATCAGGAATACTCTGCCGGTATTTCGGCTTCGGGAATTTCAGCCTGGTGCCGGGCAACGGCCAATCGGACGTGGACAGAGGGGATTCGCCAGTTTCCAGAAACCGCAATAATTCAGCCTGTATTTGCGCCCGGCAGCCTGCCTTTTGGCTGGATTTCCGAGCTAATCGATAGTGATCAACGCTGGTGTTCTGCAGAAAATTATCAACATGCAGCGCTGCTAACTGCGGCCAATCCTTACGTTTCCCGGCCAGATCGAGCAACCGCTCCACCAGTTGTGCGGCGATACCGGGTAACGCGCTTATGGTCTTGTGAAACCCCTGATACGCCCAGTGCTCGGCCTGGTCATCGGCGTCGCTTGCCAACAGATAATCAACCAATTCGACATAATTATCGCAGTAGGGCAGCTCCGCGATCATCAATTCCGTAGCGCGCTCGGTTTCACCTGCATGGGTCAATGCTTCCAGCGTGAATTCCAATAGGCGCTGCCGACGATATTTGTCCCCATACCCGGTGCTATCGCCTTTTGGATCAGGGCAATTACCCAGGCGCTGATTAAATTCTTCGACAACCTCGCGCCAGTCGGTCCGTTTCATTGCCGTGTAGTCTATCGGCGACTCCAGTTCATCCAGCAAACCATATTCGTCTTCGAGCAACTTATTCCAGAACCAGATCATGCGCTGCGCGGCCGGCCTTTTGCTATTACGCATCGCCGCAAACACCACGGCCAGACAACCGGCGATCTCACTGGCGGTTTCACCCTCGTCATCCGATTCCCCGACCTGCGTGATGCCGAGCGAGAATAATTCCTCCCCCAGTTCCAGGATGACTTCTATATGGCCGCCGCCGAGCAGTTTTTCGAGTTGCTTTTGAATGGGGGAATAATCCGGGATATAGCCGTCGTTATTCCAATTGTCCTGCCAGCCTCTTTCGTCCCCGGTCTTGCGAATTTGCTGGCGCAATCGAGCCACCGTTTTATCCACTACGTCATCGCCAGGCAGCGCTTTGGACGGCAGGCTATCGAAAATAGAAGGATGATCGGTAACCACGCCCAACGCCCATTCGATGAGTTGCGCCTTGGTCATCGCCTTGAGTGCGGTACGTGCTTCCTCGACATCGATGTCAAACTCGCTGTCCAGCTCATCTGCCAGGCCATAGACCGATAGCCGCGCATCCAAATCGCCGGGCTCGATCAGCGGCACCGACTGCTCTGATTTAATGCAATCGAGATAAGCCACTATCACGGCGACAGCGTGTTTGCATGGCCCCCAATTATAAGGGCAACTGCATTCGCAATCAGGTTCGTCATCGGTTAACCAGACACGGGTGATATAGGGCTCGCTTCCAGCGACGGTGGCAATCAGGTGATCTTCATCGGTCAGCGCAAGATCGTGCACACGGCGCCGATAGCTTTTGCCGCGCGCTAAAATAGTGGGCCCCGCCCATTGCTCTAAATCATTCCAGCTCAGGGTGGTAAGGGATGTTATTGGCATCAATCTCTCTGTTCTTCAGGTTAAGCTATAGCACCCAGAAACAATCCGATGGGCAACGCATAAAATGTCAGCTTAGTGTGCCGAACCGGGAGTATTTCCTGTCCGGTATAATACAGGATGACCTGTTCAAACGCCTCGCCTTTAGACGATGGATGCCACGAATGAAAGCTTTGGCGTATTCTATAACGACTGTCATGCCGTGCTTCGCCCAATGCGTCGGACCACGCATCCAGTAAAACAATCGCGTTCGAAGAACGCAGGCTATATTGAATTAACGCCAGGTTATAGGCTGTCTGTATGGAGCTAAATTTTCTCACTGGATCCCGCAGCCATGACTGGTATTGCAGCAGCAAGCTGAATTACCCTGAAATTGAATCGCTCGACGATGCGATCGCTGCATTGACACAACAGGGCTTTCTCGATGTGGATGGTGATATCGATCAACCGACCCTGTTATCGATCTTCCCCTTGGCCGAGTTACGTTCGTTCATGAACGACAACCCGGGGTTAAAGCAACTCAGGCGCGATGAACTCGAGACGGTATTGCCGGAGCGCGACGACGCGGAGTTTTTTGCCGCTTTATAAGGACAGCGACAAACTGCGCTGGATGCAGTTTTTTAACGAGCAGGGTTATCCCGCACCAGCTAGCCCGGGTGACATGGCTCGCAAGCTAAAACTCGGGATTCGCGAACTGGTCGAGTTCTGTTGCCGCGATGGCGATCTCGGCTATGACGACGCTCCCGGAGTCAGGGCGCTGGAAGGTTTGCTGACACATCAGAAAATTCAAAAACGCTACCGGGATCGGGCCCAATCCGAGGTTTCAGTGAAATTATCAACCCGGATCGGTGACCTCGATATCGAACTCGGCGGGTGTATCGAGGAAAGCAAAACAGTCTATGCGCATCTGCCGGCTCACTGGAACCCCCGGTATTGCAACAATCCCGAATCACTGGAACAATTGCTGCAAGCGTTCTGGGAAGACATGGAGAATTCCAATGCCTCAACTTGATATTCAGCAAACCGATATCACCAAACTCGATGTGGACACCATCGTCAATGCGGCCAATTCCAATCTCGCCGACGGGGCCGGCGTCTGCGGCGCGATTCATCGCGCGGCCGGGCCCGGCTTACTCGCCGAGTGCCTGAGCCTCGGTGGCTGCGATACCGGTGCTGCGAAGATAACTGCGGGGTACGACCTGCCGGCACGGCATGTTATTCATGCGGTCGGACCGGTATGGCGGGGCGGCGCCAACGACGAAGCCGAATTACTCGCGAACTGTTATCGCAACAGCATACTGCTGGCCGAGCAGCAGGGTCTCAACAGCATCGCCTTCCCGGCGATCTCCTGTGGAATTTACGGCTATCCCTTCGACCAGGCCGCGACTATTGCGATCGAATCCACGTTGCAAGCGCTGCACCCGTGCGATTATGTCGAGTACGTAATCTTCGCCTGTTTTTCCGATGAAATTGAAGCCGCGTTAAAAAAGGCCGCTTCGTATCACGCGCTGTAAATTCAATTAATTTCGGGCCAGAGTAGATTAATACTTTTCTGTCATCCCCGCGAAAGCGGCGATCTTGCGATTGCGGCGTTATACAAAATGCTCGATTTCACGTTAGATTTCCATTTTCTCGTAAACGCTATCGAGCTTTTCGCGCATGGTCTGCTCGCGGTCGATGCGGGTACCGATGCGTAAGGTGCTGCCACAGCGCGGAGCCCCCATTTCATGCATTTTCTCATGGCATTGTTTGACCGCGGCCATGACCTTGTCCCACTCACCCTCGACATTGGTGCCATAGGCATGCATTTCATGACTCAGGTTCGCGGTTTCAAAAATGCGCTGGCATTCGACCACGTACTTCGAAACCGAAACCCCGACACCCATCGGCACCACGCATATATCGATTAACACATTCACCGGATTGCCTTCCTGAAAAAACCGCAATAATACACCATCACCTGCAATCATCAGCAACCCAATTATCGGGTAGCTTCGGTTACTGGTAGCCGGTGAGTTCCATGTAGCCGACACCGGAGGGGTTGCCCTGCTCGTCTTCGACGAGAACGACGCCTTCCCAGTACGGAATGCGCGTTGCCATCCATTGTTGATCGTACAGGGGTCGAATTCGCCAACGACGCTTTTGATCGAACAATGCCAGTTGCCATTCCAGCGGAAGCTCGCGAGACTGGTTGTCACCGGTTTTAATTTCACTCCATCGGGTTGGACTCAGATCGACTGCATCTCGATCGAGCAGCAGGGTATCGCCATTCGGAGCGATCCAGGTACCACTGAGCCAGTGCCGGCCATCGTCATGACGTAACCGGTACACCATGATCTTGTAGCCGTCGTTCAAATGCAAAGAGAACCAGTCCCAACCCTGTTGATTGTCTGCCAGCGCCTGCGAACTCCACTCCCGATCGAGCCAGCCTTTACCGCTTAGTTCGGTTTCCACTGACCCCTGATTGACGGATCCGCGTACCCGGATATGCGGCTGACTATAGTAGTAGCTTGCCTGGCCCTGTGCCGATTTCTGGCTATAGCCGTCGACTCCGTTCGCCACCAGATCACCGCTGGCCTCGAGCCACAATTTTACCTGGTGCTCACCGATCGTGAATTCGAGCCTGGCCGGGAGCAATGCTGCATCGCTCGAACGCCACTGCCAGTCATCCATCCAGGCATTGAAATAGCCGTCGCGATCGATCTCGGAAACCCCGGCCTGACCGATTCCGCCGCGCGCGAAACGCTGTTCATAATAGTGACCTTCGGGCGTGGTAATGGCCGCATGCGCCATCCAGATCTGATTGCTTTGCCAGCCGATGTCAACCTGCTCCGGACTCAGTGCCTGACGAAACAAGGTCCATTGCAAACCCCAGTGGCGGCCCTCGCGATCGGTTAAATTCGCGGTCAGGTACCACCATTCGATGCGGTAATCCGGATGTGCGCCATGATCCTGTGGAAATTGCAGGGCCCTGCCCGGTGTCACCTGCGCGAATCCTGAACCCGGGTCACGCAAATCTCCCAGTATATCCTGAGCCTCTACGGTAAAACCGGTAACGACAATGCAAAGTAAAGTCAACAGGCGCTTCAAACCGTCTCCCCGAGTTGCGCCAGTGCGAGCGGCATCCGGCGGCGCCATTGGAAAGCAACCAGTAGCAGGGTAAACGCACAAATCAGGAAAACCACCACGGCCAGTTGCAACGCCGGCTCGATCTCCCAGACCAAAGGCATGCTCCAGCCAAAACTGATGATGTTGAGTTTGTGGATCAGGATCCAGCTTAACAGGGCGCCGAGTGGAATTGACAGCAACCAGACGATGCTACAAAACAACAGCAACGGTGTAGCGACCAGCCACAATTGCTCATGCTGACGTAATCCGAGCGCCCGCCACTGGGCAAACTGGGGCAGACGCTCCTGCAATATTGCGAGCAGTGAAGCCAACAGCGCTATCGCCGCCACGATCATCGTCAACAGATTCATCGCCGCGGTAATGGCAAAGGTACGGTCAAAAATACCGACGGATAATTTACGAATCTGTGCCTGTGAAATCCAGTCGCCCGGTCGCGCGCCCAGTTGCTTCAGTTTCGCTTCAGCCTGTTGCATCGCTTCGCTATTTTGCCGATTCAGCCACAGCGCGATACCGCGCGAGTAATAGTGGCTCCAGTTACCGGCAACCACATGATCGGGCAGGTAGAACTGATAATACGGGTTACCGTAATCATAAAAAACACCGACCACCTGATAATATTGCACGCCGTTGTCGGTTTGCAATTCGATACTTTCACCGATCTGAATTCCAGCCAGGAAGTGTAGCTGCTCATTGATCAATATCTTTCCCGGGTGCTTGCGCCAGGATTCGCGTGCCGATTCAGCTGATTCGCCCTGCCATTTCGACAATGGAAATACGCTACTGTCGGGTGCGTCGGTATCGGCCCCGCGGATCAGGGCCGGACGACCGCCCCAACGCGTGCTGACCCCGATTCTATGGTGACTATCGGCAAGCCACGAAGCGTTGGTTTTCGATATTTCGAGCTGCCGGTAATCGAGGTCGGAAACACGCAGATAGATATCGGCGCTTTGTCGCAGTTCCAGCCAGCCGACAAAAGCATCACGAAAACTGTCCACCAGGCTGCCAACGCCGAGGTTCGCTGTCAGGGCCAGCAACAGCGCCATCATTGCGCTGCGAAACGCCGGCAATTGCGACCAGCCGTCACTCACCATCCAGCGAGCCAGCAGGTATCGATTTGGCAACAGCCAGGCTACCAGGCGCAACGCCTGGGCCAGCACCAACGGCAGTGACCAGGCCGCGGCGAACAGAATCAGGCCGAGAATCGCGAATCCCTGGGTCGCGGTTTCTATCTGTGGATAGGCTATCCAGGCGAGACCCGCCAGCAGCAGGGCCGCGAGCGCCAGACGCCGGCACGCGACCGCCTCATCGTCGAGCATCCGTTCGGTACTTGCCGATTCGAGACTGGAACGCTGTAATTGCCGATAAAGCGGCCAGGCGAGTGCCCACACCAGGCCCGCCAGGGTGATACTCCAGGCTTGCAAAAAGGTCCACGGACTTAAATCGAGATCGGCCCCAACGGTTGCATCGTAAAGACTCTGCAGGCTGGCGCCGAGCCCCGGTAACAACGCCTGTGCCAGCATCACACCGAGTACAAATCCGAGCATCGAGCCTATCAGGCTCCAGACCAGGGTTTCCAGCACAATAGCGCTAAACAAATCTCCCAGACTGCAACCCATCAAACGCAGATCGAGCAGGGTTGTGCGCCGGTACCAAAGGGAAAACCGCACCGCGTTGAAAACAATAAACAGCCCGACCGCAAACGATAACAGGCTCATTGCGGTTAAGTGACTATGCAGACTTGCCGTCAGTTGTTCAAGGTCGAAGTGTTGGTGATTTTCGATAAGCTCAAGGCTTTCCGGTAGCCTGGACCGTAATCGCGTTAAATCGGCTGGGGCTATGCTACCGACCGCCAGGTAGCTGAACCGGTTTGAACCCGACAACGACATCGCCGCGCCAATATCGATCAGCACACGCCGACCCTGTTGTTCGCGCGCCCGGATTAACGCCGGTGGCAATAAGCGGCCATCTCGTAGTTCAAGTTGCTCACCCGCCTGCAGGCCGAGTTCGGAAGCGAGCTCCGCGGGCACCCAGGCACGGTAGGGTGGTTGCACGAAATTCAACCAGCTTGTGGAGAAGTCCTGCGTCGACTGGTCAGTGTCAAACACATCCTCCGGCAGGGTCAGCAAATCGATCGCGATGATGCTGATCGAAACCCCGGCGCCGGTACTGACTTCAAGTTCAATCACGGGAATGACCTGGCGAAAACCGGCGCGGCGCAGCTCGATGTAGGTCGCCTGCTCGATACCCTGGTCGCGTCGATTCCGGATCCAGTAGTTCGCCTGCGCACCGAGCAGGCTTTGCGCCTGCCGATAACTGGTTTCAGCATGCTGGTTGATGATTTGCACCGCCGACCACAGGCCAACACCGGTCACCAGACCGATGGTCAGGAACAGGGTTTGCCAGGGATGTCGCCAGTAGTGGCTCAGCAGCGCCTTCAGAATCCAGTAGAACCCGGGATTCACTCGATCTCCGCCAGCTTGCCGTTATGCAACCGAACCCGTCGATCCATAAATTCAGCCATGGCCCTGCTGTGAGTAACCATCAGCAAACTACTGCCTGCCTGCCTGACGAGATCACTGAACAGTCCCATAACCTCGAGGCTGGAAACCTCATCGAGGTTGCCGGTGGGTTCGTCGGCGAGCACCAGCTGGGGTTTGTGCAGCAGTGCGCGCGCGATCGCCACCCGTTGCTGCTGTCCACGCGATAATTGATGAGGATACTTGTCGAGCTGACTGGAAAGACCGAGGCGCTCGACCAGTTCCAGTTCATAATGTGGATCGAAACGCTGGCATAGGGCGGCTTGAAATCGAACATTGTCGAGCACCGTCAGCGTGGATATCAGGTGAAATTGCTGAAACACGAGGCTCAGTTGAGAACGCCGGATCGCAGCCAGCGTTGATTCGGGATCCGAGTGCATGCGTTGCCCGCCAAATAAAATTTCACCCTCGTCAGGACGATCCAGCCCGGCGATCAAGTGCAGCAGTGTCGACTTGCCGCTGCCGCTCTCACCCAGCAAGGCAACCGACGACGACGCAGCCATTTCGAATTCGAGTTGCAGCAGCACGTCTTGCCGGACGTCTGCGTAATGATAAGACTTGCGCAGGTTGGTGATCGAAAGCATGGAGAGAATGCTAACCGATATTACCGGGATACAATACTACTAACCCGGTGATAGTTTATTTGGGTTTTCTGTCTTGAATGGATTTGCCACCGGAATAAAGTAAACTGGCCACGATCATCAAGGGGTATCCATGGCCGCAATCTGTGAAATCAAAGACTTGCAAAAACTGGCACGGCGACGCGTGCCCCGCATGTTTTACGAGTACGCGGATTCGGGTTCCTGGACCCAGTCGACCTATCGCTCCAATGAATCCGATTTTCAGGACATCAAGTTACGCCAGCGAGTCGCAATCGATATTACCGGGCGCTCGGTAAAAACAGAAATGATCGACCAGGCGGTATCCATGCCGGTAGCGCTGGCACCGGTCGGCCTGACCGGGATGCAACATCCCGACGGTGAAATCAAGGCCGCTCGCGCCGCCGAGAAATTCGGCGTTCCATTTACCCTGTCGACGATGAGCATCTGTTCGATAGAAGACGTGGCTGAACACACCAGCAAGCCATTCTGGTTTCAATTGTACGTCATGAAAGACCGCGATTTTGTCGGTCGCCTGATCGACCGTGCCAAAAACGCCGGTTGCAGTGCGTTGATGCTGACGCTGGATTTACAAATACTCGGTCAGCGCCATAACGACGTTCGCAATGGTTTGAGCGCACCCCCCAATCCCACCTTGAACGCGGCACTGCAAGTCATAAGCCGCCCGCGCTGGTGCCTGGATATGCTCACCACCAAACGCCGTACCTTCGGCAATATCGTCGGCCATGCCAAGGGGGTCGGAGACCTGTCTTCGCTGTCGTCATGGACCGAGGAACAGTTTGACCCGAAATTATCATGGAAGGACCTCGACTGGATCAGGCAACGCTGGGGTGGAAAACTCATACTCAAGGGTATCCTCGATGCGGAAGACGCGCGCATGGCTGCCAACACCGGGGCCGATGCCATCATCGTCTCCAACCATGGCGGACGCCAGCTTGACGGCGCGCGCTCATCGATCAGCGCGCTGGCCGACATCGTGACCGAAGTCGGCAACGATATCGAGGTCCATTTCGATGGCGGCATTCGTTCCGGCCAGGATGTGCTGAAGGCGATCTGCCTCGGTGCTACCGGCACCTATATCGGTCGAGCCTTCATCTACGGACTCGGCGCCCGCGGCGAAGCCGGAGTCACCCAGGCACTCGATATCATTTACCGGGAACTGGACACCACCATGGCGCTGTGCGGTGAACGCCTGCTGCAAAACCTCGGCCATCACAACCTGTTGAATCCTCCTGGCAATAGCTAGTCCGGTATTCGTTACGCAATATAATGAGGTTTCAGCGGCTTGAGTTTGCGTGATTCCGGCATTTTCCGGGAGATTGTTGGTAGTAGTTTTTAAACCGGCGGGAAAACTGATGACAGCGAACTGCATCCGGTACGGTTTGCAATCTCCTGTAGCTTGAGCCGCGTGTCCACAACCATGCGGAGAGCGGTTTTCAGGCGCAGTCGACGATAATATGATGCCGGCGACATGTCCAGGGTTTGCCGGAACAGGTATTCGAGCATACGGACCGAAATTTTTAGCTGGCCTGCGAGCGTTTTTACCGAAACAGGCTCATCGATGTACCGTTCCATGACGTGGATTGCGGCCGCGACCCTGGGCTCGTTATTTTCCAGCATGCCGAGCGAAACCAGCGGTTGGGTATCGGCAGCGCTGTGCACGCCGTCATAGATAAAAACGCTGGAGACTTCTATTGCGAGCGGATAGCCGTAACGTTTGCGAATCAGGTAGAGCATGAAATCAAAGGTTGGCGAAGCACCGCCGGTGAGCGCGTCGATTCGGTTGAAGCCGCGTTGGAGTGCGCAGCTGCGCTGGGATATCCGGTCGTGTTAAAAGCCCTTGGCATAACCCACAAAACCGAACTCGACGCGGTGCGCCTGAACCTGTCTTCAGCAGTGGGAATCGAGCAGGCGGCCGGTGAATTATTCGCGCTCAGCGATCAACTTTACCTGGAGGTGATGATACCCTACCTGGCCGAACTCATCGTCAGGGTTACGCGCGAACAACCATTCGGCCTGGTATTGACGATCGGCAGTGGCGGGGTGCTGGTCGAGCTAATGAAAGATACCAGGACATTATTAATTCCGGCACGGCGCGATAAAATTGAAACAGCCGTCAGGAGCCTCAGTTCGGGAGCGTTACTCGAAGGTTACCGCGGCAAGCCCCAGGCTGATATCAATTCGACCGTGGAGGCTATCCTGGCAATCCAGGCGTATGCGATTTCTCGTTCAAACTGGCTGATCGAGCTTGAGGTCAACCCACTACTGGTCGGTGCGCAAGGCGATGGCGTGTTTGCAGCCGATGCACTAATCGTCCTAGGAGACTGTCGGACTTAGGGTGTCGTAGCGAGGGAAAGGCATATTGAGTCGGAATTTTCTATCGAATGAGGCGAAGAGCCTGCCCCATGAGCGAAGCGAATGCTGTGGGTATAGTCACTCATATTCAACGAATTGGATAGGAAAATCTGGCCAAAATGGCTTTTCCGCAGTAGATTTATCCTAAGTCCGACAGACTCCTAGAGGAGCAGAAATAAATGTCAGATGCACTAACCACCCGCAGCGAAGGCGGAGTTTTAGAAGTCACCCTGGATCGACCCAAGGCAAATGCCATCGATCTAAACACCAGCCGCAAAATGGGAGAAATCTTTCAGGGTTTTCGTGATGACCCGAATCTGCGAGTGGCAATTATCAAAACCGCGGGCGATAAGTTCTTTAGCGCCGGCTGGGATCTGAAAGCCGCTGCAGACGGAGACGCCGTCGACGGTGACTATGGTGTCGGGGGATTTGCAGGTTTGCAGGAACTGCGCGGACTCAACAAACCGGTGATTGCCGCGGTCAACGGCATGGCAGTCGGTGGCGGTTTCGAACTGATGCTTTCAGCGGATCTTATTTACGCATCGGATCACTCGAGCTTTGCGCTACCGGAAATCAGGGCGGGAACCCTCGCCGATGCTGCTACCATCAAACTACCCAGGCGCATCCCCTACCACATCGCCATGGAAATGCTGTATCGGGGGCGCTGGATGGATACCGCAGAGGCCTTGCGCTGGGGGCTCATCAACGAAGTTCTGCCCGTCGACCAACTGCTGGACCGGGTCTGGGAAGTAGCGCTTGAACTTGCCGCCGGACGCCCACTGGTGTTTGCATCGATCAAGCAGGTCGCGCGCGAGGTCGAGTCGATGAGGTTTCAGGAAGCGATGAACTGGATCACCAAACGCCAGTTCGAGACGGTCGATATCCTTTACGGCAGCGAAGATAATATGGAAGGTTTCAAGGCCTTTGCCGAAAAACGCGATCCGGTTTGGAAGGGTAAGTAACCTTAGCGAGTTGTAAAACCCCGAATATTCATCCGGCGAGGAGCATCGCCCTTACCGATGTGCCGGACCGCCGGGATCGCACAAATCTGGTACGATTGCCAATACTCGCTTTTACGGTGACGACTTTAAATTTTGTCATTCCCGCGCAAGCGGGAATCTTGAAATTATGGCGCCTTTGCAAGATCCCTGCTTTCGCGGTGGTCCGACGTATCGGGATGACTTCGGGACTGCGGGGATAATTCAATAAACGAGAATGACGATAACAACGATGACCGAACAACAACCTCTGTGGAGCCCCAGTCAGGCCAACATTGATGCGGCCAATATGACGCGTTTTATCGATCAGGTGAAACAGAATCACGGCGTTTCAATCAAAAGCTATGACGCGCTCTACCAGTGGTCACTCGACCAGAAAGAGACTTTCTGGTCCGAGGTCTGGGACTTCTGCGGGATCATCGGTGACAGGGGCGAGCGTGTTTTAATCGAGGGTGACAATATCGAAACAGCAAAATGGTTTCCTGACGCAAGTCTGAACTTCGCCGAAAACCTGCTGCGTAAAATGAACAGCGAACCAGCAATTTACTTTCGCGCCGAAGACCAGGTTGAGTATCGGCTGACCTATAAGGAGCTTTACCAACAGGTCGCAAGCGTTGCCGCCTGGCTTAAATTGAAAGGCTTGCAACCCGGCGATCGAGTCGCGGCTTACCTTCCCAACATGCCCGAAGCCGTGGTTGCAATGCTCGCCACAACCAGTCTCGGTGCGGTCTGGACTTCGACTTCACCCGATTTTGGCGAAGACAGCGTGGTCGACCGATTCGGCCAGACACAGCCAAGATTCCTGTTCACCGTCGACGGCTATTTCTATAACGGCAAACGCCACCAGATCAGCGATAAGATTAGAAAAATCGGTACCCGGATAGCTAGCATTGAAAGCATCGTTCAGATCAACCTGGCAGGATTCGGTAACAGCATCGATGCAGTAAACTGGAGCGATATCGTCGCCAATCCTGTAGCTCGGATCGAATTCGTTTCGCGCAAGTTTAACGATCCGCTCTACGTGCTTTACTCCTCGGGTACCACCGGCAAACCCAAGTGCATCGCTCACACGGTCGGGGGCACACTGATCCAGCATTTGAAAGAGCAGATGCTGCATTGCGACCTGCGCCCCGGGGATCGCGTATTTTTCTTTACCACGCTGAGCTGGATGATGTGGAACTGGTTGGTCAGTGCATTGGCGAGCAAAGCTTCGCTGGTGTTGTATGATGGCTCGCCTTTCCATCCCGACGGCGAAGTGTTGTGGCGCTACGCCGAAGATATAGATATGACCCTGTTCGGCACCTCGGCCAGGTATATCGATGCGATGAAGAAAGCCGGATTGCGCCCGTACCGAAAATTTGATCTGTCGGCACTGCGAACAATCGCCTCCACCGGTTCAGTGCTGGCACCGGAAAGCTTCGACTACGTTTACCAGGATATCAAGCAGGAGGTTTGCCTAGCCTCGATTTCGGGTGGAACCGACATCGTTTCCTGTTTTGCCCTCGGCTGCCCGTTACTACCGGTCTATCGCGGTGAAATCCAGTGTCGCGGACTCGGTATGGCGGTCGAGGTTTACGATGAGGACGGCAATTCGGTCAGAAACCGGAAAGGAGAGCTGGTCTGCACTCAAACCTTTCCCAGCCAACCGGTTTACTTCTGGGGCGATGAAAATGGTGAAAAGTATCACAATGCCTATTTCACACGCTTCGAGAATGTCTGGCACCACGGGGACTATGTCTTGCTGACCGATCACAACGGCATCGTAATCTACGGTCGTTCCGACGCCACCCTGAACCCGGGTGGGGTGCGCATCGGCACCGCCGAAATTTACCGTCATGTCGAACATCTCGATGAAGTGGTCGAAAGTATCGTTATCGCGCAGGACTGGGAGGACGATGTACGCGTCGTGTTATTCGTCGTTTTACAGGGGAACGCCATTCTCGACGATTCCCTCGAAAATAAAATTCGCCAGACCGTAAGCACCAAATGTACTCCACGCCACATGCCGGCCAAAATAATCCAGGTAGCCGAAATTCCGCGCACCAGGTCCGGCAAGATCGTCGAGCTCGCGGTGCGTGACATGGTGCATGATAGAGCGATCAGGAATATCCATTCACTCGCCAATCCGGAAGCACTCGACCTCTATCGAGACCTACCCCAGTTACAAGAATAGCCTTGAATTCACGAACTATGCTGATCAACTGGGCGCTGTTGCTGGGCCTGGTTGCGTTGTGGGGAACATCGTTTATGATCATCGCGATTTCGGTCAAAACCATCGACCCCATTTCAATCGTGTTCTATCGACTGGTGTTAGGTGCACTAGTGTTGGCACTGGTGGTTTATGCCCGCGGCCAAAATGTCCCGCGAGACCTGCGAGTCTGGGGAGGGTTTTTGCTGATGGCAATCACCGGCAACGCGCTACCTTTCTTTTTAATTTCCTGGGGTCAGCAAACCATTAACTCGGGAGTGGCCGGTATGATCATGGCGATTATGCCGTTGATGACCATGGTGTTTGCACATTACCTGGTCGCGGGAGAGACACTCAATCGTTATAAACTCATCGGATTCACACTCGGTATCACCGGAATAGTGTTGCTACTTGGACCGGTGTTCGAAGGCGGTGGGCGTGCATTCTGGAGTGGCCTGGCTATTTTCACCGCGGCCACCTGCTACGCGGCGAACACAATCCTGATCAAGCGTTTACCGCGTTTCAGTCCCATGGTCGGCGCCTGCGGTGTGTTGATCATGGCGAGTCTGGTAGTTCTTCCGTTCTGGCTCATGCTGGCGCCCGAAAAAAATTCCATCAGCCAGGATTCGATGATCGCGGTGATCTGGCTCGGCATCGGCCCGACAGGAATTGCGACCATCATCCTGTTTTCGGTGATAGATCGTGCCGGGCCCACTTTTCTGTCGACGATTAACTACCTGGTGCCGGTGGTCGCGTTCTTCGCCGGCGCCTGGCTGCTGTCGGAACCTGTGACCTGGCAACATTTCGCCGCACTGTCCGCTATTCTGAGTGGAATTGCGATAACGCGAATCAGGGGGAGCCGAGCGCCGCGCTGAAGTGCTCGATAAAGGCATGCACCCGGGCCGAACGCACCAGGTCGGGGTGAGTCAGTAACCCTAAACCGGTGGTCAGCTCCCGTGTCGCTGCCTCCAGCCGGGTTAACTTCTTAGATTCATCCCCTAGAAATTGGGGTAATAGTGCAAGGCCGATTCCGGATTCCGCCGCAATCGATCCCTTGTTCGCGACCATCAAGACGTAACGTAGATTGTCCCAGTTGATCTGCTGCATAATTGCAGCACTATAGCTTAATATTTGAGTTGTTTGATGTAATAGTGCCACGTGCTACTATTCCCGTGATCCAAAAAATCGAATACCTTAGGGAGTCAATTATGCGAATCATCACCCACCTCGGCTTGCTGCTTATCGGCCTGTCGCTGGCCGCACCGGCATTTGCCGCCAAGGACCCTAACATTAAAGCCATCAAGGCTCGCCAGGGCGAAATGCAACTGCGCGCATTTAATGCCGGACCACTATTCGCGATGGCCAAGGGCAAGATGGCATATGATGCCGAGCTGGCAGCAAAACTGGCGGGCAATCTGAAATTAATGCTCGACCTCGACAATGGCCGTGCCTGGAAAAAAGGTAGTGACAACGAAAACTACTTCGGGGAAACGACTGCGCTGCCGAAAATCTGGACCACATACCCTGAAATATCCGAATATGGAAAGAAGTACGCTGCGGCGGTAAAAGATCTGGCTTCGGTTGCAGGCACTGGAATGGATGCAATGAAGTCGAAAGTTGGCCCGCTCGGTAAATCATGCAAGGGGTGCCACGACGAATTCCGCGAGAAAAAATAGGTTCCGGATAATTCCCTGACGGAATTCCAGGACACAATATCCGAAACCCGGTGATCCGACTACGACGCCGGATCCTGTCGGTTGCCGCTGGTATCAACCGGGGCTGTGTGCTGTGATGCGACTATGATCCGGGCACCGCGTTTACTCGCCGGGGTGAGTATACTACTCCTCGCGGCTTTGCCATTGCGTGTAATCGCGCAAACGCAGGCCGATAACCTATTGCTGGCGCGCGGGGAATACGTGTTG
Organism: uncultured Gammaproteobacteria bacterium; assembly: GCA_964488685.1. Classification (GTDB taxonomy): domain Bacteria; phylum Pseudomonadota; class Gammaproteobacteria. The sequence goes on from CAZAVY010000048.1 coordinate 20,164, forward strand.
CGAATCAGTGGTTGCAGCCATTGTCATACCGTGGAAAATGGCGAGCACCTGGCGGGTGGGCGACCACTGGTGACCGATTTCGGAACCTTCTATACCCCCAACATTACCTCCCACAAGACCGCCGGCATCGGCGCCTGGAGTGCCGACGATTTCCGGCGTGCGCTACACCAGGGTGTATCACCGAACGGCAGCGATTACTTTCCGTCGTTCCCGTACACATCCTATACGCGCATTCTCACAGAGGACGTACGCGCATTGCAGGCCCACATTCTATCGCTGCCCGCATCGGGGCAGCCGAACCGTGAACACGAACTGGCGTGGTTTCTGCGTTGGCGGTTTGCCGCACAGGTCTGGAAGTGGCTGTTCTTCAACGCCGGGGAATTCCAGCAGCAATCCGCACGGAGCGCGCAATGGAACCGTGGTGCTTACCTGGCCGAAGCCATGGGGCATTGTGGTGAATGCCACACGCCGCGTAACCTTATGGGCGCGCTGCGGGACGACCTGGCCTATGCCGGCAACGCACAGGGACCTGAAGACGAGCTGGTACCCAATATTACGCCCCACGAGGATACCGGAATCGGCGACTGGAGTCGGGTCGACCTGCTGGAGTTTTTGAAATTCGGCGAACTTCCGGACGGCGAGTACGCCGCCGGATCGATGGATCCGGTAATCGAGGGGTTGCGGCACCTGACTGCGGACGATCGCGAGGCACTGACCGACTACCTCCGTGCCCTGCCATCGATCGAGAATCACATCGGAGGTTGAAGGAAAGTATGGGCAGATCTCAATGCCGCTTGCTTAAGTTAGCGGCATTACAGTCAGATCTATTTTTTCCATTGCCGGATTGAGTTAGCGTAATAGTTCAATACATCCAGCGCCTCGGGATTCACTCGAATAAGACTATCCCGGCTCTCGATAAAGCCGCGTCCTTCGAGCATGGTTAACGCAGCGCTCAATACACCCTCGCAAGCAGTGGCCGATATTTTTATCGGCGCTCCCTGAGCTTGTAACGCTTCGATACGGGCTGCTGCCAGGGTTTTGATTTCCAGTTCGCTGAGCCACTCCGACTGGTTTGCGAGTACGATTTCACTCATTAACGCGACCGGTAAAATCGGGACTACATCGGCAATTGCATCCATCAACTGCTGGCTTAGCTTGTCGATGTAGTCGAAGCGCGTCGCCTGGTCGAGCGTCGACAGGTCGACGCTCTGTTGTCGGCAATATTCAAATACCGACACCGGGTTGCCGAAATTAACACTGGCGTAACCAAATCGAAGCCAGCGTTTCTTGCGACTCATCAACATCGTTTTTACAGCAAATTTAAAACTCGTTTTGACGACGAACCAGAGGCTTCTTTTTTTGGCTTGCGGATCGAGTTTGCGCACCAGGCTCAAGTCTTCCAGCACGCGATCGTAATTTATCCCAACCGGTACCAATACCACATCGCGATCGATATCGGCATGATAGTCGCGCAGCATGTAATCCAGAAAACCCTGCTTTGGCGGGCGCAGTAATCCGTCGCGCGTCAAGCCGCCTTCGAGGAACACCGCCTGGCAAACACCGGCGCGGGTTGCCAGATTTACGTAGCGCTCCAGTACCCGACGATAAAGCGCATTGCGGGAGTTACGCCGCACAAAAAATGCACCCATCGATTTAATCAGGGTCTGCAATGGCCAGATCCTGGCCCATTCCCCGACCGCGTAGGAGAGCGCGGTGCGCTCGGCAACCAGAAAAGACAGCAGCAGGTAATCCATGTTACTGCGATGGTTCATGATGAATACGACGCTCGCATCCGGGTCGACCTGCGATAGTCCTCCATCGTCATAAAACCCGACTCTTACCCGGTACAGCATGCGGCCGAGTTTCTTGGCGATCCAGTAACCAAAGCGGAAATACACATAGGCGTTGAACGAAGGCGCTATTTCGTTGGCATAGCGAAGGACTTTTGCCTGCACCACTTCCTTGGGCATATTGTGTTCTGCGGCGTAGGTTTTCATCGCCGCAACCACCTTGTCGTCGAATACCAGTTGGTCAACCAGCGCTTGCTTGCGGGTCAATTGAAAGGGTCTGATTTCGATATCGAGCCGGGTGTTTACCTCTTCGATCACCCGATTGACGCGGCGCCGTAGATACCAGCGAACTCCGGGCAACAGGATACGATCCAGCAACAACAACAAGGCAGTGACTAACAATATTAGAAACAGCCATAGCGGCAGTGTGATCGAGCTTTCCACAACATCTCAGTTTGTCATGTTCGCCTGACATCTTCTACGAATTTATAGGATTTCCGTTTTCGACTCCAAACTATTTCACAGCTTAATACGCCGATTAAGTTCATAATCACCACCATGTATGATCGATCATCATTCAAAGGGCATCTGAAGTCGATACTGGCGTTGTCGGTATTGCAGTCGATTTTACTGATAAGCGCATGTGAGCGTGGTGGAGATTCGAGCGGAGGGAACTCATCATCTGCCCTGCCGGCGCTATCCATCGCCGATGTCAGCGCGACCGAGGGCGACTCGGGTACGGCAAGCATGATATTTACCGTCGCGCTATCAAAAATCCCGGCAGAAATGGTTACGGTAGACTTTTCAAGCTCGGAGATTTCGGCGACTGCCGGGGTTGACTACCAGGCGAGTGCCGGAAGTTTGCAGATCCCCGCAGGATCCACCAGTCAAACCATAAGCATTACCATCCTGGGCGATACCGATATTGAAGCCAGTGAGACGCTTGCGATGACATTGACCTCACCGGTGAACGCGACGCTGTCTCGGGCCAGCGCTACCGGTACCATCATCAACGACGATTTTACCAGCGGCGTACCCG
>CAZAVY010000049.1:0-20663 GCA_964488685.1 uncultured Gammaproteobacteria bacterium
TGAACCACATCTTTCTTGAAAACAGAATCGATGCCGTGTAGATGGTCGCGGGTATCGACTGCGGTGTCATCGCGGCTGAATACGTGAATCTGTGGGCGATGTACGCCGCTGGTTTCGAGTTCCTTTTCGATTCGCTCAAGATCATCCAGATCCCCACTTACATAAAAATGTCTCTTCATACTGTATTCCGCCGTGGTAACGCGTTGCGGCCTACAATACGCGAGTGAAGTCACTGAATCAAGCGGCAACATCGGCTTCAGCTACGCTGTTCCGGATGCGGGTTTCATGCTAATGTCCGCTGCTGTCTGATCAAAGCGAGACCTATCCACCCATGAGGATCGAAGACGACAGTAAACTGGATTATAAGGATGTGTTAATCCGTCCCAAGCGCAGTACCCTGGGCAGTCGCAAGGATGTGGAACTGGAGCGCGAATTTACCTTTCGAAATTACCAGTCTAATCACGACCACCATTATCGGGGCATTCCGATCATGGCTTCAAACATGGACGGGGTCGGAACTTTCGCAATGGCCGACACCCTTGCCGAATTGGGACTGTTTACCTGCCTGATCAAAAATTATACCAGCGATGACCTGATCGATTATTTCAGGGAAGGTGACGCCAATAGACGCGAAAACGTCGCCTATTCAACCGGCATCACTCACCAGGATCTCAAAAAATTCGAGGCGGTCTACAAAATAACAGAGCCAGGTTTGAAATACGTTTGTGTCGACGTCGCAAACGGATACTCGGAACGTTTCTCCGATTTTATCAAACAGTTGCGAGACAGCTATCCTAATATCGTAATCATCGCCGGCAACGTGGTCACTGGCGAAATGACCGAAGAACTGATTTTGAACGGTGCCGACCTGGTCAAAGTCGGTATTGGTCCCGGCAGCGTATGTACTACTCGCATCCAGACCGGGGTCGGTTTTCCGCAACTCTCCGCAGTCATCGAATGCGCCGATTCAGCGCACGGACTGGGTGGACACATCATTGCTGATGGCGGTTGTACCTGTCCGGGTGACCTGGCCAAGGCATTTGCGGCCGGTGCAGATTTTGTGATGCTCGGAGGCATGTTGGCAGGCCACGACGAAGGTGGCGGTGAAATCATCACAGGTTACTTTAAAACCGGCGAAGTCCGGAAAACCGGGGCCGGTTTGGAAGACCTGACCGAAGAACGTAAATTCGTCAATTTTTACGGCATGAGTTCAAAAGCCGCCAATGAAAAGCATTTTGGCGGTCTCAAGGAATATCGCTCTTCCGAAGGTCGGGAAATCCGGGTCCCTTACCGCGGCAATATCGAGGCTACGATCCAGAATCTGCTAGGCGGGATCCGCAGTACCTGCACCTATGCCGGCGCCAAGAAATTGAAGTGGCTGAGTAAATGCACCACCTTCGTTAAAACCAATCAACAATTCAATTCCCTGTTCATCGACGATTGAACCCCGGCCTTGGGTCGGATTTGGGGCGGGAATCGGAAAACGGACTAGCCCGGAGATATCAGGAACCACGGCGCCAATTGTGGAATTTAGCTACCCATTCGAGTAAACGTTCGGGTTGGTGTGCACGCTTCCATTCGCCGGCCGCGTACTTGTTGGCCTCCGCCAGTGTCGGGTAAATGTGAATGGTGCCGAGAATTTTATTCAAACCCAGGCCGTGGCGCATCGCTAACACGTATTCCGCGATCAGATCACCCGCATGTTCTCCGACAATAGTAACCCCGAGAATTCGATCCTTGCCCGGAACGGTTAACACCTTGACGAAGCCATGCGCTTCGCTATCGGCGATGGCCCGATCGAGATCATCTATACCGTAACGAGTCACTTCATATTCGATACCCTGTTCCCCGGCATCGATTTCATTCAATCCAACCCGGGCGATTTCAGGCTCGGTGAAGGTAGCCCAGGGGATAACCGAGTAATCTGCCTTGAAACGTTTGACGATACCAAACAGTGAATTTACCGAGGTGTACCAGGCCTGGTGCGCGCTAACGTGGGTGAACTGATATGGGCCGGTAACATCACCACAGGCGTATATTGTCGGGATACTGGTCTGAAGAAATTCATTTACCTCGATGCTACGGTTGGGATTCAGACGCACCCCAATCTGTTCGAGTCCGAAGCCGCTCGTGCGGGGAGTTCGCCCCACCGCAACGATGAGCGTGTCGAACTCAACTTCGATTTCACCGCTTTCATTTTCCGCAACCAGGTAATCCTTGCCGCCACGTTTAACAAAGCGTTTCGCGGTATGGCCAGTTAATATCTGCACACCCTCGTCTCTGAATTTTTGTTGCACCAATTCAGAAATTTCCGCGTCTTCCCGTAACAGAATCCGCGGCAACATTTCTATCTGGGTTACCGACACCCCGAGCCTTGCAAATGCCTGGGTAAGCTCGGAACCGATTGGCCCCCCTCCCAGCACCGCGAGCTTGCGTGGCTTTTCGCGTATATCCCAGAGATTGTCGGAAGTATAATAGTCGACCTGATCGATACCCTCGATCGGCGGTACAAATGGCCGACCCCCGGTCGCAACGACGATATTGCGAGTACGAATCGTTTCCCCATTGACCACGACGGTCCAGGGTGAGGTGATGCATGCTTCGCCGATTACCACGTCGACGCCCAGGCTCGAATAGCGCTCGACCGAGTCGTGGGGTTCGATGTCTCTGATGATTTGCTGAATTCGCTCCATCACCTCGGCAAAATCGAATTCGGCATCGGCCTTTTTGATGCCAAATTCCTGGCTCCGTGTGATGTGCGACATGAATTTTGCCGACCGAATGATCGCTTTCGAGGGCACGCAACCGTAGTTCAAACAGTCGCCGCCCATCTTGTGTTTTTCGATCAGCGTAACTTTCGCTTTTACTGCGGCCGCAATATAGGCCGTAACCAGTCCTGCAGAACCGGCGCCTATTACCACCAGGTTAGTATCGAATTTATCCGGTTTTACAAACCCCGCAAGCGCCTTCCGATTTTTAATCATCGACACAATCTTTTTACCCATAAATGGCAATAATGCGAGCAACAGGAAGGAAAACACTATTTCACCGCTAAAAATGCCACTGGCAGATTCGATCTGGGCCAACTGGGTGCCAGCATTGATATAAACCACGGTGCCGGCAAACATTCCCAGCTGACTTACCCAGAAAAAAGGCCATAGCCGCAGGGTAGTTAATCCCATCACCAGATTTATCACGAAAAATGGAAATACGGGGACCAGTCGCAATGCAAACAGATAAAACGGCCCGTCTTTTTCAATACCGTCGTTAATCGCCGTCAGCGACCCGCCAAATCGGGACTGGACCGTATCTCGAAACAGGTAACGCGACATCAGAAAGGCAATCGAAGCGCCCAGGGTGCTGGCAAATGAAACCAGAATTAAACCTGTAACCAGCCCGAAAACGGCTCCGGCAGCCAGTGTCATTACCGTTGCACCCGGTAGTGATGCTCCGGTTACTACGACATACAACAGAAAGAAAATTACCAGTGTCAGTGCACGATTCTCAGCATAATACCGGTCCAGTATCTGTTGCTGGTTCTTGATGTACTCGAGGGTTAAAAAACGCTCCAGATCAAAGTAGAAAAAAACCAGGACGATCAGGGCTAACAAGCCCAATATCACGATTTTTTTCATTCACTCATTCTCAGCAAGATCGAAAGCATTCGACGTTTATATTGTGTAATTTCGGCTGCAGCAATATTCTTCGGCCCAGAGCAAAAACTCCGCTTCCGGACCCTGGAAGATTATTTCAGGCTTTTTATTCTTAATCTGGTAACGGTACATCGGATCATAATAGTGTTCGAGTAAAATTTGAATACCCTGGTCAAACCCGGATACGCAACCACTGCTGAAAAATTTCGGCAATGCCCTTTCAAAACACTGCCGGACCTGTCGATAACAATCCCCGCCTAAACGTTTTCGAATTCGAGCAAGATTATCCAGTACGAAACAACTGAACTCCGCTTCAGCGGTATCAGTATAAGCTTGCTCATAAGCAGGCCAACTATTCAAAATATAATCTTCTCCGATCAGTTTGATGCGAGCCCCTGTATCGATCTGCAATACGGCACGAGGCGCCTTCAGCATAGTCGCGTAAAGCTTGTTCGGCATATGAATGCGCCCGATTCTTCGCCCTTCGTCTTCCACGAATACTGATTGTCCCGGAAAATGATGGCGGTGTTTCAGAAACTCGATTGAAACCAGATTTTCCCAATCGATAACCGTCGGTTGAAAATCGAGCGCATCTTGACCAAAGGCCGATCCACGGTGATTGGCGATGCCTTCAAAATCGATATGGTGTTTTAATTTTTGTAGCACCCTGGTTTTGCCAACACCGGTCAATCCACTGACGCAGACCAGTGGTACTGCCTCGACAGACTGCTCCAGTTCATCGATCAGAAATCGTCGCATGGCTTTATAACCGCCATGCACCAGAGGATATACTGCTCCCTGCTGTTGCATCCATTGCTGGGTGGTTCGTGAACGCAGACCACCCCGGAAGCAATACATGAAGCCCTGTGGATTTTTTTCACAATACTCCAGCCAGGCCTGCAGGCGTTGAGCGCGAATCTCCGCAGTAGCGAGTTCCAAGCCAAGGCGTATCGCTTCATCCTGTCCTGCCTGTTTGTAGCAGGTGCCTATCTGTTCGCGTTGGCGGTCGTCAAGTAATGGAATATTGGTCGCCGTGGGAAAGGCACCCTGGCTAAATTCGACAGGCGTGCGCAGATCCAACAAGGGTAGATCATCCACAAACAGTTGTCGATAATCGCTGGTATCCTGGCGCATCATTTCAGATCGCCCGCCTGATTTCCCAGCAACGATGAATTTTCGGATTTCGTTTGAAGTCTTCAGACAGGGTTGAATGACTGATATCACGAACCTCACAGGATTGCTGAACTTCATCGGCAAGTTTGAAGCCCCTCCGGTTGGTTGAAAACAGCAATAGACCATCCTCGGCCAGCAACTGCATCGCCTGTTTGATCAATCCTTTATGATCCCGCTGGATATCCAGGGTTTGTTTCATTTTGCTTGAATTGGAAAACGATGGAGGATCCAGAAATATCAAATCATACTCGCTTTGCAGCGAAGATCTGCCCGGGTCCGCTAACATCTCGACCACGTCGCCACGAATAAACTGATACCGGGTTTCATCATCGAGCCGGTTCAACCGATGATTCTCCTGCGCCCACTTCAGATAGGTCGCTGATAAATCGACATTGGTCACCGAACTGGCACCGCCGAGTCCCGCCTGCACCCCGACCGCGGCGGTATAACAGAACAGATTGAGCAGCGATTTGTTGCTTGCGTATTGAAATACGATTTCCCGTGTGTTGCGGTGGTCAAGAAACAAGCCTGAATCGAGATAGTCACTGAGATTGATCAACAATGAAGCTCCGCCTTCACGCACCTGATAAAATTCGTTCTGGTTATCCTGTTTTTGGTACTGGCTGGAGCCACGTTGGCGACGCCTTGTTTTACAGAACAACTGTTCATCGGAGATCGCAAACAATTCCTTGATGACTGCGGCGGCGACGCTGATTCGATACTCGGCCTTATCGGTTTCGATCGTGGCCGGGGCCTGATACTCCTGCAGGTGAAACCATTCAACATCGGGCGCAATCTCACTCTGATATCGATCCAACGCGAATGCAAATTCCGGCAAGTCCGCATCGTAAACCCGGTAGCAAGTCACTCCATTCTTTTTCGCCCAGCGTTGCAAGTGTCGGGAATTTTTACTGAGACGATTTCGCAGTGGCGCCGCTATCTTGTTTGTAACTGCCCTGACAGTCGAATCCGCACCCACCTCCGGTTTATCGCGTATCGTTTCAAAAATTGCAACCAGACACTCCAACGGGCCATTCCTGACGTTTTTCCTGCTCAACCGCTTCATTTTCAATCGATGCAGTAAATCCGGATTGGCGGTAATGATCGCGAGCCTGGCAGGCGCGAGTTTTTGTAGTGTAGCTCCGAGATCGGCATAAAGCTCACCCAGGCCGGTTTCACTTTGCATGCGTTTACCATAGGGGGGGTTGCTGATAATCAGGGTGTCGCCCCGGGATGGCGGCAATGTGAGATCGCTAATCTGTTGGTGAGAGAATTCAATGATGCCCCCTACCTGTGCATGTTTGGCGTTAGTGCGAGCTATTTCCAGGGTATCGGCATCGTAATCACCTGCATAAATTTTAATACCTGAATGCAGGTTGACTGCCCGCCGTGCCTGATCCACCAGTTCCTGCCATAGTTCGGGATTGTGCATTGACCATTTTTTAAACCCGAAATAGCGACGTTCGAGACCGGGGGCGATGTTTGCCGCCATCATCGCCGCCTCGATAACAAAAGTGCCTGAACCACACATCGGATCAACCAGTCGTAGCGCAGAGTGTTGGTGCTTGCCCCATCCAGCATGAACCAGTAGCGACGCTGCAAGGTGCTGCTTAATCGGCGCGCCCGAATGTTGCTGACGGTAACCACGGCGATGCAGGCTATCACCGGACAAATCGAGGCTGATGCTGGCCCGGTTTTGATGGATATTGATATGTATCTGTATATCGGGCTGTTTCCTGGCAACCACGGGGCGACGGCCACAAGTTTCCCGGAACCGATCGACGATTGCATCTTTGGCTTTGAGCGCGACGTAATGACTATGACTGAGTTTCGAGCGCGATAATGTCGCCGAAACCGCCAGGCTTTCGCCGGCACTGAAATGAGCATCCCATTTAATATCATAAACTGCCTGGTACAACTGCAGCTCATTTTCTACCGCTGCGCGAGCGAGTTCGCAAAACACCCGGTTGGAGAGTCGAGAATGCAGGCACACCCGATACACCGCGTCAATCTGAGCTTTTATTTCGATCCCACCGTACTTCTTGGTCAGCACTGCGTCGGTTGAACCCAGAATTTCGCGCAACTCATGAAACAGTAGCGTCTCAAATCCTTTGTGGCCGGTGACAAATAATTTCAGGTTCTGCATCAATAGTACCAATGGCTGCTAAATTTTACGCCTTCTATCAGAAAATGGTTAAAAAACGAATTTGTATAAAAAAGTCGCAGGATTTAAGATCTTTTTTGGCCTATATTACCTGCTAACCCGTTTCGAAACGCATTGACGGATGAATCGCTCAAATCCTCAAATTAATTCTGATCCGATTTCAGGCGAAGATGTATTCGCAGAGATTGCCGGCCTCAGTAAGAAAATTATTACTGATATGCTGCTGCGCATGATCGAAAGTGCCGTAGATTATCATAGCTGGAGTCTTTCCGATCAAGATGGGGAGAGAATGATAAAACTGGTTAAGCACAAACAACGAATTGTCTGCTCATCCTTTTCGTTTCAACTCAATAAGCATTTTTCCGATTTTAAATCCGGCAACAGATCACTGTCACATGAAAAAGGGATCCGAGACTGGCAAACCCTGGGAATTTCAGGTACCAATGACAGCTCTGAGATCAATGCATTACAGGACATTGCAACTCGCTATGGCGATGCCTTTAAAGAATTTGATCGTGTCATTTTAAAACGTCTGCAAGCCTGCCTGAAACGATCGCGGGCGAGCATTTACGAAAACCCGCTACAGGTGAAAAGGCTATGCGAGTCATTTCAGTACGCAATCGATAGCCTCAACCTCGAGACAAATTATAAAATTGCCCTCTACCACCTGTTTGCCGATCGCTTTATCGAATCACTCGGCCCGATGTATCGACGTATCGACCGGATACTGATCGATAACGGCATGATGCCGGATATCCCGCCGGCAGGTATTCACCTTCGCAGTATAGAAGGTTTGAGTGAATCAAAACCCCCCAGGGGATTTCAGCCCGATCAGAGTGCCTGTTTACTCATCTTGCTGCAGGGATTCAAGGAACAATCCCGATCTCCTTCGGCTAATCTAAAAAATCTGTTTCCCGAACTGAAGCTCACCTTCAGCACAAACGGATTGACAGAATATAACCAGCAAATCGATCAGCTCAGCCTCATTTTCAAGCTGATATTCGAAGACGAGGACTTACCGTCCCCGGTCAAACAACAACTCGCGCGGCTGCAAATATACGTATTTATCACTGCGATACAGGAAGATGATTTTCTTCGCCGTTCCAGCAATCCGGCGCGCCGTCTGCTGGACGGCATCATTAGCAGTGAAGTCGAAATTGCGAGATCTGGTAGATCTGATTTCTCGGGGATTCGTTTCATCCGGAAATATATCGACGCCATGGCCAGCCGACGCTTCATCACGCTTGACAGCTATACCGAGATGCTTGAGGAGTACCGGGTCTTTTTAAAGAAAAACGAGGACGAAATCCGCGCGGCACGAAAACTGGAAGCGACTCAAAAGATAATGCCGTTGGTCAAAACCCGGCTCTCTGAAATTACCCAACCACTCAAATTACAGGGCACCCCTCTGATCTTGTTTGATAAAGTCTGGTTGCCCCTACTGGTCCAGATCGCATTGCAAAATGGAGTAGACACTGATTCCTGGCACAAGTCTATAGCGATGGTAAAAAAACAGGTCTGGTCGCTGATTCCAAAATCAAATCAGGAAGAACAGCAAGAGTTACAAAAGGTATTGCCGAACGTCGCCCATTCACTGCATCGCGCAATGCGTAGTCTGAGACTGGCCGAATCCCTACAGCAATCAATGCGTGATTTCCTCATACTCGAGCAGCAAAATGTGATCGAACAAACCGCTCGCAACATCATCGAAGCCAGGCGCAGAACTCGTTCCCTGGGAGTGCAGTCTTTCGCCTCGCTGGATGATACGACCGAGTTTGATGCAATGATGCAAACCGGTGTTTTTCAGATCCCGACCGAAATGCTAGAAAAATTAAACTCGGGGAAAATCAAAAAACCGAAAAAAGTCAACCAGATTGAAACGCTTGTTACCGGTGACTGGGTAAACATAAAGCAGAATGAAATTAAAATGCTCGCCAAGGTGGCGTGGAAATCAGAAGATTCAAACCTTTTTATTTTCGTCGACCGCAACGGCAAACGTTTGTGCGAAATTGAAGCCAGCGAACTCGCACAAAAATTTGAATCGGGTGAATTTTCCCTGATGGATTCCGGATCGACTGACTCGGAAAAAACCCAGTTCAGTTTTATGAAAAACTTATAGTTTCGGAATTCATTACCTCTGCCACAATCGGTTTCGTATTCAGAACCCGCGAAAACGGAGGTCTTACAAATACCACCTGACAACCTGAAAAAGATTCCCCGTTTGCACGGGTATGATCGGGTAAAGGTTTATACGCCAAGCAGCAGCCTCGCCGGATCTTCCAGAACATTCTTGATGGTCACCAGGAACTGAACCGCTTCCTTGCCGTCGATAATCCGATGGTCATAGGTCAGCGCCAGGTACATCATCGGCCGCACCACTATTTCTCCATCAACTACTACCGCTCGCTGCTGGATCGAATGCATGCCGAGAATTGCAGACTGTGGAGGATTTAGAATCGGGGTAGACAACATCGACCCAAAAATTCCACCATTGGTGATACTGAAGGTTCCCCCGGTCAAATCTTCTATCCCAAGCTTACCATCACGCGCCCGCAACCCCATGTCTCGGATCGTTTTTTCAATTTCGGCGTAACTCAATTGATCCGCATCGCGTAGAATCGGTACTACAAGCCCTCGATCAGAACTGACCGCGATACCGATGTCAAAGTAATCGTGATATACGATATCATCTCCATCAATCGAGGCGTTAACGGCAGGAAAGCGTTTCAATGCTTCAACCGCAGCAGTGGTGAAAAATGACATCATGCCAAGTTTGACGCCATGCGTTTTTTCAAATGTCTGCTTGTACCTGACACGCGCATCCATCATCGGCCTGAGATTGACTTCATTGAAGGTCGTCAGCAGCGCCGCGGTGTTTTGCGCCTGCTTTAATCGCTCTGCAATTTTTAAACGCAATCTGCTCATTGAAACCCGCCGATCGTTGCGCCCGGTTAGAGGTATTGCGACACCAGGAAGTGTATCGGAAACTGCCTGCGTAGTTGCAGCCGTGCTCTCCTTTTGTTGCATATGCTGATCGATATCCTGCTTCGAAACCGCACCCTTGTTGCCACTCGCCTCAACATCATCCACCGCAAGATCGTTTTCCTTGAGTTTTTTTCGTACTGCAGGGCTCGCCTTGTTACTGACGCTACTATCCTCTACCTGCGTCGTAGCAGCAGGCTCAACCGCGACCACTTCGGCATTAATCACCCCGAGTACATCGCCATTTTTCACAGTGTCACCGGTCGAAAATGCTACCGACTCGATCACACCGGCTTTGCTTGCGACTATTTCGAGCACTACCTTATCGGTTTCCAGATCGACAATATTCTCATCGACCGCGACACTGTCCCCTACCTTTTTATGCCAATCGCCCAGCGTGCCTTCGGCTACCGATTCGGGTAATACGGGTACCTTGATTTCTACCTGCATTGTTTGCTCCAATATTCCTGGTGGGTGTTTATTCTAGTCTGTCCGAGTACTCAGCTTCAAAAGCATCCTTGACCAATCTGGCTTCCTGTTTCAGGTGTAAGGCCATATAACCGACCGCCGGGGACGCCGCCGAGATGCGGCCCGAGTATTGCACCTGTAGCGGTGCGAAAATTTCATTCAGGCGACTCTTGAACTCACGAAACATACCCTGGTTACGCGGTTCGTCCTGACACCAGACGATATTTTCAAGCGCCGGATACCGTGCGCGCATCGCATTTAAATCAACCTTGGGAAATGGATACAACTGCTCAACCCGGGCAATTGCGGTGTCATGGTCAAACTCCTGCTCACGCGTTTCATACAATTTAAAGTAAATCTTACCGCTGCATAAAATCAGTCGCCTGACTTTTGCGTCATCAATTTCGTCGATTTCCGGTATTACTTTCATGAACTCGCTATCGCTGTAGGCGCTAAGCGGTGAAACTGCAAGTGGGTGACGTAAAAGGCTCTTGGGGCTCATGACTATCAACGGCTTACGGAATCGGCAGGTCATCTGACTACGTAACAGGTGAAATATCTGTGCCGGCAGGGTGGGCTGTACAACGCGCATATTGTGCTGTGCGCACAGTTCCAGATAACGCTCAATGCGGGCCGACGAGTGTTCCGGCCCCTGTCCTTCATAGCCGTGGGGCAGCAGCATCACGAGACCGCTGAGTCGGGTCCATTTCATTTCACCGGAACAGATAAATTGATCGATCACTACCTGGGCGCCGTTCGCGAAATCGCCAAACTGTGCTTCCCAGATCACCAACGAATTCGGATCGGTCGAAGAATAACCATATTCAAAGCCCAGCACTGCTTCTTCGGATAAGAATGAATTGATGACTTCAAACCTGGGCTGGCCTTCGAATATATGTTTGAGCGGTTTGTAAATATCCCCGGTATTCTGGTCATGCAGGGCTGCATGGCGATGGAAAAATGTTCCGCGTTCACTGTCCTGCCCCGATAACCGAATCCGGTAACCGTCATCCAGCAAGGTCGCATAAGCAAGAGTTTCCGCAAATCCCCAGTCGCCTGGAAGCTCGCCATCGATCATCTTCTGCCGATTCTCCATAATCCTGGCGACCCGCGGATGTAATTTAAAACCTTCCGGCAGGGTTAATATTCTCTGGCCCAGCTTCTGGATTCTGTCAGCTGCGACCGCGGTACCGGTAGTATTATTGACATCGCCCTGCTGCAATCCTGCCCAGTCCCTTGCCGTAGATGGCTCAAGACCGGAAATAACGTTCAATGCGACCGCGCCGCCCTCGTCAAGCGCACGCCGATAATCGGCAATCATTTCATCGACCTTTTCGCGCGTGGTGAAACCTTCATCGATCAATCGTTGCGCGTGCAATTCCGCCAGGCGAGGATGTTTTCGAATTGCATGGTACATCAGCGGTTGTGTTACCGCAGGTTCGTCGGCCTCGTTATGGCCATAACGTCGATAACAAACCATGTCGATGACTACATCCTGCTGGAAGGTTTCACGGTACTTGACCGCAATTTCGGCGATGTATACGCAAGCTTCGGGATCATCACCATTGACGTGAAAAATCGGTGCCTGAACGATACGCGCAACTTCGGTACAATAAAGCGACGAACGCATATCACGAGGATTACTGGTCGTAAATCCGATCTGGTTATTGACGATGATGTGGATCGTGCCCCCGGTTCTGTATCCCCGGGTCTTGCACATATTGAAGGTTTCCATGACCACACCCTGACCGGCAAAAGCCGAATCACCGTGTATCAGAACCGGTAATACGCCATTGGTATTGCGGTCGTTAAATCGACGTTGACGGGCTCGCACCGAACCTTCTACCACGGGATCCACTATTTCCAGATGCGACGGATTAAACGCCAATGCCAGGTGCAAAGGCCCGGAGTCTGTATATATGTCCGACGAAAACCCCTGATGATATTTAACATCGTAATTGTAACGCTCGTCAATTTCGACATTGCCTTCAAATTCGTCAAACAGATCGCTCGGCATTTTGCCGAATATGTTAGTGAGCACGTTAAGACGCCCACGGTGGGCCATGCCGATAACAACCTCGCGCGTATTGGTCACACCGGCCTGTTGTACGACCCGATCGATGATCGGAATCAGGGATTCGCCACCTTCCAGCGAAAATCGCTTTTGGCCGATATAACGGGTATGCAGATACTTCTCGAGATTTTCCGCTGCGATTATTCGATCAAGAATTCGATTGCGGCGCCCTTCACTGAAATCGGGTTTTGCCAGCGAGGTTTCAATCTGTACCTGGATCCAGCGTTTTTGCGCCCGATCTTCGATATGCATGTATTCTGTGCCGATTGTTCCGCAATATATTTTTTCGAGCCGTTCGATGATATCGCGCAACGTAGTATCCTCGACACCAAACAACGAACCGCTATTAAAAACGATATCCAGATCCGCTTCACTGAGGTCGTTTCCTGCCAGGGTCATTTCTTTGACTTCGGGGGCTTTGCTCAAAGCGAGCGGATCCACACGCGCCCTCAGATGTCCCTCAACTCGATAGGCGTTGATTAACCGAAGTGTGTTGATCTGCTTGGCATCGTGCGCCTGCAAATCCCCGCCACTTATGCCGTTACCATGGCGCTTGTTAAGCACTGCGGATTTCATTTGCGCCTGGATTTCAAGATGATCCTGATCCGGGACCAACTCGCCGTTTTTCAGTTCAGCAAACCACCTGCGCCAGTTTTCATCGACGTCATTCTCGTCTTTCAAATATCTTGCGTAGAGTCCCTCGATAAATGCAGCGTTACTCCCGTGGAGATAGCTTTGCTGCTGCATTTTTTTCATGCTCATGGCTGTATTCCTTCGGGCTGATTCATCAGTCGATAAAATGATTGATACTAGTTAATATAATAGCTGATGTCGGGCCATTAATAAGCAATTTATTATGCAACTTTATGTGGCCGAGAAGCAGATTGCAGCGAATATCATCAGATGTCCTGTCGCCATATCAAATGAAGTGGTTTTCAATTTCACAGGCGCTGCTAGAATACGCAGATTATCAACCTGGGCCAGTGCAGCTTGTAATGAAATATATCTATACCATGAACGGAGTGGGCAAAGTTGTGCCTCCGCAAAATGAAATACTGAAAAATATTTCGCTCAATTTTTTCCCTGGAGCGAAGATCGGCGTACTCGGTTACAACGGTGCCGGAAAATCGACACTACTGCGCATTATGGCGGGTATCGACACCGAGCATACCGGCGAAGCGCGCCCGCAGAGCGGAATCAGGATAGGGTATCTTGCGCAGGAGCCGGCGCTCGACAACGAGCTAAATGTGCGCGGTAATGTCGAACTGGGAGTTGCCGAAACCAGGGCTCTGCTCGATCAGTTCAACGAAATCAACATGAAGTTTGCCGAACCCATGTCTGACGATAAGATGAGTGACCTATTGGCGCAACAATCCGAGTTACAGGAAAAAATCGATGCTGCCGGAGCCTGGGATCTGGATCGTAAACTCGATGTTGCGGCCGATGCATTGCGCCTGCCTCCCTGGGAGGCCAGGGTGGAAACTTTATCCGGAGGTGAAAAACGGCGTGTGGCGATTTGTCGCCTGCTGTTATCGAACCCGGACATGCTAATCCTGGATGAACCCACCAACCATCTCGACGCCGAGTCAGTGGCCTGGCTGGAGCGTTTCCTGAAAGACTTCCCCGGCACCGTGATCGCGGTGACCCATGACCGCTACTTTCTCGACAATGTCGCCGGCTGGATTCTCGAACTCGACCGGGGTCACGGTATTCCCTGGGAAGGAAACTATTCATCCTGGCTCGAGCAAAAACAAAAGCGACTGGAGCACGAGGAGCGTTCTGAAAAAGCTCGTCGGAAATCGATGCAGGCCGAACTTGAATGGGTAAGATCCAACCCGAAGGGTCGTCAATCAAAGAGCAAGGCGCGCCTGAAGCGTTTCGAAGAACTGTCCTCACAGGAATACCAGAAACGTTTAGAGACCAGGGAGCTATACATACCCCCTGGACCGCGTCTCGGAGACGTCGTTATTGATATCGATGGCGGCAAGAAATCTTATGGGGACAAGTTGCTCTACCAGAACCTGGAATTCAAACTGCCGCCGGGGGGCATAGTCGGCATTATCGGCGCCAATGGTGCGGGTAAAACCACCCTGTTTCGCATTATGGTCGGGCAGGACTCACTAGACGAAGGTTCACTAAAGATCGGTGACACCGTAAAAATTGCCTATGTTGATCAATCCAGGGATGATCTCGACGGCAGCAAGACCGTGTGGGAGGAATTGTCCGATGGGCTCGACAATATAACGGTGGGAAATTACCAGATCCCCTCCCGAGCCTATGTTTCGCGTTTCAACTTCCGTGGTGCTGCACAGCAAAAATTTGTCAAGGATCTTTCCGGTGGCGAACGCAATCGGCTGCACCTGGCCAAGTTACTAAAAAGTGGCGGTAATCTGTTATTGCTGGACGAACCAACCAATGATCTTGATATTGAAACCCTGCGCGCCCTCGAAGAAGCAATCCTGGATTTTCCAGGTTGCGTGGTCGTGATTTCGCACGATCGCTGGTTTCTTGACCGTATCGCTACCCACATCATCGCATTCGAAGGTAACAGCGAGGTTTACATCTACGAGGGCAATTACTCCGAGTATGACACCCATCGCAGGCAACGCATGGGGCAGGATGCCGACCAGCCGCAGCGAATCAAATACCGACAGCTGGCAGTGTAATGGCCGAAATCGATAAGCTATTCAAGCGCCTCGACCTTCTACTCGATCGCTTAGAAAAAATTGTACCCGGGCATTCGGAAATTAAAACCGAGCCCGGTTTTTCCGCCTACCGCTGGTCTGACGGTGGCATGTATGGAATTTCCATGTTCGACCAGGTCGACAAAACCGGGCTATTGCATCTCGAGCGGCAACAGGATCTTCTGTTTCGAAACACCAACCAGTTCCTGAATGACAAATCCGCAAACAACGCACTGCTGTGGGGTGCTCGCGGCACCGGTAAGTCTTCATTGATCAAGGCACAACTAACCGAATTTCAAAATCAGGGCTTGCGCATCGTCGAAGTGCCGAAATATGCCACCGGAGAGTTGTTCGAAATCATCCGCATACTGGCCGATGACGGACGCAAATTCATAGTTTACCTCGACGATTTGTCATTTGAGGCTGACGACAATTCCTATAAAGCGCTTAAAGCCTGTCTTGAAGGATCGCTGCAGCCTCAACCTGACAATGTAATCTTGTACGCCACATCGAATCGGCGTCACCTGATGCCGGAATCCATGCGGGATAATCTCGACAGCACGATGGTTGATGGACAGTTACATCCGAGCGACAGCATCGAGGAAAAAATATCACTCTCGGATCGGTTCGGATTATGGCTGTCGTTTCACCCATTTACCCAAGATCAGTACCTGGCCGTGGTCGAACAATCCCTGATCGCCCGGAGTCTGGAAATGGATGATGACGCGCGCATCGAGTCACTGCGCTTTGCCACGGGGCGCGGCTCGCGCAGCGGACGTATCGCAGTGCAATTCGCCGCTTTCTGGGAAAGCCTGCGCTAACCCGCCACTCCGGTGTCGAAGTAACTTTGCCCGGCGAGAGGCCAGTCACAGTTAATTTCCTCAACTGCGGGTATGTTGAAGCGCTTGAATTGTAAGCAGCCTCGTGCCAATCTTTACATAATTAAACAGTTTAACCTTTGTTTAGCGTTTGGAGCACTTCACGTGGACCTCGCAGAAGAAACAGATTTACTCCGTAAAATACCGATGTTTGCCAGGATGGAGACCTCGAAATTGAAATTACTGGCTTTC
Organism: uncultured Gammaproteobacteria bacterium; assembly: GCA_964488685.1. Taxonomy (GTDB): domain Bacteria; phylum Pseudomonadota; class Gammaproteobacteria. The sequence goes on from CAZAVY010000049.1 coordinate 16,269, forward strand.
GCCAGTGAAATCGTTTCTTTCATGGATGGCGATATCGTTTTCAATAGCGGTGACAGTGCCGAATATGCGTACGTTATCATGGACGGCGCGGTCGACATCGTCACTGAAACCGACCGTGGCCCGATCGTTACCCATACCCTGACGCAAAATCAACTCATCGGTGAGCTTGGTTTACTCAATAACACGCCCAGAATAGCAACCCTGGTTGCCAGTGGAAATCTCCGCGCCATGAAGATAACCGCGGAAATGTTTTTCAGAATACTCAGAGAAAATTCGGATGTTGCCCTCGACGTGATTCGTATGCTCAGTGACAAGCTGACGCGATCACACGCATTAGTCGAAACCTTGCAAAAACAGGCGAGTCAAAAGGATCAGGCCTAGTGACATTGACTGCGCTCGATCCTGCCGCTGGTTTCAGCCGCTTTCAATCGCTTTGGCGGCGCTGCCTTATCGACGGAGCAACGGACACTAGTTCAGTAGTTCATCAACTTCTGGCAGACGCATATCAGGAACCGCAACGACGCTATCATACTCTGGAGCATATCGAACACTGCCTGTGCATGTTCGATCTATGTCAATCGATGGCCGACGATCCCGATGCACTGGAAATCGCGATCTGGTTTCACGATGTAGTTTATGTTCCCGGCAAGCGCGACAATGAAGCGCTCAGCGCCGAACTCTATCTTGAAATGTCCAGCGGCGGGCATGGCGATAAGATGCGGGAACGGGTGGTTCGATTAATCATGGCTACCCTGCACGATGGCACCTCACTCGAAGATAGCGATTCCAGCTTCATGGTCGATATCGATCTATCCAGTTTCGCTCTTTCCTTCCAGGATTTTCTGCACGATAGTCAGAACCTGCGTGCCGAAAATCCTCAACTTTCGGATGCGGACTACTACCAAAAACAGAGCAACTTCCAGTCCTGCCTGCTTTCAAGGCAAAAATTTTTCTTGTCCGATTTCTTTCATCAGCGTTACGAGCAGCAGGCTCGCGACAACCTGTCGCGTTATTTCAAACGCATTCGTGATCCTGGTCAGAAGCCCTGAATAGCGACAGGTGAATTTATTCCGGTTCCACCGTGTAAATTCTGACTTGTCTATCCAGACCGCGCACCGACACTTCGCCAAGCTCACTAAAGGCAAACCTCCCCTCGGGAATTTGCGCCAGTGTACTGTCAGCGACAATGATGCGCGTGCCGTAGTCCTTGTTGATCTGCTCCAGTCGGGCGGTCAAATTGACATTGTCTCCATGCACGGTATAACCGACCTGATCACCCGTACCCACCAGGCCACCGACCACCGATCCGGTATTAATTCCAATCCGTGTATTAAAAGATGTTCCACTACCAAATTCGATTCCTTCCAGCACCGACTGGATATCGAGCGCGGCCCTGACGGCGTTACTGGCGTGGTCGCTATCGGGTTTGGGCAGATTAAAGGTTGCGAGCACGGCGTCACCCTGAAACTGACTGATAACACCTCCATATTCCGTAATAGGACCCGCAATTAGCCTGAAGTAACGATTCAATGCTTCGATCAACTGCTCCGGCGGAAGAGTTTGACTGATCGCCGTAAAACCCTCGATATCGGTAAACAGTATGGTGCATTCGTTTACCTCGCCTTTACCGGTGATAGCGCCCTCTTCTGACCGAATCACTTTTCGAGCGATCTCTTCAGGTACAAATTTCGATAAATCCCTGGCGGCGCTACCCTCGATCACCGACTCGATCAGCAGTTTTCGTGCCCGTTGCAGCGCCAACGCCAACACTCCGGTCACCATCATTATCGACATGATCTTGTCGAACTCGGCACCGATCAAGACGCTGTTAGAGGTCATGTATTCGACGTAATCACGTGTAATCATGTAGTTGTCAGGGTCTTGAAGCAGCACGTATGCCACCATTATCACCCAGCCAATGACAGCACTGACACCGGTTGAAATAACGAAACGGGGATCGAAATGCAGCGCCCGTATTCCGATAAAAATAAACAGGTAGAGCATTGTCGGTGCCTTCAGGTAAAATGAAGGCGGTTGCTCGTATTGCAGGTGAAAACTCCAGATCAGACCCAGTAACAGCACAACATCGACGACAGAGGACAGATACAGCATCCAGTCCGGAAGTTTCCGTTTCACCGCCAGTCCCAGTCGAATCAGACTAAATACCAGATAAAATGCCAATACCCAGGGTACCGGAGCAAAATCCACATCCTGGGAAAATGTCTTGGGCGTCACTGCGTATAGCAGGCCGAATATAAAGACAATCAACAGTTGAATAACACTGATCAGAATTTCACTACGTTCCTGCTGATCCTGGATCGAGTTGAGCAACCGCTTGGGCAGGATTGTATGCTGGAAGGCACGTCCAAGTTTGGGGCGGTTTGGCTTCAATCTACTATTCGTCATTTTTTGTTCGATACGGTCCTCATTCGGCTTATTCCGCACTACGCCCGTTTGACAGGATCAGTTGTCAATAATTCATATGCTTGCATATAAAATACCTAAACGACAGTGCGTTTACTCCGATTTCAGTGTAATCTGCGGCGGGTATTAAGCCTGATACTAGTGAAATGATCGGCCGATTAGACCAGTCCAGGATTCTTATCTATAGCCACGATTCGTTTGGTCTCGGGCACCTGCGACGCTGTCGTTCGATCGCCCATTCGCTGGTATCGTGTTACAAGGGGCTATCGGTGCTTATTCTATCCGGATCCCCCATCATCGGCAGCTTCGACTTCAAGGCTCGCGTCGATTTCGTACGCATCCCCGGGATAATCAAGTTGAAAGATGGTGAATATACGTCGCTGGGGCTGCACATCGACCTGGAACAAACCTTGCAAATGCGGGAATCCATTATTTACCACACCGCTGACATTTTTAAACCGGACATATTTATCGTCGACAAGGAACCCACCGGTTTAAAGGGAGAGGTCACCAGCACACTCAAAATGTTGAAACACCGGGGTGCAGTCAACGTGCTCGGCCTGAGGGATGTCATGGATGATCCAGCACAATTGAAGATCGAATGGCAACGCAAAAAGGTTGTACCCGTCCTCAAGAATCTTTACCACGATATCTGGGTTTATGGTCTAGCTGCAATGGGCAGCCCAATCGAAGGCCTCGGTTTAGGCGCTACAATCGAAGACAAAATTGCCTTTACCGGCTATCTGGATCGTGAAATCCCCAGCGACCGTAACTGGATCCCGCCTATCAGCCATGATGAACCCTTTATTCTGGTGACCGCCGGTGGTGGCGGCGACGGTGTTGAATTGGTCGACTGGGTAATCCGTGCCTATGAGTCTGACGACAAGCTTCCGAAACGGGCGATTATTGTAACCGGGCCGTTTATGCCAGCCACCGAAAAACAGGAATTTCATGAGCGTTGTGAAGCCCTTTCCAAAGTGGAAATTCTGACATTCGACAGCCATATCGAGCTACTCATGGAAAAGGCGGTTGCAATCGTTGCGATGGGGGGATATAACACTTTTTGTGAAATACTGACGCTTGATAAACCTGCGTTAATCGTACCCAGATCGATACCCCGACAGGAACAGATAATCCGCGCCGAACGGGCGGTTCGGCTAGGCCTGGTCAGCATGATCGATCCCGCGGGTGAACGTGATCCACAAAAAATGGCTACGGCACTGCATGCGTTGCCGCAGCAATCAGTTCCCTCCTCGGCACAAATTCAAGGCTTGCTTGCTGGCCACAGAAATATCGCTGAAATGGTACACGAGCACCTGGCACCTACCACACAAGAAAGCATAACTGCCTGAAGACGGAGTCACCAATTAGTTCTCCATTTCGAGCCCTGGTCTATGTCCAGCATCTTCTCGGAATAGGGCATCTGCAGCGTTCGCTGCAATTGTCAGCCGTCCTCGCGCGACAAGGATTCGAGGTCGAACTGGTCAGTGGCGGTTTGCCACAAATGTTGACCGCACCCGAAGCGGTCAGGATCAGGCAATTACCCCCGCTATATACTCCCGACGGGAGCTTTAGCCGACTACTCGATGCCAGCGGCAACGAGATTGATGCAGCCTGGCAAGATCATCGTAAACAGCAATTGCTCGCAATATTTGAGTCATTTGCGCCACAGGTTCTGATAACTGAAACCTTTCCCTTTGGTAGGCGCATGATGCGCTTTGAACTGATACCCCTACTGGCGGCTGCACGAGCCAGTAGCCATTGCATCCTGATCGTCGCATCGGTAAGAGATATTCTGCAGCCCAAGTCCAAACCGGGACGAAACCAGGAAATTTGCAAACTCATCGATAATTACTACGATCGGGTTCTGGTGCACGGGGATCCGAAAATAGCGCGACTCGCAGACAGCTTTCCGTTGGCCCGAAAAATTGACCACAAAGTCTCATACAGCGGTTATATCTGTGCACCGAA
>CAZAVY010000050.1:0-20293 GCA_964488685.1 uncultured Gammaproteobacteria bacterium
TGCGCCACCTTGTGATTTGTAAAGAAAGCTTCCTGGTTGTCAGAAATGCCGTAAACCACGGTGTGGCCGATGCGCTCCGATAGCAGGCAACGTTCTACCAGGTGGTTTAAATCGTCAAAACTGAGCCAGGTCGCCAGGTGGCGACGTTCTATCGGTTTGGGAAAGCAGGAATTGATGCGCAGGCAGGCTGATTCGATGCCAAACTTGTTGAAATAGAGCTTTGCCAGATCTTCGACGAAACATTTTGAAACACCGTATAGCGTATCCGGGTTATGCGGGGTATCGGTGTCAGCGCCGACTTCGCGGCGCTCATATCCAACCGCGTGAATCGAACTGGCATATACGATGCGCCTGACGCCATGTCGGCGCGCGGCCTCGTAGATGTTGTAACCACCCTTGATAGAACTCTCCAGGATTTCAGTCCAGGGTCGCTCAACCGGTGCCGCTCCGAAGTGAACAATCGCATCGCAGCCCTTCACCACTTCCATTACGCCATCAAAATCACCTAATTCGCAGGGCATCGCCTGTTCGTGCTTTGCCACCGGACCCATGTCATCGCGGTCGGTGATGCGCAGGCTTGCGGCCAGCGGTGCCAGTCCCCGGCGCAGTTCTTTGCCGAGGTTTCCGGCGGCGCCGGTTATCAGAATACGGTTAAAACGTGGCATGGCTTGCTCCGGTTGAAATTACGGGGCCTTGAAACAATGGCACTTAACATTTGTTCGAAAGCATGGATTTTCGCAACAAATCCAAAATATTAATGCCAAATATACCTCAAGGCCGGACAATCGGTGAAAGTTTTTGCGAAGTAAACCGCAGGCGGTGTAGCCGCCGAGGCATTCGCGAAAACTTTCACCGATTATCCGGCCATAGCGGGATTGGTATGACGAGGGTGATTCCTGTGCAAGCGGGAATCTTATGCCGGCTATTTTCCAATTACCGGGAGATCCCCGCTTGCGCGGGTAAGACTTGTTCAAGTGAATGTCATTTGGGCAATTTTAACGACCGGGAGTAACTCGTAAATTAATTCAGCTTTAGTGCCGGATCGGTTAAAATCCGGCGATTCGATTTCGACACAGAACCACCCGATGTCCAATTGCAGTGACAGCTCAAATTTTATCCGCGATATCATCGAGGCCGATCTGGCCTCCAACAAGATATCGAAGGTAATTACCCGCTTCCCACCGGAACCGAACGGATGTTTGCATATCGGTCACGCCAAGTCGATCTGTCTTAATTTTGGCATAGCCCGTGACTATGGCGGTTACTGTAACCTGCGATTCGACGACACCAACCCGGCAAAGGAAAGCGTAGAATATGTAGATTCAATTCGACGCGATGTCGAGTGGCTTGGTTTCAGTTGGCACAGTAACCCGTTCGCCTCTGATTATTTCGATCAGTTATATCAATTTGCACTTGATCTGGTCAAACAGGGTCTGGCTTATGTCGACAGTCAAAACGCGGACGAAATGCGCGAGAACCGGGGCAGCTTGACCACCCCCGGGCTCGACAGTCCTTATCGCGATCGCAGCGTCGAACAAAACCTGCAGTTATTTGAGGCGATGAAAAACGATGAATTCGCCGACGGCGCACACGTGTTGCGCGCGAAAATCGATATGCAGTCACCCAATATCAACCTTCGTGACCCGGTGTTGTATCGTATTCGACACGCGACTCATCACAACACCGGTGACGACTGGTGCATCTACCCACTTTATGATTTCACGCACGGCTTGTCCGACGCGATAGAGGGCGTCACTCATTCCTTGTGCACCCTTGAATTCGAAGATCATCGCCCGCTTTACGACTGGATTCTGGATAACCTCGAAACACCATCGCGACCGGTTCAGACCGAATTCGCGCGTCTGCAACTCGAATACTCGCTGACCAGCAAGCGCAAACTCAAGCTGCTGGTCAGCGAGGGAAATGTCAGTGGCTGGGATGACCCGCGCATGTTGACAATTTCCGGCATGCGTCGCCGCGGATTTACGCCTGAATCGATCGTAGCCTTCTGCGACGTCATCGGTGTTACCAAGAAATACAGCACCATCGAAATGGGGGTGCTCGAAAACGTGCTGCGCGAAGATTTGAACGCACGTGCAGTCAGGCGCATGGCTGTCATCAACCCGCTCAAGGTGGTCATCGAAAACTATCCTGAAGACCAGCAAGAGTTTTTCAGCGGCGCCAACCATCCGCAAAAACCGGACTATGGCACCCGCGAAGTCCCTTTCGCGCGTGAAATCTACATCGAACGGGATGATTTCATGGAAGATGCGCCGAGGAAATTTTTTCGTTTGAGCCCGGGTCGAGAAGTCCGACTGCGTTTTGCCTACTACATTACCTGCCGGGAAGTCATCAAAAACGACGCCGGTGAAATTGAATCGCTGGTTTGCAGCTATGACCCTGAGAGTCGTGGCGGCAGCAGTCCCGACGGGCGCAAGGTCAAGGGCACGATTCACTGGGTTAGCACCAGGCACGCAGTAAACGCCACGGTAAACCTCTATGACCGCCTGTTTACGACGGCAAACCCGGGAGCGGTTACCGATTTTCACGAGGTGCTCAATCCCGACTCCAATGTGGTCATGGATCAGGCAAAGTTCGAACCCGCAATCGAGTTGACGGACAATTCACTTGCCTACCAGTTCGAACGGCTGGGTTACTTCATCAGCGACTACAATTCCACCACCGAAAAGCCGATCTTCAATCGCACCATGTCACTGCGCGATAGTTGGGCCAAGATCGAGCAATCCCGGTAACTTGAACAAGCCGGCAGTCCAGCGTTGTCTCGAGTTACTGTCGCTGTTTTCATTGCGCTTTCAGTACCGATTGGGGGATGTGCTCGCCTTTACCCTGCGCAACTCATCGAACCAGCTTTCGCGTCAGGTGCGCAGTAATGTCAGACTGTGCCGCGCGGAACTGGGGCAAGCTGAACAGGACCAGCTGTATCGTGAAGCGATCCGGCATTCCTGCTATTCGATGACCGAACTCGGCGCGGTGTGGTGCTGGCCGGTGGATAAAATATTAGGCCGGATTACGAGCTTCGATATCTGCAGCGAGTTCGAACAATCCACGGGTGGCAAAATAATACTGGCTCCACATTTGGGTAGCTGGGAAACACTGGCAATCTGGCTGGGCAAAACCTGCAATGCAATGTTTCTTTACAAACGCCGTAAAAACAAGTCGCTGGACCGATTTATCAAACGGGTGCGTGCACGCAGCGGCGGCAGCCCGGTATCCACCAAAAAACGCGGCCTGCGTAAACTGCTGGTCGGATTGAAACAAGGCGGAAGCCTGATGATTCTGCCCGATCAAAAACCTGCCGCTAACAAGGCGCGTATCGAATCAAAATTTTTTGGTATCAATGCTCCCACGACAACACTGGTACAAAACCTCTGCAGCAAGATAAACTGCGATGTGTTTCTGGCGGTGGTATACCGGAGCTCGGCTGCGGGTCATTTCGGATTGAAAATACAGCCGTTAGATCACCAATGCCTGGCCGCCAACCAAACCAGCAGCGCCCAATACATGAATGATCAGATCGAGCAGTTAACGCGGCAATTTCCGGAGCAATATCAATGGGGTTATCGTCGCTTTAGCAATCGGGCATACGAGCCTGCAAAATAAAGGAACCTATATGCTGACCAAATTTATCGACGGCTATAACCGGGTGATACTGAGACAACCGCTCGCCACATTAATCGTAGTAACCATGGTGGTAGTTTTTTTCCTACTGCATGTGCCTGATTTTGAACTCGACGCATCGGCCGATTCATTGATACTTGAAAACGATGCCAGCCTGAAGTACTACCGCAGTATTCGCGAACAATATGGTTCCGAAGATTTTCTGGTGGTCACCTATAGTCCGGAAAATAACCTGTTCAGTGCTGAGGTACTGCAACAAATCGCCGCATTGCGAGACCAGCTCCGCCAGCTCGAAACCGTATCTTCCGTGGTCAGCTTGCTCGATGTGCCACTGGTCGATAGCCCGCCGATGACACTGGCTGAAATTTCACGCAAGGTCCGCACGCTGGAAAGTGATGATGTTGATATTCAGCTGGCCGAGCAGGAATTGACCTCGAGTCCGCTTTACCAAAATCTACTGGTCAGCAGTCAGGGCGACACGACCGCGTTGCAGGTTAATCTGGCGACTAATGAACACCTCATTGATCTGATTAACAGCCGCGACAAACTATACGAAAAGGAGGCCACGATTCCAGATGCCAAACCCCGATTGGCCCAGCTCTCCCAACAGATAAAAATCGAAAACCTGGCACAGAATATTCGCATGGAACAAACCATTGTCGACGTCCGCAAGATCATGGATGCCTACCGCGGTGAAGCGGTTTTGTTCCTCGGCGGGGTACCCATGATTACCAGCGATTCGATCGACTTTATCCGCAGCGATTTGAAAGTTTTCGGTGTCGGCGTGATCCTGTTTATTGTCGTTATTCTGAGCCTGTCGTTCCGACAAACCCGTTGGGTGATACTACCGCTGACAACCTGTCTGATCAGCGCCATGACGATGGTGGGATATCTTGGCTGGGCCAACTGGCCGGTGACCGTGGTGTCCTCCAATTTCATCTCGTTACTACTGATTATCACGCTATCGCTGATTATTCATCTCATCGTGCGCTACCGTGAACTGGGGCCCTTGTTACCCGATGCGACCCAACAGGAGCTGGTCAGCAATACCATTGAAAGCAAATTCATCCCCTGCTTTTACACGGCATTGACCACCATGGTGGCATTTGGCTCACTGCTGGTGAGCGGGATTCGCCCCGTCATCGATTTCGGCTGGATGATGGTGATCGGGATCAGCATTTCGTTTTTGCTGGCCTTCACTTTTTTCCCGGCGGCATTGATGTTGTTACCAAGACTCGACAGCGCCGGCACAACCGATATCACCGGTAGAATTACCAGCGGAATTGCCGATTTCATCCAGCACAGGACACGCGCAACCCTGGTTCTGTTTGCGCTTCTGGTGTTGATCGCATTCACTGGCATCCCCAAACTCTCGGTAGAAAACCGCTTCATCGATTACTACAAGGACGATACCGAAATTTATCAGGGTATGACTTTGATTGACGCGAAGCTCGGTGGCACCACACCGTTGGATATCATCATCGACGCCCCGGAAGACGAGGTTTTTGAAGAAGACGAATTCTTCGGCATAGGTGATTTCACATCCAGCAGCTACTGGTTCAACAGCGATGGCCTGCTTGAGGTCGCCCGAATCCATCAATATCTCGAGAATCTGCCGGAGACCGGCAAAGTGTTGTCCGTTCATACCGCGATGCAGTTACTCGAATCGCTGAACAACGGCAAACCCTACAGCGATTTCAAGCTGGCCGTGGTATACAAAAGGTTACCCGCGAATGTGAAAAAAGCGCTATTCGCACCCTACCTGTCGGCAGACGGCAATCAGCTCCGCTTTAGCATCCGTATTTACGAGTCGGACAAAACGCTGCGACGCCAGGCATTGCTCGACAAAATATATTCCGACCTGACCGGGGAGTACGCTCTGGATCCGGAGCAGGTGACGATTTCGGGCATTGCGGTACTCTATAACAACCTGCTGCAAAGCCTGTTTCAATCGCAGATTCTAACCATTGGCGCAGTGTTCGCGGCTATCTTCCTGATGTTCATCGGGCTCTTTCGAGCAATCAAGATCTCAATTGCCGCGATCATTCCGAATATGATCGCGGCCGGACTGGTGCTCGGCCTGATGGGCTGGATCGGAATTCCGCTCGATATCATGACCATTACCATCGCCGCCATCAGCATCGGTATCGGGGTTGATAATTCAATTCACTATATCTATCGATTTCGAACCGAATATGCCGAGGATCAGAATTTCTGGGCGGCTATTCGACGCTGTCACAATAGTATTGCGCGTGCGTTGTATTACACCACAGTCACCGTCGTCCTTGGATTTTCGATTCTGTCGCTGTCGAATTTTATCCCGACCATCTATTTCGGCTTACTCAGCGGGCTGGCGATGATGACCGCCCTGATCGCTAATCTGATGCTGTTACCGGTGCTGATCGTGCGTTTTAAGTTGAGCTGAAACTGGCGCGCGGTTAATATGAGCCGCCTCCAATAATCTGTGCCTGTAATGAATGACATATTGATCCCGATATCCCCCGGTGAGCTGCTCGACAAAATAACTATTCTGCAGATCAAAGCGGAACGCATTACCGATGCCGCCAAGGTTGCAAACGTCGAAACTGAACTCAATATGCTGAGCAAAGTTTGGAATGATTCGATTAAGAGCGACGACGAAATTATCGCGCTCACGGCGCAACTCAAGTCGATCAACGAAGCCCTGTGGGAAATCGAGGACGACATCCGCGACGAAGAACGCGGCAAGCGCTTTGACGAACGTTTCATCGAACTGGCCCGCGCGGTTTACGTTACCAACGATGAGCGAGCCAAAGCCAAGAAAAAAGTCAACCTGCTGTTGAATTCGAACATCGTCGAAGAAAAATCCTACCGGGACTACAAGTGACGCTGTCTGGAGTCTTCCCTGAAACTCCGCATTTAAATTCTGTTTCCGGCCATGCCTGATCCCCACCCGCTGGTGTGTCGCTTTGGCGCCCTCGGCGACATGATCATGATTACACCCCTGCTCAGTCAGCTTTACCTGCGCAGTGGCTTAGCCTGCGATATTGTCACGATAGGCGCCTGGAACAAACGCCTGTTTGAGCAGATGCCCTATGTGCGCAATGTTTACACTATCGACTCGCGTTCAGCGCCTTACTGGTTCAACCACAGCCAGCGGGGCCTGGTGACGTCACTTAAAGCGCATCAACACCGGTTTGTCTGGGTTTGCGAAACCAGTGGTAAATCCTATCGGCTGTTGGCTCGTTCAGGAATCAATCGCGACAACAGTGCCAACCAGCCTGACCTTGCAGTCATTCATGGCGAGCACTATTGTGAAAAATGGCTACGTCTGGCTGAAATTTCGCCACCTGGATTCGAGCATCCGCAACGAAATCCTGAGCCGATAAACACAGAATTATTTGTCAGCCAGGACGAAGTTCAGGCATGTCGACAATGGCTGCAAACCCGGGGCCTGGATCCGCAGGCACCGCTGATCTGCGTACAGGCCGGTAGCAAACGCACCACCCGTAGTGGTCGAGCCGATCGCAGCAGCAACACCAAGTACTGGCACCAGGATAACTGGGCCAGCGTCATTGATGGCTTCATCGAATTCCTGCCCGGAGCCCAGGTGCTTTTGTGCGGTATAGGCGCAGAAATCGAAATGTGTCGGGCCATTCAGGCCCGGTGCCAATCCTCTGCGAAGGTACAAACAGTGGCCGACGATCTACCGTTGCGACGCCTGCTGGCGCTGTTGTCGATCGCGCACAGTTGCACCTCGGTTGATACCGGCCCCGCGCATGCGGCGGCAGCGTTGAATTGTCCACTGGTTGTATTGTTCGGTAAGGCAAACCCGGATCGATATCGCCCGATCAGTAGTCAAAGCCCGGTGCGGGTTATGCGGGGAAAAGCAGATGGCGAATCCGAACCCGACATCGGCTACATAACACCACAACAGGTCATAACCGCGTGGATCGAGGCCACCTAGCATTTTACCAGCCTACCTCAATATACCTGGAATTTAGTCATCGAAATAATGTTTCTGGCCCGAATGGCACTTGCTTAAGCACGAAAAGCTAACGACTGAGTCATTCCCTCGAACGCGGGAATCTTTAAACCACCTGTCTATTACTTCACATTAACGCCCTGATTTTGTCCATCTGGTTAAAATTAATTCCTCCGTCCCCCTTTATACAAGGGAACGCCAGGGTTACTCCAATCCCAGGGCCTGTTTCCTGCTATTCGCCCAGGTGTGCAAAATTTGATCGACTGCCAAACCGATAAAAGCGACGCACAGGCCAAGCATAAGTCCGTTGCCGATCCCAAATTCATCCGATAAGGATTTCAAAATTAACTGCCCCAAATCATCGGTACCGATCATGGCACCGATGATTACCATGAATAATGCAAAAACAACGGTTTGATTAATGCCCAGCATGATGTGGGGAAAGGCCATGGGTAATTCAATCTGGAGCCATCTCTGCATACGATTGACGCCCGACATCGATCCTGCATCCTGCAAAGACTCTGGTACGTTGCTTAGACCTTCCACCGTATAGCGGGTTGCGGGGATAGTGGCATAGATAATAACGGCGATTAACACAGAGGTATCGGTGACACCGAAGAGCATGATGACCGGGATCAAATAGATGAACGAAGGGAAGGTCTGAAAGGTATCACAAACCAGTAATATGCCCTTTTTCGTGAATTTGTTCTGGGCACACAAAGAACCCGCAATCAGGCCTATTGCAGCCGATACGATAACGCCGAAAGTTGCCATATAAGCCGTAATCAGAGCCCTGTCCCACCATTCTGTAGCAGCGATGAAGAGCAGTAACCCACCCACAACAAGCGCTGATCTAATGCCGCCTACGATATAGCCTATTCCCATCACCAATACAAAGGTTGCCGACACCGGCATACTCAGATAAGCGTTTTTCATGGGTATCAGCACATTCACAATCAATCCAACGTTGAAGGCTTGCAGGCTCGAGTATCAATTGTCCACGATCCAGTCCACGCCGGATTGCCAGAAGATTTCTGTCGTTAATCCCTTGTTGTGGGGAATGAGGTAAAAATAGTTAATGCCATCTTGAAAAATAAGACTGCCAATGGATGCCAATACCACGCCTACCGCCAGGATCGCAGCCATAATGAGGGAATACTTGTTGCGTTCAACAAAAGAAAGGTCCGCAAATCCAGATGGTCGATCAGGGAAACTGGCAGGAATTCGATGTCTCAGATTTACTAGCGCCACCATCTTTTCTGCCAACCTTTGTCTGGCCGTAAAGAAATGGGATGGAACCCGGGGAATAGTTAAATTAATTCTATTTCAATAGAATTGGCAGCTAGCTGAATTGACCAATGTCTGCCTTCTCCCGTGGACGCGGGCAATGCAGACGAGACAGGGACTGGTGGTTCACTTGCTCCTGCGACCTTCATCACCTACTTTCATTATTATGTAACTTGATAGGTCATCGATAGTTTTTGCAAGGTTGACACACTACTTGTGTCGTTCAGAAAGGCAGGGACGACGTTTTTTAGATGCTCTTTCGAATGCTATTAAGTTTAAATACCTACCCTTTCATGCCCGATGGAATTTAAACCGTATGATCAAAAGTATTCTGGTTGCAACCGATGCGTCGGCGGCTTCGAACCGCGCTGTGAATATGGCTGCTCAACTTGCCCTACAGCACGACACTGAATTGCTCATCATTCACGTTATTCGCGATATGCAAATACCCTTTGAAATCAAGGAAATTCCAGAACTGGAATCCTACAGGTTTGAATCGTTCAACAATGCTCGTGAGGACATTATGCGCAAGATCGCTGAGACCGTGTTAAGAACCGCCGGGGAAATAGCGCAAAAAGTCGGGGTTGATAAAGTTCAAACCGCGATCGGAACCGGTGATCCTGCGACCAGTATCCTCAGCTTTGCCAGGCGAAAGAAAATGGACATGATCGTGATTGGAACTCGAAGTCTGGGCAAGCTGAAGGGCAGGATTTTAGGCAGTGTCTCGCGTAAGGTTGCCAACAATGCCGAGACCAGCTGCCTGATCATCAGATAATCAATCGCTAAGGATCACATCATAAATAGCAGTGCCTTAAACCTGGAAAACACAGTAGGATTACGCTGATATTGCTCGGCCTCAGCGACAATGAGCCCGCAGGCCACTACCAGGTGACCAGTTCATTCGCAAGGTGGTCGATTCTATTCATGTAAACGACGGTGTGTGAGCCATTGACGAAATCGATTCGTGAAATTGAAGTGTTGTGAAATGACCAGTTACCAACCCATTGATTATCGTAGTTGTTCTGGTGCCTTGCCACTCCCATCAGTTCATTGAAAAATTGATCGATAAAATCACTATGCGCGACCAGGGCAATACAATCGTCGCTGCCGGCAAGCCGTTGCTTCAAGTCGTTGACGACTATCTGCATGCGCTGAATGAATTCAGATTCGTCTTCCGCAGGACGACTCCACCAGCCGTCGTCGTTGAATGCCCGTGGTAGGTTGAGCCGTGGAAAACGTTGTTCGAAATAACCTCGCCCGGGGCCGGGTAAACCATTCAGCTTACCGTCGCTATCGACATTGTAGACGCCGTTTTTTTCAAATACATCGGCCAGGGCATGCACTTCGAGATCGCAGGCTGCCGCTACATAATCGGCGGTTAGAATAGCGCGCGTCATCAGGCTGCAATAGATATGGGTCAGCCCAAAACGGGTTTCTTGAGTCGGCAGGAACGGATGCTGGCGCACTTCCGCCAGCGGATGGGCCAGGTGATGACCTAGCGCTTTAGCCTGACTATGACCGGTATCGGTAATCTCGGGATCCGGGGATCGATCCGGGTGATCATCGCTACCGTCCCAGATGACATTATTTGCCGACTGTGCGTGCCGGATAAGATATAGTTTTGCCATATCTAGTGGTCGAACACTAGCGCCTGATGCCGAGACGCTGTGCAGCCTGTACCGCAGTGGCTGGTTCACGACCGAGTTCACGCATGATCCGTACCGCCCGTTCCACGAGTTGCAGATTGCCGGCAAACTCGTCCCTGTCGAGATAGAGATTATCTTCCAGGCCAACCCTGCAGTTACCCCCCTGGCTTACCACCTGGGCCACAATCGCAAACTCCATACGCGATATGCCAAATGCGCTCCAGTTCGAGTTGTCCGGTAAAAGCCCCTTCATAACATTGAGTATTTCAGGCGTAGCCGGCGATGCATGCGGAATTCCCAGACACAGCTGGAACATTGGATCACCATCGATCAAACCCGCTTCGATCAGCTTGCGGGCAAACATGATATGCCCGGGTTCGAATACTTCCAGTTCGGGCTTTACACCCAGTTCCTGGATTCGCCTGGCCATCACTCGCAGGTGCTCCGGGGTGTTAACAAATATGGTTTCTCCAAAGTTGAAGCTGCCGACATCCAGGGTACAGATATCCGGCCGCAGTAGTTCGATATGATTCAATCGCTGCAGCGGCTGCTTCAAGGTTGTACCGGGACCACCAATGCCGGCATCCTCCGCGCCCGGTACAAAACGAGCGCCTTCGCTGGTAGTGAGGTTGATCAGGACCTCGCTGCCCGAGTCCCTGATACGTTCAACCACCTCGCGAAACAATGCCGGATCACCACTACGCATCCCGGTTTCAGGGTCGCGTACATGAATGTGCACGATAGCCGCGCCCGCCTTTGCGACTTCGATACAATCACTCGCAATGTGTCGGGGCGTAATCGGGTAATTGGGATGCTTGCCCTGGTTATTGTGTCCACCCGTGACAGCACAGGTCAGAATCACCTCGTTCGGCACTGGATTTTATCGCCCCTTGAATTCAGGTTTGCGCTTTTCGATAAAAGCCCTGACCCCTTCGCGCCGATCTTCGGTCGGCACGGTACGGTGATAAGCTTCAATTTCAAAGGCGAGCCCGTCCGCGAGCGACATTTGTAATCCACGATGAATGGCATGCCGCGCCTGGCGCACCGCAAGCGGCGCATTGTCCGCAATCCTGGACGCGGTTTGCAGCGCCTGATCGAGCAGATCGTCGAGCGCGAAGACTTCGTTCACCAGCCCCCACTGCTGCGCCTCGCCAGCACTGAAATGGCGCGCTGACATAATCAACTCCTTGGCGCGCCGCTCGCCAAGTGCGCGCGCCAGGGTTTGCGTTCCACCAGCACCGGGGATTATTCCCAGGCTGGTTTCGGTCATCGCGAAGCGCGCATTATCCGAGGCATAAACAAAATCTACCGCCGCTGCGAGTTCGCAACCACCGCCAAAGGCGGCGCCGTTGACGGCGGCAATCACGGGAATCGGGCAGTTGATGACGGCACGAATCATACGTTCGTAAACAAGGTGCTGTGCGCTCCAGGCATCGTTACTCATGCCATCGCGTTCCTTCAAATCACCACCGGCACAAAAGGCCTTTTCCCCGCAACCGGTCAGAATGATGCAACGGACATCATCCGCTTCGAGGGCCAGGGCTTCGAAGCAATGCATCAACTCACTCGCCATTTGAGTATTGAATGCGTTCGCCACTTGCGGACGGTTCAGGGTGATTTGGGTGACATGCGCAGCCGGACTTTCGAGCGCGAGCGTAGCATAGTTTTGATCGGTCATGCGCAGTGGTAATTTTGCTTCAGGTTCGGCACTATATACTACTTGATAAAAACATCTGGGGGGAACAAAACGTGAATCCGAATCAAAGCGAAAAAAACACCGCATGTCACATGGCTATCACTTTCATTCTGTTTGCTGCTCTAGCCGTAGTTCTCATTGTCGGCGCCAATATCATCGCCTAGACCGAGAACAATCGATGACCGAACTGTGGCGTTTAAGCGCAGCCGAGATAGCAACCCGGGTCGCCAATCAGGACAATTCAGCTACCGAAGTTATCGAGCAAAGCCTGCAACGCCTGCAGCATGTGAATCCCTCGATCAATGCGGTGGTGCAGCAAATGCCCGATGCGGCGATGGAGGATGCACATGCCGTCGACAAATGGATCGCAGCGGGTAAATCGCCTGGAGTATTAGCCGGGGTACCGGTCACCATCAAGGTTAATATCGATCAAAAAGGTTTCGCCAACACCAATGGTATCCGCATCCAGCAGGATCTGGTGGCCGAGCAGGATAGTCCGGTCGTTACCAACCTGCGAAACGCGGGTGCCATCATAATCGGTCGCACCAATACACCGTCTTTTTCGATGCGCTGGTTTACGCGCAATTCCCTGCACGGACATACCCTCAACCCGCGCAATTCAAAACTCACCCCGGGAGGCTCGTCGGGTGGCGCTGCTGCTGCTGTGGCAGCCGGAATTTGTGCGATCGGGCATGGCACCGATATCGCCGGCTCGATTCGCTATCCAGCCTACGCCTGTGGGGTGCAAGGTATTCGTCCCAGCTTCGGGCGGGTTCCAGCGGTTAACCAGTCACTACCCGATCGTCACATCGGTGCGCAGTTAACCGCGGTCTCGGGTCCCATCGCTCGCAGTATCGGAGATCTGAAACTCGGCCTGATTGCTATGTCGGCGGCTAGCGAGCTCGATCCCTGGTGGGTACCGGCGCCGTTCGAGCAGGCGACTGCTCACAACCGGGTGGCCTTGTGTATTTCGCCAGACGGACTCGAGGTCACCGACGAAGTCGAGCAGGCGCTGCGCCAGAGTGCAAGGCAACTCGGGGAAGCAGGATGGGAGGTCACCGAAACTGACTGCCCACCGATGCGGGAGGCCATGCAGTTACAATTGCTTTTGTGGATGTCGGGGTATCACTACAGCGGTGGCGACGCGGTTAAACAGGAAAACGATCCGGACGCTAATTTCGTCTACGCGCAACTTTGTGAAATGAGCCCCGCCCCTAGCCTCGAAAGCCTGATGCAGGCATTGCAGCGGCGAGTTACTTTGTCACGCCAATGGCAGCATTTCCTCACCGGGTATCCGCTCCTGCTATGCCCGCTGTCAGCCGAAGCGCCTTTCCCCGATATGCTCGACGTCGAATCTCCTGAATCGTTTCAACGGGTGCTTGAATCACAGATGACACAAATTGCGCTACCCCTGATGGGAATGCCGGCCATATCGATATCGACCGGCAGTTCAGCCTCCGCTCCGATGGGTGTTCAGTTGGTGGCGGCACGCTTTCGCGAGGATGTATTGTTTACCGCGGCAAGCGCTATCGAATCTCGCTGCGCGGCGATTGAAATTGCAGATCCCGATTGAATCAGGCCGATTTCAGGCGCAGAATATCTACCTGTTGTGAATCTGGAGTAACACATGGCCACTGGCTGGGCGCGCGATGGGGCGGTACAGGATCAAATCGATGCCAGCGTCGCAGATGCGGTCGAACTGGCACGCAGCCGCTTACCCAAAGGTGAAAGCCTGACGCACTGCGAGGAGTGCGCTGGCGAAATCCCCGAAGCCCGGCGTAAAGCAATCCTTGGGGTTCGTCTGTGCGTCTCCTGCCAGCAGGAACTCGACCAGTTACAGGCAGACAGGGGTGGATTCAACCGCCGTGGCAGCAAGGACAGCCAGTTACGTTAAAAAACCATCGATCAGCCGTATATTCCACGCCGCCTGTCGATTCTCGAACCGGGCTGGTGCGCCC
Source organism: uncultured Gammaproteobacteria bacterium (assembly GCA_964488685.1). Taxonomy (GTDB): domain Bacteria; phylum Pseudomonadota; class Gammaproteobacteria. Next base: position 14,191 of record CAZAVY010000050.1, read on the forward strand.
GAAGACATAGCCGGGCTCGCTGTATTCCTCGCCTCGGACGCGGCGGCTTATTGCACTGGCGGCAGTTACCTGATCGACGGCGGTTACACTATAGGTTAATCAGTTATCAACACCAGGCTCAAAGTCGGCCAGTAGGTAATGATCAGCACCGAGATCAATAACACCACGAAAAAAGGAATGGTGGCCAAATATAAAGTCATCACTGGTTTGTTAAAGCGGTAACTGGCGATAAACAGGTTCATTCCAACGGGGGGCGTAAAATAACCCAGTTGCATATTGGCCAGGAAAATTATGCCCAGGTGTACCGGGTGAATTCCGTAACCCACCGCGATGGGGAGTATGATCGGCACGATGATGACAATCGCTGAAAAGATATCGAGCATCATGCCGAGCGCCAGCAGGAAAAGGTTCAACAGTATCAAAAAGGTCAACTTTTCATCGATATGCGACTGGATAAACTCGAACATCCGCGTCGGAATTTCAGCATCGATAAGATAGTTGGTCGATGCCAGCGACATGCCGACGATAATCATGATGCCACCGACCAGCATCATCGCTTCACGCATAATACCGGGTAACCGGGAGATTTTAATTTCCCTGATGATCAGCACTTCAACCACGAGCACGTAAACCGCGGTCACCGTGGCGGCCTCCGAAATCGCGAAATACCCACCGTATATGCCGCCCAGCACCAGAAACGGCAGGGGAATCTCCCATTTTGCGGCCACAAGCGCCGCGATTGCGTTGCGAACCTCAAACGGATCGCGCGCCGTTTTATCCCTGGGCTGCAGCATTGCGTATATCGACAGCATCACCAGCATCAGCAGGCCCGGGAAAATCCCGGCAAGGAACAGATCAGAAATGCTGACCGGCTGATCCAGGTCCATTTGCTGGGCCACCACGCCATACAGAATTAGTGGCAGAGAGGGTGCAAACAGGAGTCCGAGGCTACCGGAGCTGGTCAACAAACCGAGGTTAAAATTTTCCAGATACCCGGCTTGTTTCAGGGCCGGGTAAAGCAGACCACCCAGAGCGATAATAGTTATGCCCGAAGCACCGGTGAAAGCGGTGAACAATGCACAGACAAAAATAGCGACGATTGCAAGGCCACCCGGCATCCAGCCCAATAGACTATTAGTCAGATTAACCAGGCGCGTGGAAGCATTGCCTTCACCGAGCAGGTATCCGGCAAATGTAAACAGCGGGATCGCGAGTAATACCGGCATTTCAGCCAGACGATAAACCTCGATGCTTATGACCGATAGATCTACCTCCTGATGATAAAATCCAATCATCGCACCGAGCGCAATGACGACGAACAGCGGGGTTCGTAAAAGAGCCAGCAATAGCAGTATCGGTGCCGCGAAACTCATTTCGAAGCCCTTGCGGCAACTTTCAAATGCAACAGGTAAAACCGCAAGCTACGCGCCGACACAAGCAGATAACGCAATCCGATCAGTGCAAATGCGGCCGGCACGATGATTTCCAGCATCCAGGCGGGGATGCCCGCAAACGATGTCAGGCCATCGTCATAGTCCAGTTTGATCCAGCCCAATCCATACCAGGCAATCAACAAACAGGTCCAGGCGCTGATTTGGTCTACTATCGCTTGAATCAATCGCAGGATATTGCGTTTGAAAAACCTGGAAAGCAGATCAATTCGAATATGCTTGTTATTGCGCGTCGCTACCGTGGCGCCCAGCAACGCCAACCACAGTACCGATACGCGCAGCAACGGGTCGATCCAGACAACTCCCGAATCAAAAAAATTACGCAATATTATTTGAGTGCCGGACATCAGGATCATCGTAACCAACAGCGCAACCAGCAACGCATCCTCGGCCTGGTGAAGCCGCTTGATCCAGATTTGCACGACTATTGGCGGTCGCGAAAGCTTTTCAAATACCCCTTAACTTGTTCGACAATCTGTTTTGAAATTACACCTGATTCGGTCATCTCTTCGACCGATTTTTCGGATATGGATGCCCAGCGTTCGACCTCGCCAGGTTTAGGCGTTACGAACTCAATCCCCTGTTGTTGCAAGGCTTGTTTTGCGGCCTGGTTATCGAGGCGATTTTTCAGGTCGAGGCGTTCAAACACCTTGCCAATCTCTTCCCGTACAACCTGCTGATCGTCATGGGAGAGCCGGTCGAAGGCCTTTTTCTGAATCGCTAAAACGCCTATCAGATAGATAATTGGCGCGTCGGTCATATAAGCCGTGCTGGTATGCCATTGGAAGGCAATTGCCGCGGTCGGGTTGATCGCGACGATGTCGATTAACCCGGTTTGCAAACCGGTAAAAACATCGGATATGGGTAGCGATACCGGCGTTATTCCCAGGGCCCTGAAAACAGTCTGGCCAACCTTGTCACCTTCGGGTACCCAGACCTTGCTGGCGCGAATTGACTCCAGATCCTGCATCGGTTGCTTCGATAGAATTCGGGCAAAGCCACCCTCGGAAATTCCCAGCAGCACGAACCCATTTGCCTCCATTTCCTTTTTTAACAAAGGATCTATCCTTTCTCTGACGTAATCGACTTCATCCAGTGATTTAAACAGCATCGGCAAGCCCAGTGACTGGATACTGTTATCCACTCTGGCAAGACCCCCTGGGGTAAAAGCACCGCCATGAAGTTGTCCGATCTTTATTTTTCGATGTACACTCTGATCGTTACCCATTACACCGCCCGGATAAAACTTCAGCTTGACGCGCCCGTCGGTTCGCTGCTTGATCAGTTTAGCCCCGACTTTCATTTCCTTCATCCAGGTCGTTCCGGCAGGCGCCACGGTCGCGATTTTCAGCGTTTTTGCGACAACAGCGGTGCTAAATGCAATCGACAGGATTGCCAGGCATAATATTTTTATTGATTTGTCCATAATTTCGATCCGATATCGGTGGTTTGAGCCAACAAACTAGGAAATAGTTTCGTTTAAAAAAAGTCCTCGGACTCGGCGAGTAATCGATCCGCTTCCAGTTTTGCCAGCGTATTTACCAGGGTATATCCCGGGTAATCGGCCTTTGCCGCCCGGACTTTAGCCAATAACGAGTCATGTAGTTCCCGATCAAAAACATTACGCGCATAATGCTTAGCCATCAATACCTTGATCATCAGGTTCCGGCCTTCGGAAATATCGATGGCAGTTTCGAAGTGTGATCGCGCCATTTCAGGTTTACCTCCCAGTGCCGCGGGCCGCAATGATTTGAAAACACCGAGATAAATATGTGAACCACCACCATCGTAGGTTTCATCGATAACCAGGCAACGCTCAAACAGTGCCGTGACTTTCGCTAGATCGGCAATGGCATTCCAGTCCGAGGAATTGGTCTGAATCCAGGCCGCCCAGGCCACCGCAAAACCGTACAGCGCCTTGAGTTCAGGTGCGCCGGTATCTGCAAGACTTTGCTGGAATTGATCCAGCTTGCTGGCAGACGAATGACAAACCTGGGGCGCTTCGATACAAACCGCTCTACGCGCATAAACCAGAGACCTGGTCGCAAGCCGCTGTGCTCGTGGTTCATCATCGACAAAAGCCGTACTGTAAGAGCCATATAGCTTTGCACCCGCTAACAGCAGGCCCTTATTTTCCGGATCTCCCTCGATCAATCCATCGATCATGAGCAGGTAGGCCGGGGCTCCATCTCGAACCGTAGCGGGGTCGTCCTGGTTCAGAATCGCCTGGGTAATGTTATCCGCCATCTTCGAGGTTGCAGAACTGACGAGACTGGCACAGCCCGTCAGCGATGACAAAACCAGCATCACCAATACCGATCTCAACACCCGTATTGATCCAGGTGTGCCTTGACCCGCTTCTTTGCCCTATCTGAAAAACCGTAAGCTTCCACCTTAGCCAGCATATCCCAGAATCCATCGACCCACTGTTGATCATGCTGGCGTCCGGATATTTCCACCACGGCAGCCGCTTCAAGCCAGAAATGATTATTCTCGGCAACGGTGGCTATGGCCGACAGTTGCTTCACAGCTGCGCCACTGCTTTCCTCACGGATTGAGAATTCGCTCAAGTTGTCGCTATCCTGCAGTGAAAGCTTGCCATTCGCTGCGATCAGGATATACATAGATATCAGGCCTGAATTAAATTTCTGCAATGTTAACCTAAATTAAATCCCCGGAATGAAATAATTGTGCCAGAAATGAACCACAGGGTAATCTCCGGGTTTGGTCCCGGACGGGCTGCGGCCATGGGAAACGCTTTGCGGGATCACGGTAGCGATGCGTCGGACCGCCAGGTCTGTCCAGGCTCGGGTGCAAACTGGAATTTGTTAATGGGAATTAATTTACCTGCAATTTCTTTACAGATCATTACAATATTCAATTTGAAGCGCAAATTTGCGCCATATTCAGGATAAATCTTTGGTGGCAACCAGCAATCCAACGCGGCATAACAATATTAAAAACACCGGATGAACGACACTATCAAGGAGAAACCTCTGCAGCTCAAGCCAGCTGATTCCGCGGTACTGCAACTGGTGCAAATCACCGACTGCCATATATTTGCTTCCGGCGAAGATCGTTTGCTCGGTTTAAATACCCGGCATAGCTTTGAAGCGGTGAGTGAGGCCGTTGTAACTGACAGTGTCAATCCGGACCTCCTGCTGGCAACCGGAGACCTGTCGCAAGATGGCAGTCCCGCTGCGTATGAATACCTGGCGAATCAATTCGATTCGATGCAAATCCCGGTCTTCTGGATTCCTGGAAATCACGATGACAAGGCCGCTCTACGCGAGCACTTCAAGGCTGAGCAAATTCACGCAACTAAGCAGGTACTGATTGGAAAATGGCAAATCGTTTTACTTGATTCCACTATTGAAGGCGAGGTCTTTGGACGTGTTTCTGAAACCCAGCTCGAATTCATGGATAACGCGCTACACGATTACCCCGACCATCACGCGCTGGTATGCCTCCATCATCAGGCGCTCGATTGCGGTAGCGAATGGCTGGATCTGAAAGGGTTGAAAGACAGTGATCGGCTACGCGCAAGGCTTATGCAGCATAACAATCTCAGGGGTGTATTGTGGGGGCATGTCCATCAGGAAATGCATCAGACCGTCGATCGCGTGGCGTGGATGTCAACGCCGTCTACCTGTATCCAGTTCAAACCCGGTAACCGGGAATTTGCTACTGGCACCGAAACCCCTGGCTACCGACACATCAGTCTTTACCCGGACGGAAGTATCGCAACTGCGGTTCATCGTGTCGACAACATCAACCTCGAGACTGATCGATCGGCCACCGGTTATTAAAAACCCTGTAGCCGATACGAGAGTAGAAATTTCGACTAACCATAACCTGGATAATTGCCCGAATGCTGAAAAATATTACCGCCGCTATATTGCTACTTCCCAGCTTCAACGCATATGCAGTTGATCGCTGGTTCAACCAGGATGTGGTCAATGTGGGTGCCCGCTTGTTCCAGCAGCATTGCGCTGTATGTCATGGCGCCAATGCGGAAAGCACCCCTGATTGGAAAAAATCGGATGCGCAGGGCAACTACCCGGCGCCACCGCTAGACGGCAAGGGTCATGCTTGGCATCACCCGATACCGCAACTGGTCAAATCAATCAAGGATGGCAGTATCCAATTGGGTGGCACAATGCCGGGATTTGCGGACAAGCTTTCGGATCAGGATGTGCTCGCGCTTATCGGGTATTTTCAGTCGAAGTGGCCTGACCAGACCTACCAGGCCTGGCACAATCGATTCATGCAGTAGTTTTCATTTTTGATATGATGTAAATCCCGCAAGAATTACGAGACAACGCTGATGGTGCTCGGCAAAATATTTAAATCACTCCTCGGCAGTGCCGCGGCTCCGGCGCAGCCAGAACCCACGGAACCGATTGATTACAAAGGTTTCTCCATCGAAGCCGCACCCATTAATGAAGATGGTAAATATCGCACCGCAGGTTACATCAGCGGTGAAGCCAACGGAGAAATCAGGCGGATTCAGTTTATCCGTGCCGATCAGAACGGTGACTTGCAGGCGGCAATTGAACATACTGTGACCAAGGCCAGACAGATTATCGACGAACAGGGTGCGAGCCTGTTAGACCGGGCAAATCTGTAGTTCTGTCCCATCGTATGGTTTT
>CAZAVY010000051.1:0-19980 GCA_964488685.1 uncultured Gammaproteobacteria bacterium
CGAGCTGGAATTTTGCCGCAGTACGCAAATATCACCAAGCTGGTGTATGGTGGCGATTAATTTGTTACCGAGGCTTAGTTTGAATTCAGTTCCGTTGTAGTGCTGCGGATTAGTTTCAATACAAGCTCTTCCTTTTAATATATGTAGTTCGGGAAGATCATCGGGCCTGGATAATTCGGCGTCACTTGCCGCCAGCATTGTAATTTCTGAGTTTGAATTGAGTTGTAATGTGGCATTTGACCATAATTGCATCTCCACCTGGCCTTTGTCGCCTGTGATAATCAGGTCGCCGATGTTAACAATGCTGTCGCCGCTGACCCTGGTTTTATTGCCATCTTGAAGAATCCAGACAGGTGATGTTAAGGCGGTAATCGTGACAATCGAGGACGCATACACGGGGCAGGCGCAACTAAGGCCAATGAGCAGGATGAACCCCAACCTGTTGTTTTTCATAACGGAAATGTTTTATGTGATCGCAGAATTTGGCATCATACCTAATTTAACGGCATCAAAACACTGGCCTGCTTTTTTTCCAGAAGGCGGCGCGTCAAATCGAACCAAGCATTGACCGACAAAGGAATTGAATCGATCGATGAATGCTTAACCGGGCTTAACCGGGCTTGGTCGGGGGACAGATAAGCCGAGTTGTTCGAGAACCAGCCTCAGTCGATTGGGATAGTCGGAAATAATTCCATCGACACCCATCTTTATCAGTTGACGCATGCGGCTGGCATCATTCACCGTCCAGACACTAACCGAAAGGCCCAGGTCATGCGCGAGTTTTATCGATTCGACGTCGACCTCTTTGTGATGGGAGGACCAGATATCACCGCCTGCTGCCTTGATCGCCCGTGGCGCACTCCCTTCGAAGTCATCCACATCGAAACCGTTCAACCACGGTGATGCACCGGGTGAGCCAACTTGCAGGCTATTCAGCCAGGCCCGGTTGGAAGTCAAATACGCAGTTGTGATTTCCGGGTTCAATTGCTGGACTTGCTGAAGAACACGCCAGTCGAAGGATTGTATGGTAACCCGTTGTTCCATCCGGTGCGCCCGGATCACATCAACAACCGCTTGCACAAATACTTTCGGGGTAAAAGTCAATTCCGGTTTTTGCGGGTCAATTTTGACCTCAACATTGAAACCTAATTCCAGATTGCCGGATTTCTCGACCAGTTCGAAAACCTCAGCCAGGGTCGGCACGGAAGTACCGTCAACCGCCTGCTGCTCGGGAAACCGTTGCGCATAATGGCTGGCAGGATTTATACGTCCAACATCATAGGTCTTGACTTGCGCCAGTGTCATCGAATGGATACTGTCACTGCCGCGTTGTAACCAGGTTCCATCGCTGCTACGAGTTATTTCCGGTTCAAGCCGCAGATTGTGAATAACAACAACCTGTAAATCCCGGGTAAGGGCGAGATCCATCTCCAGCGTGGTAACACCGATGGCTAGTGCTGCAGCAAATCCGGGCAATGTGTTTTCCGGCATCAATCCGCGAGCACCCCGATGGCCCTGCAGATCCAGACCTTGTACCGGATTTGTTACTCCTGTCATCCCCATAATTGCTATTCCTATTGTTATTCGGGCGAACAGATTGCGGAATTGAACAGGCATTAAGCCGGGCGTTTTTCATAATTCGGATTTGCGCAGTCAATCACAAAACTAACTCCATATTAACCTGCAGGTTAGCTTATTCCATCAACATCTCTTTTTCCAACGACAAAAACACCTGGTAGGCGTTGATTCGATTACCGATTTCAAAAGCAGGTAAGGTTTTAAAAGATCCCCAGTCTATGGATTCGTAGACCTCATCAAAACTCATCATTTCCTGCACCCCGATACCCAGTTTATCCCTGAGATAGGCCAGATAGTCCCGAGTGAGGATGATAGCTTTCATGGGATTTTTGGCGACGCTTCCATGTCCTGGAATCAATGTATTGATATCTTTTTTACCGGCAATCCGATCCAGGGTATCCAGCCATGCTTTTGAGTCACTATCACCAACAAAGGGGATCCGTCCTTCAAAAATGACATCCCCGGTTACGAATACCTGGTCCGGTTCGATAAAAACAGTCAGATCGGCATCAGAATGAGCTTTGCCCAGATAATTAATGGTCAACCTAACACCATCTTCATCGATAACTTCGGAGGTTTTGATTATTTGATCCGGATAGACTAGTTTTGTTGCGTCGCTAACCCAGGGGTCCAGTGAAAAGCGACGCTCTTCAAGGCGATCTGCTGCCGCTTCGGAGTTTAGATAGTCGTCGACACCGTCAGGCGCCAGTATCATTGCACCGAGTGACTCAAAAACCTGCAAACCGTAGATATGATCCGCATGATAATGCGTTGTAATGACTCTTTTTATCGGCAAGTCACTGATCTCTCGCACTAAAGACAGCATCTGTTCGGCCAGGGAAGGTGTACCCAGTGCATCGATGATGGTGATTCCCCGTTGGTCCAGAATGACCGTCGCGTTGGAGACAAACCCTTCATTTTCGGTCGCTATTCCGGCTACACCTTGAACAAAATACACATGTTCCGAGACTTTTATTAATTCCATCTTAACCTTGGATCGAGGATACTCGAATTCAAATTCCTGGGCCCTGATTTGACGACCGTGAAATAAAAACAGAAGCAGGGCAATGCTAATCCCGACGTATTTTCTCATAAATAATTGAGCCTGCAGGTTTCAAATAATCTCCAGTCGTAACCCGAGGGGAGACACCAACCAGTAATTAGTGACAGTCCGGCCCTATATCCCGAATCTTGCGATTCTATCTCCTTGAGACAGGTTACCCATGCGAATTATAGATATTTATCAACCGGTTCGGCAAGCGGAGTATTTAGCCATTCTTTCGCGTGTATTTAGAGTGAGGTATGGAGTATTTACCAGCCTGGTTGAGTGGGCCTTGGCCCTGGTATGTATCGGGACCGATCATTGGATCATTGGTCCCTGTATTGCTGTTCATTGGTAACCGGTCTTTCGGGATATCGCAAAATCTGGAGCACATTTGTGCAATAGCACAACCGGAAAAAGTTAATGTTGCGCTGTTTCGCTACGACTGGAAGAAATTCGGATGGAGCATCGCGCTTGTGTTTGGCGTTGTGGCTGGCGGGTTTGTTGCCGAGTTTGTTTTCCCTGCCCCGGATCCCGTCGGGCTATCACACGCAACCCTGGAGATAATGGCAAGCTGGGGGCTGACACAAAGCGATGGTTTATACCCTCCCGAACTGTACAACCTCAGTCCGGACAACCTGCTGGTGTTTGCGTTTGGTGGCATACTGGTCGGGTTTGGAACTCGCTATGCCTCGGGCTGTACATCTGGACATGCGATTACCGGTCTCGCCACGCTGCAGCTGAAATCTTTGGCCGCAACAATCGGTATTTTCGCGGGCGTCCTGACCCTGATAACGATCAGTCGTTGGCTACCGTGGGTGGCGAAGTTGGTTCGGGGATGACTGATCTGGGCCTACTCGTCTACCGGTTCGACGGCACGGTGATTGTACTCGATATACATCACCGCCGCTTCGACGCGGGAATGAACGTTCAGTTTTCTCAGTACCGCCTTTACATGGAGCTTTACCGTACCATCGGAAATTCCAAGGTTGCGGGCTATCAGCTTATTGCCCTGGCCTTCGGCCATCAACTCGATTATCTCGCTTTCCCGTGGAGTCAATTCGCTGAAGGGACCCCTGGTTTGCGAAACCGTCATGTCGCCTTTAACAAAACGCACCAATACCGAGGTCAATAGTGGAGCGACAACGGTTTTACCGACATTGATATCGCGTAATGCGGATACCAGACCATCAGGTTCCATGTCCTTAAGCAGGTAGCCGCTCGCGCCTGCCTTCAACGCATCGAGTAGATCCTGCTCGTTCGAACTGGTCGTCAACATCACGATCGGCATTTCCAGGCCGAGTTTCTTCAAATGTTTTAACACACTGATGCCGTCAATTATCGGCATACGCTTGTCCAGCAATACGATATCGGGGCTCATTTCCTTAACCAGCTCGATGCCTTCATTACCATCGCCGACAGCGGCGAGTACTTCGATATTGCGTCGTTGCAACAGGCTGATCAAGCCCTCACGAAACAACATGTGATCATCGATTAGCAATACTTTTAAACTCATGGTCGTAATTCCTTTTTCATATCGTTTCAAACAGAAACTGGTTTATCGGAATTCCCTGGCTTTCGACAATGCGCTCTACCCGGGACCGAATTTTATCGCCGCAACAAATGTAGTAATCAAAGTCTGTCGGATTTTTCATGTTCAGTTGATCCAGAATATTCTGCTCAAGATGTTCACCGGTGCCGGCTGCTAACGGTATATACTCAAAATTATCCAGCGCATCGTTCCAGGCACGACAAAGGTTGCCCAGGTAATGGCTGTCTCTATCGCCGGCGATCCAGAACAGATAAATCTGTTCCGCTACATCGAGCGCCATGGCGTGTTCTATCAAGCCTTTGATCGCTGCAAAACCAATGCCTTCGGCAATAAACACGAGTGAATTCGATGAGTTCTCGTTGAGCACGAAGGACCCGACCGGACCTTCCAGCGTTACCGTGTCGTTGACCTTGGCGGAATCGATAAAATAGGTCGCCACCGGATCCCGTTTGTCTAGTGCGATGTGAAACTGTAAGTTCATATCGTCACAGGGACAACTTGCAATCGGATAATAGCCGGAACCGACCTGATCGATCGATAAAGTTGCACCTTGGCCGGCAAGAAATCTTAAACGATTGGTGCGTGGTGTGCGTGCGCTCAGAATCAATACTTCCGGGTCGGGATGATCGATTTTTTTGACCCGGATTGAAATGCTCCGGGTCGGTAAATCGTTGGTGCTTTGGGCTTCGTCCGCCTCCAGCACGACATCGGTAAGCGCGGTATTACAGCAACCCAGAATATATCCGATGCCTTTTTCGGCCTCTGATAGACTGTAATCGTGATGCTTCATTTTCCGGGTTTCTCCCGATACAACCCGGATTTTGCAAAGCCCGCAGATTCCGTTGCTGCATCCGTAGTCGAGTGCAAGACCTCCCCGCAGGCCTGCTTCCAGAATGGATTCAGCACCTTCGATGAAAAACTCATGACCACTGGGAATAACGGTTGCCTGTGCGGACATAACGCGTAAATAGGTTTCGTTTACAAATGGTTGGTCTATTGTATCATCGTCTGTCGATAGGCTGTTCACCGCTTCGTCAATCCATGAACCCAGTTGTCGCAACGATTCAGGTTCCTTGCAAAGCCTGTTGAATTCAGCCCGCAGATTCTCGGTAAAGCGCAGGTAGCGATTGACCAGCCGTTTTTGCCGTGACAGGTCTTCGCTTAGCGACATGATTCGAGCCGTTAGTGCGATATTGTCCGGTTTTCGGACAACGCTATCAGGATTGATAAATGTGGCCTGCTCCATGATTTGCTCGACCCGTTCGAGCATGCTTGAATCTTCAACCTGAGCATCCGGGTATGCCTGCAACAGGTCCGATAATACAATTTCACCTTCGAATGTTTGCAGGTTTCCGGACCTGATTTGCTGCTGTAAGGTACCTCGTTTCACTCCGACAAGACGGGCTGCTCGCGAAAGTGAAATTCTTTTTGCCATGCCCTTAACCGGTAGATTCCAGCAGTTCGCCCACCGGTTCGGCTTTGAATTGCAACTGGATTCGGGTGCCGTCACCGGGTTCGCTTTCGATGTGGATACTGGCGCCGATTTCCCGTGCCCGATCACGGAGTATATTCAATCCGAGGTGGCGTCCGTCTTCGGAAACGATTGATGATTCCTCAAAGCCGATACCGTCGTCCTCGATTAGAACGATATTTTTGTCGCTGCGGAAACTGAGTAGAACGCGTACCACTTCAGCCTGGCTATGCTTACGGATGTTCACAAGGCACTCCTGCACGATACGTAGTACATTGAGTTCAACTTCCGTTGAAAATTCCTGTTCAGGCCACTCGTTTTGAAAATAAACGGGAATGCCCATTTCATCCTGGGTTCGTCGAACGGATTCTTCGATCGAGGGAATCAGGCCCTGCTCACTGATGGGAATACGGATATGTGCGATCAACTCCCGTAACTGGTGGTTGGCCTGATCAATGGTGTATTCGATGCGTTCCATTTGATGCCAGATGCTTTTTTCATCATCGGTGTGAAAGGTTTCATCGATGACACGAATCTGAATGCGCAAACTGGCGATGGTTTGCGCCAGCGAATCGTGGAGTTCGTGCGACAGACGGGTCCGTTCCTGCATTACCAGTAACTCGCTTTCTTCCTCGATCAGGCGAAATTTTTCGACCGCACTCCCCAGATGCTGGCCAATGCTAAGCAGCAGTTCATTGTAACTTTCGAGATCGAGCGAGATAGCGTCGGGGAAAAACAAATGGATCGCACCGAGGATGCCTTCGCGATATTGCAGCAATATCGATAATACCACCAGCTTGTCTTGATGCCCTGCGCTATCGGTGCCAAAAACCGTTCCCTGATCCAGCTTGTCGATGCGATATATACGATCGAGTTTGATATCATCGAAAGGATATTCGATCGATAGAAAATGATCGGCACTGGCCAGGAAGGTATGATTGATATCGCCGAAAGATGCGACGATGTCCTTTTTCTTTTTGCCTTTGAATTGGCGAATAATGCCGGCATCGGCATTTAAATTGTTGCACAGAGACTCGAGGGATTTTTCGAACAACTCATTTAAATCGCGTGAAAGGTTGATGCTTGACGCGACTTCGTAAAGTATTGCCAGCGATCTGGATTCACGTGTTATGTGATCGGTATGTTTTTGTAGCTGGACCTCGGTATCACGCGACAGGTTATTAATCATGTTGCCGAGCATATTGATATCGCTTGCCAGTTCGGAAAAATCACTATCGCGGTGAAGCTCTACCTGTGCATCGAGGTTAACGCCACGCATCAAGTCGGCCCAATTGCACAGTCGCAATAACGGTTGCAATAATTCACGCCAGATCTGCCAGAACAACAGGACCAATAAAATAACTCCAAGGCTATGCATCCAGACGGCATAGTCCCGCAGCATGATAGAAACCGGGTTTTCGGGTCTAACCGCGCCGGTCAGGTTGAGTAGCAGCAGGATCAGAATAGCAAACGATAAGATCAGCAGGCGAAATCTGCCACTTTTTAAAAGACTGCTTTTTTCTTTATCAAGGTCGACAAACCAGGCGTTGAACAGGTTTGTTTTGCGTTGCGATTGCAGATTGCTTTCTGGCATAGCGAGAAAATGGATTGAAGGAGATGACTTCATTGCCCCGATTCCCGTCAGTATACCTTTTTAATCGTAGGAACAAACCAGTGGGGCAAGAATGTTACTTTTTGGGGGCGATGTAGGTAGGATCATTTGGATTGAGAAAGATAAACTCTGAATTACCCGGTTCCAGTTCTACGAAGTCGATAGTCATACCCTCGGCGAGATCTTTACTACCCACCGACACGACCAGGTTCGCCCCGTCAAAATTCAGAAAATTGTCACCCGGCAGCCTTTGCTCATCGAATCCCATGGCATAGTGAAAGCTGCCGCCATCCTGTTCCTTGATCGCGATGCGCAGCGGTAGTTTTCCCATGTCGCCTTCGGTCGCCGACAGCTTGATTTGTTCCAGGGCGGAGGCGGTCAGTTTAATCATCGGAAATTTTAACGGGCGTTGGCGGCATCGGTGTCGAGCGATGTCTTATTGGATTGGACAAAGTGTAAAAAGCGTCTGACCCAGGGGTTCGCTGCGGTATTGCGCAGGTGGGAATAGGATGCCAGCAAATTCCGGAATACGAATCCGTCTTGTTGCTGCTGAATACCCTTGCCTCGAATTACGCGGTAAGCAAATCTCCCAGCTTCAGGTAAACCCTGTAATGCGGAGTAATGAAACTCATGTGCGTGCAGGCTACTGCCGGTTTGCGCCTGGAGTGCCCATGGATGCTGGCCTTTATTTTCGCTTAACTTGACGTAACCACGGCCCTGCGGTTTTTCGAACATGACCGAATCTGCATCAAGCGCGCCGACCATGTCATAACTTTCCCCGTTCCAGCTCAGGCTTTTCGACAGGTACATCAATCCACCGCATTCTGCGTAAGCAGGAAGGCCCGCATCGATAGCGGACTTAATCGAAGTGCGGAGTGTGGTGTTGGCCGACAGCGTGGCCGCATGCCGTTCGGGAAAACCGCCACCAATGAACAAACCGTCAATCGGCGGTAAGGATTTATCCCGAAGGGTATCGATTGAAATCAGTTGCGCGCCCGCCTGACGGAATGCTTCCAGGTCTCCCGGGTAATAAAAACCGAAAGCACGGTCCCGGGCAATACCGATGCGCAACCCTTTAAACTCGGGTTTTTGCATCAACGGCGATGTCGCGGGTTTAATCGATTTGGCTTGCTGCGAAATCACGACCAGTTTTTCGAGATCGACACTTTCGCTTACAGCGCGTGAAATAGCCGTTATCTTATGTCTTGCGCCGTTATCTTCATAACCCGGAATCAAACCCAGATGGCGCTCATTCAAGCCCAGGCCGGGGTTATTTTCGATTGCCCCGAGGAACGGGATATCGGTATATTCCCCGACCGCTGCGCGCAGCTTGGATTCATGTCGGCTGCCGCCGGTCATATTGGCGATAACGCCTGCGATGTTTACATCCTCATCGAAAACCTGGTATCCGATCAGCAATGGCGCAATTCCGCGCATGGTTCCGCGAACGTCTACGATCATGATAACCGGGCTGTTCAATGACTTGGCCAACGCGGCATTACTGTTGCTACCGTCGAGATCGAGCCCGTCATGAAGCCCCTTGTTGCCTTCAATCAGACAGATATCGGCGCCGCGGCTGCGGTAACAATAGTCGTCGATGGTCTCCTGTCTACCGGCGACGAAGAAATCGAGATTGTGGCAAGGCTTGCCGGCCGCCATCGCGAGCCAGATCGGGTCGATAAAGTCCGGACCTTTTTTAAACGGCTGCACATCAAAGCCGCGTTCTACCAGGGCCGCACACAGGCCGATACCGAGCGTGGTCTTACCCGAGGATTTGTGCGCCGCAGAAAGATATAACGATGCCATGATTATCGTGCCTCGCGCGGTAACGCCTCAGGCAAAATTGGCAGTACCCGGATGCACAACAGCGCGATCAATAGCGCGCTGCTGACACCGCCAAAACCCAGTAAAAATTCCCAAAGGCTTGGTGTATATCCGTTAATCACACCGTCGAAGAAGCTGCTTTCGACAATATAACCCGGGAAAATATTTAACGGGAATGCCTGGCCCCCGATAATGATGATGTAAAGCTGGGCGAAAGCACCCAGGATGACCAGCAGGCTGGCAGCGATCAGGCTGGAATTTGATTTTTGCAGGCGCGGCGAAAATACCAGTGCCAACGGCAACAGGTTTCCGAGCCCGATCTGAACCAGCCAGAACAGTTGCGTGTAAATCCCGCCTTCGACCAGAATGAATCGCTCGAAATCATGATTCTGCGTGCCATAAAGTTTCGTCAGATGGAAAACTACAACGAAGTAGAGTACCGCCGCAGTGAATAGACCCAGCAGTTTACGCAGTCGATTCAGGTGCGAAGCATCGAGCTCGCGCCGATCGAGTCTGAAACTCAGCATCAGCAGCAGAATGGTAATTGCAAGGCCGAATGCAAATGACATGACGACAAACAACGGTGCCAGAAGCGCGGAGTCAAAAGCTTCACGGGCAATCAGGAAGCCGAAAATCGAACCGGTGCCGGTCGTCAGCGCCAGGCGCCAGACCAGGGCCAGCAATCCAGCAGGTTTTACCCAGCGATGCATTCGACGCTCCATCATCAACCATAGGTAGGCCGCTACGATAACGACAAAGCCGATATACAAAATGATATTCCACGCAAAAATCGACTTGAAGTTGTAATAGGTCATTGCCACGATCAAGCGATCCGGACGACCCAGATCGAGTAATAAAATTATCAGTCCGCCAAGCAGTAAGGCGATCGCCAGAATGGCCGAAAACCGCGCCAGCGGCCTATAGTCCTGTCTCGCAAAAACCGAAGCCATCGATGCCAGGTTGAGTGCCCCGGAGGCTGCCACGATTAAAAAAATAGCGAACACATGTGGCAGACCCCAGACAATTTGATTGGTCATGCCGGTTATATGGTGACCTTCGGTGTCCATGTGGTGTGCCGCGGCAAACCCGGCTATGGCCACTATCGACAGTGCAATCAGTAGCCCCCAGTAAGGCTGGCTACTGGTTTTGATCTCGGCATATCGTATTGGCGGTGGCATTTTCATAGACCCTGGTATCGAACCCCGGGGTTGAGGCCCATGTCGGCACGCAGTTTTATCGCTCCTAGCTCATGTAGTCGCTTCGAAATATCGCTTTGCGGATCGTTCAGATCACCAAATAAAATTGCCTTGCGGTCATCGCGATTGACGGCTTCGGCGCAGGCGGGTACCGCATTGGCGCCGTCGCGGTCGATGCGGTGAACGCACAGGGTACAGGATTCAACCGTGCCCTTGCCACGAGGAGCCACCGCCAGCTGATCCTTCACGGTCTCATGAATAAACGAACGCGCCTTGTACGGGCAGGCTATCATGCAATAGCGACAGCCGATGCAGGTATGCTTGTCAACCAGTACGATACCATCGCTGCGTTTGAATGAAGCCCCGGTAGGGCATACATCGACACAGGGTGGATCTTCGCAATGCAGGCACATCATCGGTAAAATTTTCTGGTATCCCGTTTCCGGATCGCTGAGTTTGACCTTGCGAATCCATTGTGCATCCGTTTCAGAGCCAGCCCGGACTTTCCAGCCATGCTCGCGTTGGCAGGCACTGACACAGGCATCGACGTCGGTCTCGCTCAAGGCATTGGTATCGATCAACAGACCCCAGCGAACTTTTTTCTCCGGAAGGTCACCGGTATGGCCGGTTTTATACAAAATAACACCGGGTGCAATCAGCGTAGTCGCCAGTGCTGCGGCAGCTTTAAGGAAATTACGCCGTGCGGGCCGAAGTTCGATGTTTTCGAGTTCAGTCGTCACGGGGTTGACCCGGTTTGTATCTGAAAGTATGCATCGAAAGCAGCCGGGACCCGGTACCCGGTGTCAGGTAGCTTTGTTGAGGTTGATCCATTCCGCGGTCGGCATGGCATTCGAAGCAATCGATCTTGACGCTGGCATAGCGATGACAGCTGGCGCAGAAGTGTTTCGGATTCTCGTATCGAATAATCTCATTTCCTGCACTGGCCGGATTGTGGCAATTCATACAACCCGTCAGGCTGTACTTGCTACCCCGATCACCCTGCAGCACAGTCGCGTCGCGCTGATGCAGCAGGAATTTCATGTGATCGCGGCGCATAATCTCTACTGGTTCGACGCAACTTGTTGCATCGGCGGGTTTTTCCGGCATGGGAATTGTGATCTTGCCAAAACCGGATCCGGATTCTTCGGCTGCAATTGTGCTCTCAAAGCCCGACGCAACCAGCAGGGCAGCCAGTAACGTGAGTCGCGGCAATGGTATTAGATTATGCATTGCAGCGGCCGTTAATGATCGCCTAGCGCCATATCGATGTATCCGGTCGGGCATACATCGGCACAAATATGGCAGCCGATGCAGCGGTCGTAATCGGTAGCCACGTAACGACCCATGGTTTTGTCGTCTTTCTTGACCCGGTATACCGCATCCTGGGGGCAATAAATGACACAGTTGTCACACTCGAAACACATGCCGCAGCTCATGCAGCGACCCGCTTCTCCGATCGCCTGGTCCTGGTCGAGGCACCGGGAACGTTCGTCGAAGTCTCCGAGCACCTGTTGCGCATCGGGTCCATGCGCTTCGCGCAGATTACGGGCTTCATAGTTGAAGTGCGACAGGTAAAGGCGTTCGGTTGAAATAATTTCGTTGGCGGAACGATCTTCGTAATTGTGAACCGCGAAATCGGCATCGTCTGTACCCCAGACGCCGACATGTTCAAATTCAGTCGGTTCGAGGCTGGTTTCCTTGAGTTTACTGAGCAGGTTGAAATGATGCACGTCGACCTTCGGGCGCTTGCCGAGTTCATCGCCGCCGAGGAAGTGCTCGATACTATCGGCTGCGATCGATGCGTGCCCGATCGCGGTCGTCAGTAAATGCGGTTGAATAATGTCGCCGGCAACGAAATGGCCCGCTTTGTCGGGGTGTTGGAAGAACTTGTCCGCATCCATCAGGTTTCTGTCGTTACCCAGCTCTTCAAGCCCGCTGAGATCACCGCCCTGGCCAATTGCCGATACGATCAAATCGCATTCGATCACGAATTCGCTACCTTCAACAACGACAGGCACGCCGTCTTCAATGGTACATTTGGCGAGTTTCACTGCGGTCGCTCGACCTTCGCCGTTGACAATGATTTCGACCGGCATGACGCCGTCGAGAATCGTGACGCCCTCGCGCAGGGCGTCTTCGACCTCGTGCTCGGTAGCCGTCATTTCAGCTTTGGGGAACAATGAAGTAAGCGTAACCTTTGCACCCTGTCTTGCCGCCGCATAAGCAGAATCGTGGGCTGTGAATCCACCGACTACGAATTCGGTTAACTGGTTCTTGGGCAGCGAATCAATTTTGCCAAGCCGGCGCGCCACCGACACCACGTCGATCGAGGTATCACCACCACCCACGCAAACGACACGATCGGCGGTAACCTGCAAGACACCCTTGTTGAAAGCTTCCAGGAAAGCAACGCCTGAAATACAGTTGGGCGCATCGCCGTGCTCAAGCGGTAAACCACGGCCGGACTGACAACCAATCGCCCACAACACCGCGCCGTATTCCTTTTCGATTTTCTCGACGGCGATATCGCGTCCGACGCGCGTTGCCATGCGGGTGTCGATGGAACCCATTTCAAGAATTCGGTCTATTTCATGATCGAGAAATTCGCGCGGGGTACGATAACCGGGGATACCGTAGCGGAACATCCCGCCGAGTTCGTCGTGGTCGTCGAATATGGTACTGGCAATGCCTTTGCGCCGTAGTTGATAAGCCGCCGCGAGTCCCGCCGGACCACCGCCGATAATCGCGACCCGGTGTTTGCCGACCTCGGGGACATTGGTGAATTGATAACCTTCCCTTTTGGCGGAGTCGCCGATGAATTGTTCAACCGAATTGATACCCACAAAGTCATCGACATTGTTACGATTACAACCCTGTTCGCAAGGAGCAGGGCAGACACGCCCCATCATCGACGGGAACGGATTGGCATCGGTGGAGCGTTGGAAGGCGTACTCTTCCATGCTCACACCCTCGGGCGGTAGTTCGATGCCACGGACGATGTTCAACCAGCCGCGGATATCTTCGCCCGAAGGGCAACTGCCCTGGCAGGGCGGGGTGCGATGCACGTAGGTCGGGCATTTGTGGGAAGTATCCTCATTGAAGATATTCTCACCCTGCGAACGCCAGCGATCCACGCCGTCCTCATATATTCTAAAGGTGAGTTTCTTGTTCACTTCCTCTTCTGATGCTGCCATTTTACTCCTCCTGATAACTGGCTAATTCTATTGATCGCCGCCCAACTGGATGGCATTGCTGACTAATTGGTGAATACTGACGATCTGGTCCATTTCAAACCCGTAGTAGGGCAGGACCTTGCTGAACTGGCTCTTGCAAATTGCACAGATCGCAGCCAGGTGTGTAACGCCATGATGTTCCACCACCTGCTGCAGCGCTTCCATGCGCGGCAGCGCGCCCTTGACGCGTAGTTCGATCAGGTCGTCGGTTAACAGGCCGCCACCCCCGCCACAGCAAAAAGTGGCTTCTTTAACGGTATCGCCGGGCATATCGTAAAAATGATTGCAGCTTGCCTTGATGACTTCACGCGGAATGACAAATTGGCCCCCCTCGAAATCGCCCATGCGCGAGCCTCGTGCAATGTTGCAGGAATCGTGGAAGGTCAACACCATGTCATCGTTGGCTGATTTGTCCATTTTAAGTGCATTGCGCTGCAGTAAATTGTAGGTTACCTCGCATATATGCTGTGGCATCGGGTAGGCTGGATCGAGAAAGTCGAAGGGCCCCGCAACGGTGTCCATAAAATTGTAGGCAACTCGCCATGCATGCCCACACTCACCAAAAATTATTCGTTTAACGCCCAGTTCTCGTGCCGCATCACGAATGCGCAAAGCTAAAACCTGCATGTTTTCGTAGGAGCCAATGAACATTCCGAAATTAGCCGCTTCGCTCGCATAACTGGAAAGCGTCCAGCTCATACCGGCCTGGTGAAATACCTTGGCATAGCCGATCAGACCGTCGACATGGGGTTCGGCAAAAAAATCGGCAGAGGGGGTAACCAATAGAATATCAGCGCCTTTCACATCGAGTGGAAGGCGCACCGTAACCCCGGTTTCATCCACGATATCTTCTTCCAGGCCTTCCAGCGTATTGGCCAGGGCGGGCTCGGGCAAGCCGAGGTTGTTGCCGATGACCTGTGCCTTGCCAATAATTTCATTGCAGTATTTCTGGCCAACGCCAACGGTGTCCAGAATTTCACGTGCGGCCATCGAAATTTCGGCGGTATCAATGCCGTAAGGGCAATATACTGAGCAGCGCCGGCATTGCGAGCACTGATGAAAATAGGTATACCACTCGTCGAGCACGCTTTGGTCCAGGTCGCGCGCGCCGACCAGGCTCGGGAAAAGTTTACCCGCTACCGTGTAATAGCGTCGATAAATTGAGCGAAACAGGTCCTGGCGGGCGACCGGCATATTGTTGGGATCCGAGGTACCGAGATAGTAGTGACATTTGTCGGTGCAGGCGCCGCATTTTACGCAACTATCGAGAAACACGCGCAGTGCCCTGGAGTTGCTAACCAGATCCCCCATTTTGTCGATCGCAACCTGTTCCCAGTTGTCGATCAATTCGCCCGGGAAACCGATTTTTTGTTGGTGGTCTTGCTTGGCATAGAAAGGTTTACTATGTGCCATCGACCCGATTTCGATCGGCGGGATCTCGGGGTAGGGTTTAAGCGCTGGGGTTTCGAATTCGGCCACGGCTATTTCCGGGATCAGCCGGCCTGTTTAACGGTAACTGACTCACGCCTTGGCAGATGCCTTTTTTCGCGCGGATTGTCGATTTGATTGAGGGTCGGGCTAAAAAAAACCCCCGGCGCATGCACTAACTTGCTGAACGGAAAAATAATCATTAGCAACGCAACCAGCAGCAGGTGCAGATTGAGTAACAGGTCGTTCGGGATCGGTTGCCAGTCGAAATACATCAACCCCAGAAAAAACGCCTTAACCGCTACAATGTCGGTGTGCACGACGAATTTCATGCCGAGGCCGGTGATACCGATCGCGATCAGCAGGGCCAGCATTAAATGATCGGAGGGGGATGAGATATAGCGAACCCGATCGACCAGAAAACGACGTGCCCACAGGCCTGCAAGGCCTGCAACCATCGCAAACGCGGCATAGGTTCCGATCGGTTGAATCAGCGCCACCCAGGACCAGACCGGATCGGTGAAGTAGCGTAAGTGGCGAAGTAACACCAGCAACAGGGCGGCATGGAATACCCAGCCGAATAACCAGATCCATTTATTGGACTTGAACAGGCTGTTGAAAAGCGTGACTTCAAAAAACAGACGCATTACCACGCCGAATGCAGTCGTAGGCGCCGGGGTCGTCGGGATTCGTAACGGCGCCGGAGTGATCGCGTAAAGCCGGATGTGATACGCCAGGCCGATGACGATCGTCGCGGTCGCGAAATAAAACAAAAACGTGAATACGATCGTCAGCAATGACATAAGTACTCATCTCCCGGCTCGCCGAGTCAGGAAAGCAGCACCTCTTTCCTGGTGATAAGCCCTGGGTACAGCTTAGACGCAGCCGGTCGGCTTGGGCAGACCTGCATACTTACAGGCTTGCTTGGCAGGGCCATAGGGAAACAACTCGTAAAGATACTTGCTGGTGCCTTTATCCTTGCCCAGTTTTTTACCCACTGCCTTGGTCAGAACCCGAACCGCGGGTGCAATTTGATACTCTTCGTAATAATCACGTAGAAAGGTAATGACTTCCCAGTGGTTGGTATCGAGAACTGCGCCATCGGCTTTTGCCATTTCATTGGCAAGTTGGTCGTTCCAGTCACTCAGGTTAACGAGGTAACCTTCCTCGTCCGTTTCGTATGATTTTCCTTCTAGTTCAATAGCCATTTTCTACCTCTGCCATGTAAAATGTAATTCTGCTGTCACAGCCATGACTGCAGCTTGTCATATTCAGTTGTAAGTTTTACGAAACCATCGTAGTCAACCAGGGAAATTCCGTCGATCATACGATCCGCACTGACGCCCCTGGCATCGAGATCGGGCTGCAGGGCGTAAACGGGGTGATTGCCAAGTGCCTGTTGCACTTTATCCGACGCGGCCGAATTCTTTCGCACCGCGTAAATTCCGTCCTCGATTAACAGGATGGCGCTATCCGCCTTCGCCAATCGTAGACAACTATCCAGTGAGCCGCGGTCAAAGGGTGATTTGTTAACTATATGTAATACCGGCATTATCGTTTTCGCCTAAAAATTAAGGATCACATCCTGTTGGTCGATAACCTCGGCTAGCTCCTGGCTGCTGACGACCCGGATCGAATCCTTTTGCGCCCAGTCGTCGTCTTCGTCTTCGTAGGTCAAGGGCATTAATTCGTCCTTACCAAGGCCGCGGAGTTCGAGCGATTCCTGTTCGACGTAGATCCGGCTCACATCGTAATCACCAAGGGCCTTGAAGGTCGGGGAAAAGTTCTTGGTTCCGATACTGCCGGTATCCTGGTTCTGCAACAACTGGTAAACCCCGTCGTCGATAAACGCCAGGGTAACGTCCTGCTCAAATGCAGCAGCGATCAGCACCACTTCGAGCGACTCCTGGGCATACATGGTGCCGTGGGGTGCTTTTCGATTAATGTATAAAAACTTTTTCGCCGCCATGACTAGTCTCCAAACACGATTAATCGATCGGCCTGGATACCGGCATCGATCAATTGACCCAGGCCGGAAATCTGAAAGCCCGGCGCCATGTTGCTACTGTCCTTGCCGGCTCGTTTGGCCTCGTCGTCATCGAGTAGACCGCGTCGCTGTGCCGCCGCGACGCACAGGATCAGTTCGACCTCATACTGTTGTGCCAGTGCCGACCAGCGCTGGCTGATATTGCGGTCGTCCTGGGGCGGAACGCTGAGACGGGTGCCGTTATTGACACCGTCGTGGTAAAAGAAAACGCGCACCACCTCGTGACCCGCCCGCAGTGCGGCCTCGGTGAAATGATAGGCCGAATCCGACGCCTGGTGCGTGTAGGGACCTTCATTGATCAGTACTCCAAACTTCACGTCGTTTTCCCGCTAAAATCGAATATGAGTCGAAGCGTTAAGCGAGTTGCGCGCTCCGCGCCAGTTATCGACGTGATACTTGGTAAACGGCAGTTCGGTCAGTTCAAAGAATTGTGGCCAGCCGATGCGTTCGATCCAGTCGTTGAGACGTTCCCAGTCACGCGCATTTTCCTTGTAGGTTAACAATATTTTCTTGACCACCGCGGTCGCCTCGGGCCAGCGTGGCGGATTGTTCGGAAGTCCCGCGGCAACCAGTTTTTGAAAAGTAGGTTTGCTGCGCGCATTGGAGTGGTTACCGCCGACCCAGATCGCGAGCTTGGTATGCTCGGGGTCGTTGATCTGCATCGGGGTGCAGGGTGGGTAACAGGCGCCGCAACAGATACACTTCTTTTCGTCCACTTCGAGCGACGGTTTGCCGTTTACCAGCGCGGGTCGGATCGCCGCTACCGGGCAACGTGCCACTACCGACGGGCGTTCACAAATGTTGGCGACCAGATCGTGGTTGATCTTGGGCGGCTTGGTGTGTTGTATATTGATCGCGATATCGCCCTGCCCGCCGCAATTGATCTGACAACAGGAGGTCGTAATATGTACGCGGTTCGGCATGTTCCAGCCTTTAAACTCATCGATCAGTTCATCCATCATCGACTTGACTATTCCCGAAGCATCAGTGCCGGGGATGTCGCAATGCAGCCAACCCTGGGTATGCGAAATCATCGCCACCGAATTCTTGGTACCGCCAACGACAAACCCTTCTTTTTCGAGCGCTTCGATCAATTGTTCCACCTTGCTGCCATCGGCAACCATGTACTCGATATTGCTGCGAATGGTAAAGCGAACATAACCCTCGGCAAACTCGTCTCCGATGTCGCATAGCTTTCGCAGCGTGAAGACGTCGAGAATCCGCTGGGTGCCGGCGCGTACGGTGTAGATTGCATCGCCACCGTGCGCGGTGTGTTTTAGTACGCCCGGGCGGGGATCTTCATGGTAAGCCCAGTTGCCATAGTTTTTGCGCATGGTGGGGTGCATGTACTGAAATCCATCGGGACATCCGGATTCAGTCGGGGTGCGTTGGCCTTCCATTATCGGGCTCCTGTATTAATTTCTAAAAAGATATCCTGTGACCTGAGATTGTTGTGTTTACGATGCCTGTTTCTGCTCGGCCTTGCGGTCAAACCATTTCTTGGCCTCGGCATCCCAGTCGTCCATGCGCACGTAAGAACTGGTGCGGGTATCGGAAACCATGTTGGGATCTACCTCGACGCCGATGCCTTCGAGAAAGTTAACCAGGCCGACTCGTTCGACCATTTCACCGCAGCGCTCGTGCTCGAGTCCGTTCTCGGCCCAGAAGTCGATGACTTCTTCGGCGAGTTCGGTTAACTTTTCATAGTCTTCTTTAGTTTCGAGTTTCATGAAAGGTACGATCACGGTGCCCATCAGGTCACCGATTTTGAGTGTGCGTTTACCACCCATTAAAATGGTCACACCCTTGTCGTCTCCCGGCGAAAGTGCCTTTGGCACCACGTTAAGGCAATGCATGCAGCGTACGCAATTGCGGTTATCCACTTCCAGTGTGTCATCGTCGTTCAATGACAGCGCGTTGGTAGGGCAGCGGGTGATAATGTTGTCGATGGTGTGCTGGCGTCCCTTGTTCGAGACATACGCCTTGAATGCTTCCTGGTCTACCTTAATGTCGTCGCGCCAGGTGCCGATAATGGCGAAATCAGAACGCTCGATCGAATTCATGCAATCGTTACCACAACCGGACACTTTGAATTTGAACTTGTAAGGCAGCGCCGGGCGGTGTACGTCGTCGGTGAAATTGTTCAACAAGGTGCGATGGACACGCATTTCGTCGACATTGGACTGTTCGCAACGGGCCGCGCCAACGCAGGACATTCCGGTACGTACGCAGGGGCCGGCACCACCCAGGTCCCAGCCATATTCGTTAATTTCGTTGAAGAAATGCTGGGTATTCTCGGTCGAGGCACCGATAAACATGATATTGCCGGTTTGACCGTGAAAAGTAACCAGGCCGGATCCGAACTTTTCCCAGCTATCGCCGAGTTGCCGCAGCATATCGGTGGTGTAGTAGTTGCCGGCCGGGGGTTGAACCCGCAGCGTATGAAATTCCTTCGATTCCGGGAAAGCCTGCGCGACTTCGGAAAATCGCGGGATTATGCCGCTACCATAACCGTAAACGCTAACCGTACCGCCTTTCCAGTAACCTTTGCGGGTTTCGTAAGAATGTTCCAGTTGCCCTAGCAGGGAATTGGCGACACCCTTGACGCGTTCGTCACTGTGTTCGTCGCGAAGGCGCTTGATTCCAGTTACGAAACTGGGCCAGGGGCCGGTCTCGAGATCGTCGAGCATTGGGGTGACATGTGTTTTTTTAGCCATGGTAAACCTGTTCCCGTTTATCTGTTTGAACGATTTCCGGTTATGTTTCCGGAAAATTCCAGAATCCAGACCCAGTGTCTTCCTCAGATCACTCGGCGAAATGCGTTTGATGGACGCTAGTTTGTTAGAATTTGACCCAATGAGCTATCCCCCGCTTGGGATGCAGTAAATTCGAAACTTATCCCCAACGAGATAGGCAATATTTATAGGTCCATTTAAAGTTTGTCCCATATGCGCTGTGAGGCATATTATTATTATATAGATCAAATACTTGCAGGAT
>CAZAVY010000052.1:0-19960 GCA_964488685.1 uncultured Gammaproteobacteria bacterium
GAGGAAACAAAGGTCAAGCAAGGGCGCGAGCAGGTTTATGAAATGTCCGGGTTAGTCGGTAGCAATCGAATCATGAAGTCAGCTGTCGCTATCGCCGTTGCTGTAATGCTGCTGATATCCTGCGTCACGGTAAAACCACCCACCACGATTTCACGGGGACCCGGCTGGTATACGGTGAAAATCAGCGACACCCTTTACTCAATTGCGTGGCGCTACGATCTCGATTACAAACAACTTGCAAGCTGGAACGGAATCAATGTCAATGCACCGATTCATCCGGGACAGCGCCTGAGTTTGTTGGATCCGGCCAGGCAACCCGTTGCCGGTAACCGTGCTAAAAAGGCGAGCAGCAGCAAAAAAACGACAGCTGACAACCAGACCAGGGCCGTAATCAGCAACCAGCGTAACCAGCCCGGTAACCGTAATCCGGAAAAATGGATCTGGCCTACCCGCGGGAAACCGTTGAATACGTTTCTTGCCTCCAAACTCGATCGACGCGGTATCGACATCGCGGGAAAGCTCGGCCAGCCGGTACATGCAGTCGCCGATGGCAGGGTCGTATATAGTGGTAATGGTTTAGCCGGTTATGGTAATCTGATCATTATAAAGCACAGTGATACCTATTTAAGTGCATACGCTTATTGTCAGAAGCTTATGGTGCAGGAAGGAACATCAGTCAAGGCCGGGATGCTGGTAGCGAGAATGGGACGTAAAGGTAACACCGCGAAACTGCATTTCGAGATTAGACGAAATGGCAAGCCGGTAGATCCAATGAAGTATCTGCCTAACCGATAAAGGAACCTCTGAATGACCAAGTCTACCGATAAGTCGCTTATCGAAGATACCGAAATACCGCCCGAAGATCTGGTAGAGGATCTGGTTGAGGACGAGCAAGCGGCTGAACTGGTCGACGACGAGGCCGACGACGAGGATGAAGCTGAGCATGCTACCGCCATCGGCGATGAACAAGACGACGCCACCGAAGGCGAAAAATTTATTGAACGTCGCAAACCGATGGATCGACGCAAGACCAGCACCCGGCGTTCATCGGATGCAGACCCAACCCGCCTTTATCTCAAGGAAATAGAAGTTTCTCCGTTACTGACGGCGGAAGAGGAAGTTTATTATTCCCGGCTAGCGTTAAAGGGTGATAAGACGGCACGCGATAAAATGATCGAATGCAACCTGCGTCTGGTAGTCAAGATTGCAAGGCGTTATATGAATCGGGGGCTGGCGTTACTGGATCTGATCGAGGAAGGTAATCTCGGTCTGATTCGTGCCGTGGAAAAATTTGATCCGGAGCGCGGTTTCCGCTTCTCCACCTATGCTACCTGGTGGATCAGGCAAACCATCGAACGGGGTTTGATGAACCAGACCCGCACTATCAGACTGCCGATTCATGTAATCAAGGAATTGAACACATACCTGCGGGCGGCACGTAAGCTAACCCAGGAATTGAATCGGGAAGCGACCGCGGAAGATGTCGCGCGTCTGTTGAAGAAACCGGTTAAAGACGTTGAAAAAATGTTCAAGTTAGCCGATCGTGTTTCCTCTTTCGACATCCCGATGGGCGGTGAGGGCGAACGCCCGCTGCTCGACGTCATCCCGGACGACAGCAACGTCGACCCGTCCAGAATTCTGCAGGATGAAAGTGTCATCAAGCACCTCGATAGCTGGCTCGATCAACTTGACGAAAAGCAGCGCGATGTTGTGGTGCGCCGCTTCGGCTTGCGAAATCACCCGCGCGGTACCCTCGAAGAAGTCGGGCTCGAACTCGGCGTAACCCGTGAACGTGTGCGCCAGATCCAGATGGACGCACTGCGCAAGTTGCGCCGCATCCTGGAACACAGCGGTTACTCCCGCGAAAATATCATCGAAGAATAACCCGGTGCGGGGCTATTTCGAATCGCGTAGATGATTGTCTGCTATCGACCCGGGTGGTGAGAAATGCGGGTCAGGGAGCGAGAATGATGGCAGCGGTGACGTCTCGGTCCTCGGCAACGAGGATGTTGAAAGTGCGGCACAGGGCACCGTTGTCCATGATTTCGAGGCCGATACCCCGTTCACCGAATAATCCCAAAATCTTTGCTTCGGGGAACAGCTGATCTGCGCCGGTACCCAGTAAAACAACCGAGGGATTCGTTGCAAATACCGGGGCCAGGGTTTCACCATCAAGATGTTCCAGCAATGTGACCGACCACGGACAATGCATGGTGCTGGCTGTCATTACCAGACTTTGGCGGTACTCGGTATTGTTGACGGTAATCGTATTGGCGCTGTAGGCGCTTATACGATGGCGGCTGGTGACTATATCTTCGGCGAGCGGCATGCAGGGCAGAATAATGTAATTCCGTGCGCCGAGCAACGTTGTCGAATCGATGCTTCCGGTTGACAGGCGAGTAGACATTTCTTAAGGTTTCGCGTTCGATAAAATCCCGCTAAGACTTCTGGAGAAATGAGTTGAAACCGGTAAAACTGGGTTTGCTTGGTGTTGGTACCGTGGGTGCCAGTACCGCCGTGATATTGAAAAATAATGCCACTGAAATAGCGCGTCGCGCAGGGCGAAAAATAGAAATCATTCTGGCATCCAGGCGTTCAGTCGCAAGCGGTATGCCGCAAGGTAGCGGTAACATTGAACTTACCGCGGATCCCTTCGAAGTCGTCGATAACCCGGATATCGATATCGTCATCGAACTCATGGGCGGTTACCAACCGGCACTGCAACTGGTGATGCAGGCGATTGAAAACGGCAAACACGTGGTAACCGCCAACAAGGCCCTGATCGCGTTACACGGTAACGAAATTTTTGCCGCTGCCCAGCGTCAGGGTGTCAATGTCGTGTTCGAAGCCGCGGTTGCGGGTGGCATTCCGATTATTAAATCGATTCGCGAGGGTTTGAGTGCGAACCACATCGAATCGGTTGTTGGGATAATCAATGGTACGGGAAATTTTATACTCACCGAAATGTACGACAAGGGTCGTGATTTTAGTGATGTTTTAGTTGAAGCCCAGGCTTTGGGCTACGCCGAAGCGGATCCAGCTTTTGACATTGAAGGGATTGATGCGGCGCACAAACTTTGCATCCTGTCATCCATTGCCTTTGGGATTCCGCTGCAATTCGATGCTGTCTATACCGAGGGTATCAGTAGAATTTCGACAGAAGACATGGTTTACGCGGGCCAGCTCGGTTATCGTATCAAACACCTCGGGGTTGCGCGACGCACCGACAAGGGAATTGAAATGCGTGTGCATCCCGCCTTAATCCCGGAAAAAAGGCTGATCGCCAATGTTAATGGCGTTATGAACGCGGTACTGGTGCAGGCCGATAAACTCGGGTCCACGCTTTATTGTGGCGCGGGCGCCGGGGCCGATCCAACCGCTTCGGCCGTGATCGCCGATATAATCGATGTGGCGCGCACCATCACCACCGACGCGCAAAACCGGGTGCCGCACCTGGCCTTCCAGCCCGACCAAATTGTCGAAATACCGATTCTGCCAATCACCGAGATTCAGACTGGGTATTATTTACGTATGCGTGTCGATGATCGTCCCGGGGTCATTGCTGAAGTAGCCCGGATCATGGGAAACAAGGACATTTCCATCGAAGCGATCCTGCAGAAGGAACCCGAAGCCGGAGTCACCCAGGCAACGATCATTATGCTGACCCAAAAAATTCGAGAGCAACAAATGGTTGATGCTATTACGGCAATATCGGAACTGAATTCAGTTCATGGCGAAATCCATCGAATCCGTGTCGAGACGCTTGATGGGCATTGATCAGGGCCTGTTGGGAGCATGTCTGTCGGTCCAATAACACGGCTGCAGTCGGGCGACCTGATGCGCCTGGTTAAACTGTTGCAGTGCAATAATTTGACCACTTAGAATTGTGCAGCGCAGGCACAACATTTCTGCGGTATGTTTGATGGTGAAATCCTGATCGCTGCTGGTGGACTGGAACCGGCCACCGACAACGCGCTACTGCGTTCGGTTGTCGTCGATGAGCGCTTTCGCGGGGACGACTTCATAGCAGCGTGGGGATGACAGCTAAAGTCGACTTGATTCCAGGAATTTTAAAATCTCGGCTTCGATGGACTGCCTGGCAACGACATCGGGGTGAATTATAGGCTTGTCAAACAGTTTTGCGATAGTTTCGGGTACTTTTATGCCGGCGGTTTGCGCAATCGACTCCAGTGCAGCCTTATCTGAATTTGACTTGTTTGCGTTTATTGCGTCATCGATTACCGGGGCGAACTTGGTCCATTCGGCGGTTGCAAAAATTAAATTTACCTGGTCTCTAAACGACTCGGACTGACTGGTTTTAAAGCAGGTGGCGGTATGGGGATCGATCAGGTAACCTCGCTCAAAAGCCTGCCGAATATACTGCTGGCCTTCTTCATCGGAACAGGAGCCAGCCGCAAATATTTCCGTGATCTGTTCCTGTTCGTGCGGCTCAAGCTGGTAACCGCCCCTGTCGTTTAGCTGTTGCATCAGGCTACGCGTACGAGCCGCACCGAAAAGGTCGAACAGGACTCGTTCGACATTCGATGATTTTAGAATGTCCATCGCCGGTGAATTCGTCGCAATCAGTTTGCGTCTACTCAGGTCGTAACAACCGCTATCAATCCACTCGGTGAGGACGTTGTTGGCGTTGGATACGATCACGATTCTGGCGATCGGCAGACCCAGTCGGCGCGCGTAATAGGACCCGAGCGCATTGCCAAAGTTACCGCTTGGAATATGCAACACGATCTCGTCGCCAAGCTGGATATGCTGTCGACGTACCAGCGCCAGGTAACAATAAAAAGGATACAGCATCTGGAATATAATGCGGCCGAAATTTACCGAATTGGCGGCGGACAGGGAAATATTTAGCTGGTCCAGTTTCTGCTTGAAGGTCGCGGACGATAGCAGCGATTTTAACGCGGTTTGGGTATCGTCAAAATTCCCATGAACGCCGATAACCTTGAGATTGGTCGCGTCTTCGGTAACCATTTGCAAGCGTTGTACGTCGGATGTTCCTCCATCTGGATAAAGGCAGACAACGCGGATATTGGGACGTCCTCGGAATGTTTCCAGCGCGGCGGGTCCGGTATCGCCGCTGGTCGCCGCCAAGATCAGGTATTGCTGTTCCTGCAGTTGCGCCAGGCCCGATAGAATCAGGCCAAAAGGTTGTAATGCCATGTCTTTGAAAGCGCGGGTCGGCCCGTGATAAAGCTCGCCGACGAATAAACCTTGCGCCACTTGAATCACCGGCACCGGATCGTCGCGATCGTCAAATCGATCGTACAATTCGAGCGCCTGCCGCAGAGTTCCGGTCTCGATATCGATATCTAGGTGCTGCAATAAAGCCATTGCGAGTTGCTTGTAGGAACTATGCAGATGTTGCTTCAGGAATCCGGATGGGATCGGAGGCATGGGTTCGGGACTGTAGATGCCGCCAAACGATGCTATCGGTGACGACAATGCAGAAGCGAAGGTCACGCGCGTATCTCGAGTGCCGTCGTTGCCTCGGGTTTCAGTGAAAATCATGCGGGGGTAGCAGCTGCTTGAACCAACAAAAAAACGAATTATATCCGGCTGCCCCGACCGAACAAGCGGTTTTCTGGCGAAAACGGGGCAAAAGCCCTCAAAACCAGGGTATGACGAAGCATTTCACTTCTACTAAGCCGTGTTTATGCGTAAAATTCGCCGATTGATCCGGTTGCCCGCTGAAGCCGGTGAACCGCAGCATGTGTTAGCCAGAGTAGCCGTACCTATTCCGATGTCCACGACCGAGAAAATTAACCTACTTGATTTAAATCGAAGCGCGCTCGAGGCGTTTTTCGTCTCCAATGGAGAAAAACCGTTTCGTGCCCGACAATTGATGCAGTGGGTTCACCAGCGCGGCATAACCGATTTCGACCGGATGACGGATATGTCAAAGGACTTGCGCGCTTTTTTAAAAACGCATTGTTGTATTGAACGGCCCAGAGTATTAGCCCAGCAGCGTGCCGCCGATGGGACTCGAAAATGGTTGCTTGGCATTGACGATAGCGATAATGCGATTGAATGCGTACTGATACCGGAGAAGGCACGTATGACTTTGTGCATCTCATCGCAATTGGGTTGCACCCTGAATTGCAGTTTCTGTTCGACCGCGAAACAGGGCTTTAATCGAAATCTCAGCACTGCAGAAATTATCGCCCAATTGCATTTTGCGCATCACAGCCTGCTTGCGGAAGGCTATCCGCGGGGTGTCACCAACGTCGTCATGATGGGGATGGGCGAGCCGTTATTAAATTTTGATGCGGTCATCTCGGCAGTCGATATGATGTGTGATGATTTTGCCTATGCGCTGAGTAAACGCCGCGTCACCATCAGTACCGCCGGCGTGGTGCCGGCCATGGAAAAACTTGAACAGGTGACCGACGTCGCGCTGGCAGTATCGCTGCATGCGCCCAATGACCGTCTGCGCGATCAACTCGTCCCGATAAACCGGAAATACCCGATTCGAAAACTGTTGCGCGCCTGCCACAGTTACATAGATGGGTATAAAAGCCGCAAGATCACTTTCGAATACGTGATGCTGGATGGTATCAACGATAGCATCGAGCATGCGCGACAGCTGGTTGCGCTGATCGGAGATATGCCTTGCAAGTTGAACCTGATTCCGTTTAATCCCTATCCGCATGCGATTTATCGGTGTTCGGAGCAGGATGCCATCGACCGCTTTCGCAGCTACACCGCGAGTAAGGGAATTGTAACCGTTACCCGGCGAGCGCGTGGCGACGATATCGATGCCGCCTGCGGGCAACTGGTAGGTGCTTTTCATGATCGTAGTCGTCGCAGTGAGAAATACCAGCTTAGTCTGAAAGACCTCGAGGGAGCGTCTGTTGCGCATGGATAAACTAATCGCGTTGGTGCTGGTTGCCGGGATACTCCAGGCATGTGTCGTGGTCGATACCGGACCGACCAGGAACGAAAAGGCGAGTGCGATAAATGTACAGTTGGGGATCGGATATCTGCAGCAAAACAATCTCGAAATCGCCAGCGAAAAATTAAACAAGGCACTGCGCCAGAATCCGAAATCTGCCCCGGCACATAATGCCTACGCAATTTTGCAGGATCGGCTGAAGCAAATCGATGTAGCCGAGTATCACTATAAGAAAGCCACCGAGCTGGATCGCAAGAATTCACAGGCGGCCAATAATTACGGCACCTTCCTGTGCCGCAACGGTCGCGAACTTGAATCGGAGCATTATTTTTTGCAAGCCCTGAAGAACCCGCTGTACAAGACCCCGGAGTTTGCTTACACCAATGCGGCAATATGCATGCTAAAGGCAAATAAGAACGACGTGGCGAAGGAATACCTGGTCAAGGCGATTGCGGCGAAGAGCGATTTTGCGCCAGCTCTGCTGGCGATGGGTGACGTGCTATTTGCAAAGGCAGAATACGCCCGGGCAAAACCCTTCCTGGAGCACTACCATCTGGTGGCAAGGGCCACCTCGAAAAGTCTTTGGCTTGCAATCAGGAATTCACTGGAACTGGATTCCAGCGCAGATGTTACGGAGATGGCGCAGCGACTGGGAAACGATTTTCCGGATACTCCGGAATACAAAGCCTGGCTCGCGATCCAGTAATATGAGCGTTGCAGGCAATAAATCGGCAAGCGATTCACAGCCAACCGGAATGGGTCCCGGTGAGCGCTTGCAGGCTGCTAGAATTCAAATGGGTCTGTCGCTCGCCGATGTTGCTAAACGCATGCATCTGAGCGCTAATATCCTCGAGTCGATCGAGGAAAATAACTTCGATGAGATAACAGCGCCGATATTCGTCAAGGGGTACCTGCGCGCCTATGCCCGTATCGTTCGACTGGATGAAGACGAGATGATCATGCAGTACATCGAGTACTATTCGGAAGAAGACCCGCCGATAACTTCAACCAGCAGTATGGCGTCTGAATTGTCGGTTGCCGACGTGCGCATAAAATCGACAACCTACCTCGTCATATTGGTGCTTTGTGTACTGCTTGCGATCTGGTGGTGGAACAGGGAACAAGGCGAAGAAGCACCTATTTCCCTGGACTCGCAGTCGTCCACCGGGTCGATTAGCGAAACCGATGCGCAGGTAGTGAACAGCGATATTGAAGCGTTGTCGGAAAGTCAACCCGAATCCGCGCAGGTGGTCGAAGTGACTGCTGCGCCCGCCATACCGATAGCACCGGTGGAAGAAGCGTTGCAAGCCGAACCTGTCGGGAGTATTGCCGCGCCGGAATCATCGGCCATGGAACCTGAAGCTGTCGCGGCTGATCCCGAGTCGCTGGGAACCGAAACAGTGAGCGCTGCGGCGGTAGTGAATAACGAAGCTGTTCTGTTTGCTCCCGGTGGACCCGATAAGTTGGTTATTGTTGTGCACGCCGATACCTGGGCGGATATCAAGGACGCGTCCGGCTACCAGCTGGTTTATGATTTATTACGAGCCGACCAGACCGTGGAACTGGACGGATCGGCACCTTTTACCGTTTTTCTCGGGAACGGGCACGGTGTCGAAATAATGTTTAACGGCGAACAGATTGAAATTTCGTCAAAAGTTCGTGATGACAATACCGCGCGTCTCAAGATAGAACAATAATCTGGAGTACCGGTGGTAAATCAATTACAGGTCATTCGCGGAATGCACGATATTCTGCCAGCTGATATGCCTGCCTGGAATCAGCTGGAAGACGAATATCGAAGGCTTGTTGAATCTTATGGATATCGCCAGATTCGCACCCCGATCGTAGAAAAAACTGCACTATTTGCGCGATCTATTGGTGAGGTAACGGATATTGTCGAGAAGGAAATGTATAGTTTTGAGGATCGCAACGGTGATAATCTCAGTTTGCGTCCGGAAAATACTGCCAGCATAGTACGCGCAGGTATTCAGGGTGGGCTACTACAGGATCAACAGCAAAGGTTCTGGTATTGTGGGCCGATGTTCCGCCACGAACGCCCGCAAAAGGGGCGTTATCGACAGTTCCACCAGCTTGGAGCCGAAGCCTTCGGCATTTCAGGGGCAGATATCGAGGCCGAGTTGATCCTGCTCGCCGCACGTTTCTGGAAGCGTCTGGGTCTCGAAAATATCAATCTGCAAATCAACAGTCTTGGCAGCAATGCCTGTCGACAGAAATTTCGGACCATTCTGGTCGAGTATTTTCGCGATCACTATCAGGACCTGGACGCAGACAGCCGGCGCAGGCTCGAATCCAGTCCACTGCGAATTCTGGATAGTAAAAATCCCGATATGCAGGCACTGATCGACGCTGCTCCTGCGTTAGCGGATTGCTTAAGTCCGGAATCAATGCAACATTTTAATGAATTGAAGAATATTCTTGAGCATACCGGGGTCTCATACCAGGTTAACCAACGTCTTGTGCGCGGGCTGGATTACTATTGTCATACGGTGTTTGAGTGGGTGACCGACACCCTCGGTGCGCAAGGCACGGTATGCGCTGGCGGGCGTTACGATGGCCTGGTCGAACAACTCGGTGGTAAGTCGAATTATGCGGCCGGATTTTCCATGGGTAGTGAGCGACTGGTCTCAATGCTGGTCGATCAGGGTAAGGCACCCGGTGATACCGGCTGTGATGTATACCTGGTCATGCGAGGTGAAAACAGCGTGACCCTGGGGCAGCGACTTGCAGAGTCAATACGCGATCGGTTGCCACAACTGGAATTAATCGTGCACGCGGGTGGGGGAAGTTATAAAAGCCAAATGCGCAAAGCCGATAAATCGGGGGCCCGGATCGCATTGATACTTGGAGAGTCCGAAATCGAAGCCGGCACCGTGAGCGTTAAATTGTTACGTCGGGATGATGCGCAAACTGAAATTACACAATCAGATATTGTAAGCAAACTGATTTCGTTACTGAATTAATTGACGAGAGGATACTAATGGAAACCGATGAAGAACAGGTCGAAAATCTAAAAGCCTGGTTTAAAGAAAATGGCTTTTCGATCGTTTTCGGGATCGTTATCGGTGTCGGCGGCATCGGTGGCTACAACTACTGGGGTTACCTTCAGGAGACCACCGCGGTAGAGGCTTCCAGCCATTTCACGCAAATGATCGAAGCCTTGTCAGCCAGTGATAGCAAAGCCGTGCAACGCCAGGCCGATATTTTGATAGCTGATTATGCGTCAACCGAATATGCACTGATGGCGCAGTTGGCACTCGCAAAAGATTATGTGGAAAACGGCGATTACGCAAAAGCCGAGACTGCTTTGCAGCAGGTTGTGGGTGGTGCGGCAGGACAACCGCTGACTTACCTGGCACGAACCCGACTGGCGGCTGTGCAGATCCAGACCAAACAATATGAACTGGCGTTGTCTTCACTGGCTACCGGGTTTCCCGATGAATTCGCAGCGCGGGTCGATGAGCTGCGTGGCGATGCCTATGCTTTGCTGGGTAACCCGGGTAATGCTATCGAAGCCTATCGAAAGGCTCAGCAGGCCGACCCCGGACCTGCCAATATCCGCTTTCTGCAGCAAAAAATGGATGACCTCGGGGGTCGCAGTTGATCGTGTTACGCAAGCTATCGGCGCTGCTTCTATTGTGTCTGCTCACTGCCTGTGGTGGTGAACAGGATAACGCTGAAGTACCCTCACCTTTAACCGAAATCGATGAAGAGTTTTTCCTGGAGTTAAACTGGAAGCTTGACACGCGGGCGTCGAAAAATAGCGCGGCTTATCGATTGCGACCATTGATAATTGGTGATCGCATTTTCAGTATCGACACCAGTGGCCTGATGGTCGGCATTGATCTCGCCGGAGGCAAAAAACTGTGGAAATATGAAACCCGACTGGCCGCAATTACCGGTCTCGGCGGAAGCGGCAGGATCTTGCTCGCAACTTCTCAGGATGGGGAAATTGTTGCATATCAGCAGTCGGACAAAGGACCGGAAGAACTTTGGAAAACCCGCCTGGACAGTGAAATCCGTGCAACCCCGGTGCTCGATGGTGGGCAGGTCTTTGTACGCACCGTCGATGGTAAATTACACAGCCTGTCTGCCGTTGATGGCAGTCAACAGTGGCTGGTAACGCGGCGGGTGCCGGTGCTTTCACTGACCGGTAACAGCCAGCCGCTGGTCGAAGGTGAGACGGTTTTCGCCGGATTTGATGACGGAAAACTGGTCGCATACGATCGTAGCAACGGTCAAATCAGATGGGAGTCCACCATCAGTGTAGCCAGTGGGCGTACCGAGGTCGAACGCCTGGTCGATCTGGATGGTCGGTTTGTGCTGAGCAATGGCGTTATTTACATCGTGTCTTTCCAGGGCCGCCTGGCAGCGGTGCAGGCCGTCAGTGGTGAGATTCTCTGGTCGCGAATTTTTTCCAGCTTTCAGTCGCTCGCCTTCGATGATGACGCGATTTATCTAAGCGCCGAGAATAGCGATCTGTGGGCAATCGACAGGCGTACCGGAACGGCATTCTGGAAACAGGATATATTGCACGCACGCAAAATTACCGCCCCATCGGTGGTTGGTGACAACCTTGTGGTTGCTGATTTCAGCGGCTATCTTCATTGGTTTGCCAGGTCGGATGGTAAACTGGTCGGACGATTCCGTACTACCGAGGCACGCAATTATGTACAACCACTGGTCTGGAACGAATCGGTGCTAACACTGGACAGGCGAGGGTTTCTCAGTTCCGTATCCAGGCACCAATGATTCCAGTCATCGCGTTGATTGGTCGCCCCAATGTCGGTAAATCCACGCTGTTTAACGTTTTCACCCGGACTCGTGACGCGATAGTTGCAAACCAGCCCGGCCTGACTCGAGATAGACAGTACAGCGTGGGAGAGCGGTCCGACAAGAAATTTATCGTTATCGATACCGGTGGATTAAGCGGTGAAAAACAGGATCTGGATGATTTGATGGCACGGCAAACACGGGTCGCGGTGGAAGAGGCCGATGAAATCCTGTTCATTGTCGACGCCAGGGATGGGCTGACCAGTGGAGATCGGTTGATCGCAGACCTGGTGCGCAAGTCGGGGAAATCCTGTTATGTCGTGGTTAACAAGGTTGACGGAGTGAACCCGGATCAGGCCAGGGCCGAATTCTACGCGCTGGGATTCAAGCATGTAAATCTGGTATCGGCGGCCCATCGCAAGGGAACGGGGGTCATGCTCGATAGTTTGCTGGATTCCTACGAATCACAACAAGTTTCTGAAAAGACCGATACGGGACCCTTGATTGCCGTTATCGGTCGTCCCAATGTGGGCAAGTCGACATTGATAAATCGCCTCGCCGGAGAAGAGCGGGTGGTCGCTTTCGATCAGCCGGGCACCACGCGCGATACCATTTCGGTGCCGTTTGAACGCCGCGGCAAAGCCTATACCCTGATCGATACAGCCGGTGTGCGCCGGCGTGGCAAGGTGCACCAGACAATCGAGAAATTCAGCGTCATCAAGGCACTCGAGGCGATTGAAAGATCACAGGTTACAGTTCTTGTAATCGATGCCCGCGATGGTGTTACCGATCAGGATTTGACACTGCTGGGCTACGTTTTGAATAGCGGTCGCGCGCTGGTCATTGCGATCAATAAATGGGATGGCCTGGATCCGGAGGAGCGTGATCAAAACAGGAATAGCTTGCAACGCAGACTGGTATTTGTGCCATTTGCTGCGCAACATTTTATCTCCGCCAGGCACGGCACCGGCGTCGGTGAATTGATGACCTCGGTTGACCAGGCCTATACCTCGGCCTTCAAGGATATGAATACCCGTTACCTGACCGATTTGCTTGAAGAGGCCGTATTCAAACACAATCCGCCCTTGCATAAGGGTCGGCGAGTCAAGCTACGCTATGCCCACCAGGGTGGACGAAATCCTCCGGTTATCGTTATCCACGGAAACCAGACTCAACATCTTCCCGATGCCTATCAACGCTATCTGGCTAATTTTTTTATCACCCGTTTGAAACTAACAGGAACGCCGTTGCGCATTGAATTGAAGTCGGGTAAAAATCCATATGCGGGGAAAAGGGGGTCAAAACCACGTAAACATCGAAAATAAATCCAATTAAAACAGAGAAAGTCGGTAAAAGTTCGGAAAAAACGACGAAACCGACATAAACTTTGTAACATGGCTCTACAAAGAATCCTCGTTACCAACGCCAAGGGCGGATGCGGTAAAACCACGATTACGACCAATATAGCTTCGCATTACGCGCGCCAGGGGAAAAACGTGCGTCTGTTCGATCACGATTCTCAGGGGTCGTCCCTGCACTGGATTAAGCGACGACCCGATGATGCGGCAATGATTACCGGTGTCGATGCATCGAGGAATTCCGATCATCGGCTGACTCGTTCCTGGCAACTACGGGTTCCACCTGAAACCGATATTGCAATTATTGATTCCCCGGCCGGAACCGATATTACCGAACTGGCGTCATTGTTCCAGCAAAATGACTCGGTCTTGATACCCGTGCTGCCGTCACCGATCGACATTCATGCAACAGCATATTTTATCAAGGAGTTATTGACTACCGGCAGGGTCCGTAAAAAAATGATCCGACTCGCGGTAGTCGCCAACCGGGTGCGCAAAAATACGCTGATGTATCACGCGCTGGAGCGATTCCTGTTCAGTCTGAATATCCCCTTTGTTTCCAGCCTTCGTGACACCCAGTTATACGCCAGGGCAATCGAACTGGGTATCGGAGTACAGGAAGTTCCAACCTCACGCAACAAGATTGACAAGGAACAATGGGCGCCTGTTTTTCGCTGGCTCGATACCCCTGTGATTAACGAAAGCGCCCCGATCACGCCGTTGTTCAAAAGTCACGAACAGTAAAAACAGCCGTCTTTATAAGGTAAAGTTAACTATTTCAAAATTCGCGGTTTCGATGCGCGCTGGCCGGTAGCCCTGTGCTATGATTGCGCCAATTTTCAACCATGGCCCACCGATGAAATTTATTCGCCTTACCTGCGCTTGTGTGCTTGGTCTCGTCACTATTTCCGCTGCCGGCGCCAATGATTTTGAAGCCGCGCTAAGTTCTGAAACAGCCGAGTTTACCTTCCGTTCAGATTCGAGCCTGATCGGCTGGGGCGGGGCCGATCTGGCATTTGGCCTATTTTATAACGAGGAGAGCGACTTTATCACTCACCTAACCCTGTTGCAGATGCGCCAGGCGTCGGTGGATACCCCCTTAACCTTCGGTGTCGGCGTCAAGGCTTATTTGGGGCAGCTCGACGATATCGATCAGAATGTGTTCGGATTCGGAATCGGTGGTGAAATAAGGTATACCATCCCCGCAACCATGCCGATGGCAGTTTATCTTCGCGGACATTTCGCGCCCAAAATTACCAGTTTTTCAGATACCGAGGAAATAAAGGATTTCTCCATCGGGTTTCAGATTGAGCCGTTGCCACAAACAATCGCATTTGTTGGATTCAGATACCTCGAAATTGAAACCGTTGACGAAGGTGGCTATGACGCCGATGACGACAATGTTCACTTCGGTGTGCGTTTAACGTTTTAGTCCACAACCCTTAGAAATAAAGCGGGGTCGATCCAGTTCCCGTTTAGCCCCAGACTCCAGTGCAGGTGTGGGCCGGTAACCCGACCGGTGGCGCCGACCTTGCCCAAAACCTGACCTTTGGCAACCTGCTCACCGAGGGTTACATTAATCTCACTGAGATGGGCGAACATCGATATCAAACCCTGGCCGTGGTCGAGGTAAACCAGGTTGCCGCTGAAAAAGAAATCTCCCAGTTCGATCACTTTACCGGCGCTCGGGGCGCGTACCGGCGTACCGGTAGTCGCCGCGATGTCCATGCCGCTATGCGGGCGCTTTTCTTGACCGTTGAAGACCCGGCGCCGGCCAAAACTACCGGTGCGGACTCCGGCTACCGGTTTCAGGAAATCAACGTCGACAAGGGTAACGGAAAAAGAAGTGCGCGCTTTTTGTTTACGCGTTTTTTCGGCAAGAATGCGCTCCATGTCGCTGGCGTAGGGATTAACCTTGCGCTTGTCGGCTATCGTGATATGTTGTGTTGAGTACTGTTTGAACCTGACCTTAAAGAATTTTTTGGTAACCTGGCGGGCGTCGCGTTTTTCGATATAGTGTTCGCCCGGTTTCAGGCTGAGAGGTAATCCAACGATGGCGCTTGGTTTGCCCTCGATGTTAGTGACCAGTACAGGTTTGTTTAAGAATCGATACCCGGGACCCTCGTCTGCGTCAAGCTCGATGATTGCGATACCGCCGGGTACCAGTAGCTCGCGGGGTTGCGCCCGGGCCGACGAAAGGTAAGCACAAGACAGGTAAAAAATCGATAAAAGCAGTAATATAAAACGCAAGCTGATTTCCGGTAACCACCTACACAGCGAGCAAGTATGCGAACTTTTTAACCAGGGTCAAGGTCCTATTGGACCCTGGCGGAAACGCGCAATCGACCAATGCCGGGAAAACATTGATGCCATCATCGGCGGGCATTCGGGCATTCCATTTGGTCAGCGTATTGACGATGCGCACTGGCCCAACGCCGGCGTTATCGGCATGCCGGCCAACGATGGCGGCAGCCATGGCTGGTACATGTTGATCGACCCACAGGGCGGCGGGCTGGATATCAGTTGGCACCGACTCGAATACGACTATGAAATCAGCCAACGATTGACTACCGCTGCCGAAATAGCTGAATACGGGCAGGCGCTCGGCACCGGCCTGTGGCCGAACACCGATATCCTGCCCGAGATCGAAACCCGACAAACCGGCCAACCGCTAAACCGCTAAACCTGCCCCCCCGCATCGGTGAAGGCCCGTATTTAGAGTCATCCCCGTGAAAACGGGGTCTAGTAACGAGCCACCTTTGCAAGATCTCCGTTTGCGCGGGGACGATGCCGAAATTCGCGCCGTTCGAAGAGATTACCGCTGAACGACAAACTAGTCTTGCAGGGAGTCGGAGGGCTGAAACTGTTCGACCCAGAGCAGGGTGGCGCCGGCGACCGCGACCGGCATCGCGATGAAATTGACAACCGGGATACTGGTCAT
The DNA here is from genome assembly GCA_964488685.1 of uncultured Gammaproteobacteria bacterium. Taxonomy (GTDB): domain Bacteria; phylum Pseudomonadota; class Gammaproteobacteria. The sequence continues at coordinate 16,004 of CAZAVY010000052.1, forward strand.
AATCATGACCGCGCCGCCAAAACCGAGCGCGATGCCGCGGCGCTCGCGAAGACGCCGTTTCTGCTCGGCAAAAACGAGGTCGTGGTTGCCCATCGGGTAGTCGAAATATTCAAGCGACAATAACCAGGAACCGAATACTACCCAAAGCACCGGTGCAATCAGGTTGATCACCGGGATCAGGCTGACCAGGAAAAGTCCCAGCACCCACAACAGGATGTATATCAGTTTGCGTAGTTGCGAACCAATTGCGTCGATCGCCATATTCAAAAAACTGACATCCGAAGATACCGGTACCCCGGTCAATTGAGCCTCAATTTTTTCCGACATCAAGGCGTTGAAAGGTGCAGCGACGATATTTGCCACCGGCGTGAAGCTGAAAAATACCGTGATTGCCGCGAGTCCGCCGAAGAAGATCCAGATCAGCCCTTCGATAAAGTCGAAAAATGCGGGAACGAACGACATCAGCCATTCGACAAATGGATTAAACAGGCTGTATCCGTACCAGACAAGGGTACCGAACAGCAATAGATTAATCGTTAGCGGAACGACTACATAAATCCGCACGCCCGGCTTGTTCAATAGCCCGAAGGCGCGTGCCAGCGCCCGGGTCCCGATAGTGGTATCAGCAATGAATGGCACTTACTTAAGCACGAAAAACTAACGACTGGGTCATTCCCGCGATCACTTCGTCATGCCCGCGAAAGCGGGAATCTTGTAACACGCCACCTTCGGGAGGTCCCCGCTTTCGCGGGAACGACAGGCTTAAGTAAGTGCCATTCGTATCAGCAATCATGGGCAATTATTCCTCTATATATCATTGTTAGGCCCATTCAACCGGATCAGGCGCCTGCCAGCCTTCGGCACGATGTTCTGCGACGATGCGGGTATAAACGCCGCCGCGCACGTTAAACCTGGCACTGACACGCATAAAGCGTGGTGCGATAGCGGTTACCAGATCGGACAGAATCTGGTTGGTGACCGCCTCGTGAAATGCACCCTGATCGCGATAACTCCAGAAATAAAGCTTGAGCGCCTTCAACTCCAGGCATAACTGATCCGGCACATACTGAATTTCTATGCAAGCGAAATCGGGTTGTCCGGTTAGCGGGCACAGGCAGGTAAACTCGGGTGTATCTATATGAATGGTATAGTCCCGTTTGGAATTAGGGTTTTCAAAGCTGTCCAGGGTTGGTGATGGCTGAGTGCTCATTTTCGAATCTCGCAGGTGCTAAAATGGGACGGACTCAGGGCGACTGGTTCCGCGGCGCGTAATTATATATTAAACCGGCGACAATATTATGACGGATTTACTGTTGCCGGGTAACGCAAATGATATACTCTGCTCGCAAAATTTTACCCTGGAAACTCCCGCTTCGATGCGCCTCAGTCAAATAAAAATAGCCGGCTTCAAATCGTTTGTAGATCCGAGTAAATTTGTATTTCCGGCAAACCTTACCGGCATCGTGGGACCCAACGGATGTGGCAAGTCTAACGTGATCGATGCGGTGCGTTGGGTGATGGGCGAGTCGTCCGCCAGGAATCTGCGCGGTGAGTCGATGGAAGACGTTATTTTCAGCGGTTCTTCCACTCGTCAACCCGTGGGGCAGGCATCGGTCGAGCTGGTTTTCGATAATTCAGACGGCCGCGTCAAAGGGGAGTATGCAAAATACAACGAGATATCGGTTAAACGTATTGCGAGCCGGGCGGGTAAATCCAGGTATTTCCTCAATAATACCCGTTGTCGACGTCGAGATATTGCCGATATTTTTCTCGGTACCGGGCTAGGGCCGCGCAGTTACTCGATTATCGAACAGGGGATGGTAAGTCGCATTATCGATGCCAAACCCGACGAGCTGCGGGTTTACCTCGAAGAAGCGGCGGGTATCTCCAGGTACAAGGAAAGGCGCCGTGAAACCGAAACCCGCATACGGCATACCCGTGAAAACCTGGAGCGTCTGGTTGATTTAATCGATGAAATCGACAGGCAACTCACGCGACTCGATCGGCAGTCGAAAACCGCCGGGAAATACAAGCGCCTGAAACAGGATCAACGCCGGCTCGAAGCGGAGATCCTGTTGTTGCAAAAACAGGCTTTTGATCAGGATATAGCCGCTCAAAAAAGCAAACTCGCAGCGGTGCAGACCGGCATGGAAGAGCGAATCGCGGGATTGCGGGAAACGGAACGCGAAATTGAACAGGGCCGCCAGAAGTTTACCGATGCCAGTGAAAAGCATCACCGGATACAAGGTCAGTTTTACCAGCTCGGGTCGGATATCTCGAGTAAAGAGCAGGCGATTGAACATCAGAAAAATCTGCGCCAACGAGGTCGTCAGGAACTCGCGAGCCTTGAGCAATCGCTGCGCGAGGCAGGGAAAATACTGGCCGACGATGGTGAAAAGTTGCAGCAACTCGAGTTGCAACTTGCCGATATAACGCCGCAGCTCGAATCCTGCGATGACCGGCTGCAGCTGCAACAGGATGCGCTCCGGCAGGCTGAAGAAAAAATGCAGCAGTGGCAGGAACTCTGGGACCAGTTTCAGCGTGAATTCCATCAGGTTCACGAGGCGGCTCAAATTGAAAACCGGGGTATCGAACATATCGAACGCCAGGTTAAACACACCGACCAGCAAGGTGCGCGCCTGCGACAGGAGCTCGATACCCTCGATGCTTCCGATACGGTACGCCAGATCAACCAACTTGAATCGAGTGTCGAAGCCAGGTCCGAGGAATATGCCGCGACCATGGCCCTGGCCCAGACCAGAGCCGATGAAATCCAGCAATTGCGAGACAGTTGCGAAGATTTTGCCCACCAGCTCGATCAGAATCGAAACCAGGTGCAAACATTACGCGGTCGACTGAGTTCACTGGAGGTCCTGCAGCAACAGGTACTCACCGAGGCCGGCGACGAAGTCAAACAATGGCTCACCCAAAATCGTATTGATTCAGGTTGTCGGTTAGCCACTTTGCTTAAAGTCAAGGGCAATATCGGCAAAGCCGTCGAAGTCGTGTTATCACCGTATCTGGGCGCCTATTGCCTCAAAGCCGGGGAGCCTATTCCCGAAGCATTGCTTTCGAATCACAACATTGCGCTGTTCGATCGTGACCCGGTGCAGTCTCAGATAGCGGCGCGGCAATGGCCACGTCTAAGCGACTATATCGATTGCGATATCGACCTGTCGGCCATTCTGGAGGGAATTTACCTTTGCCAGGACAGGGCGGATTTGAGGGTCAAAAGAAGCCAGCTAAAAGCCGGGGAAAGTCTGGTTACCGCGCAGGGACTGTGGGCCGGTCGAAATTGGGTATTGCAGTTGGGTGACGAGGATCAGCGTTCGGGCATGCTCGCTCGCACCCGGGAGATCGAACAAATACGCACTCAACTGGATCAGATTACCCAGGCCGCGATGGTTTTAAAATCACGCTACGATGGTGATCGACAACGCCTGCAGATTCTTGAGCAGGAATGGGGTCAGAGTCAGAAATCATCGGCAGATTCTCAGCAACAACTGTCTGAATTACGCCAGCAACTGAGCAATCACCAAAGCCAGGCGGAGCAGGTTCAGAATCGGCGCGAGCGGTTGCAGGTCGAACTGGCCGAACTCGAGCAATTGAAAACCGGGCATACCAGTGAATTGCAGGCAAACAGCACCAAACGTAATGATTTTCTTGAACAAATTACCCAGATGACGGAGCTGGAAACCGCGTTACAGGAACAAAAAAGGCAATGTCAAAAGCAGCTTGCTGAAACTCGGGAAGCCTTACAGCAAGCTCGTGAAAACACGCATCAACAACAGATTCGGCAACAGGCGCTTGAGACCGAACAGCGTGCTACGCGCGCTAACGTCGATCGACTGCGGCAGCAAAGTGATCAATTCGATCATCGTATCAAGGAGCTGGATGAAGTAGTCAATGGCGCCACCGATCCGATCGGCGAACTCGAGTCTGCACTACAGCAATTGT
>CAZAVY010000053.1:0-19466 GCA_964488685.1 uncultured Gammaproteobacteria bacterium
CAAGGGTAGCACCGATGGCCAGTGGTCACGCCAGGTTCGCACCCGGTCGGTTAGCGACCCCGGGCTAGCTTTTAAGTGGTATTTTTGTGCATATTGTCCTATCACCAGCGTCAACTCCAATTGCTTCATCCTGGCAAGCAGCGGCTGCCTCCATTTTAAGGCGCATTCGGGACGTGGCGGCAGATCGCCTGATTTGCCGGTGCCGGGATAGCAGAAACCCATCGGCAAGATTGCGATTCTTGATGAGTCATAAAAAACCCCGCGATCGATCCCCATCCAGTCGCGCAGGCGTTTCCCGCTTGCATCGTCGAAGGGTATTCCGGTGGCGTGTACTTTTTTACCCGGGGCCTGGCCCGCAATCAGGATTTTTGCCGATACCGAGCATTGCAAAACCGGCCGGGGTCCGAGTGGCAAGGCACTTGCGCAGATCCGGCACTTGTCGACTTCATCCAGCAGTATTTTTAAAGTAGCCAACGGATGGGTCAATGACACAGAAACCGGCCGATTCGAATGCCGGTATAATTGTTGTCATGCCAGCTCAAATTGCCGTTGACTGGGACGCTCACAGACTTCCTCGGGGGTGCATTCCCAGTCCGCGGCGATTAGCGTGGTAACGCCCTGGGAAATCTTGAATGTAATATCCGGGGACTTGAATATCGCAAGGTCGTCATGCCTATGACTATCGATAAACCCTGGTGGCAGGGCCAGTCCGCCGGCATTGATTAAAGTGTCAGCCTGCCAATGCCGACAATCGCCTATATCAACGATGCTCTCACGGTCTACTGCAACTTCGACAATGCGCGATGCCGATCCACTGCCATCGATGACGCTGGCGCCGTTAAACACCAGATCACCGCTATCCATGTTCCGACAGGAGGCGGGAATCAGCCTGCAACGACGTGCCTGATTTCAGGATTAAAGATAGAAGTTTGATTGCGACCATCTCTTTTTGCCTGGTATAGCGCCAGGTCAGCGCGCGCCAGCATCTCATCAATGCTATCGATAGTGCCGGGTTCGAATGAAGTGAGGCCGATACTGGCGGTATATTTGATCATGACGTTATCGTATTTCAAGATCGCCTTGTTGATGGCGTCATGCAATCGGTCTGAAAATTCGAGTGCTTCGGTTGTGGAGGTACCCGGCAGGACTACTGCAAATTCCTCACCCCCGAGTCGACCGCAAATATCACTTCGCCGTGCCACACTGTTCAGCACGTTTGCGAAAAGCTTCAATACCGCGTCCCCGGCAGGATGGCCATATCTATCGTTGATCAATTTGAAGTAATCCAGATCGACGATCAATACTGAAAAAATAGTTTTCTGGCGACTGGCGAGCGAAACATAATTGTTGGCGTTCTCGAAAAACGCGTGTCTGCTTAACAATCCAGTCAATGAATCATAACTGGCCAGGCTGCGCATTTCCTCTTCCACCTTGTAAATCTGCAACAGCATGCCGACCAGTAACCAGCTGAGCGGCGGTGCTACCACCACCGGAACACCGGTCGCGAAAGCGATGGCGTATTTTAGCCTGATGTCAAAACCATAGCTGTTCAGAATTGTGACCGCGGTTACAGTGACGGCGAGCGAGGTTATCGCGGCGATAATGGTAATAATTACGACGCAGTTAAACCGCCCGATTTTTGCCAGGGCTTTTATCATCTTCCATTCCTTTCGGATATATCTAAACTTATAATTATGGGGCTACTGTAATTCGAACTGACCCGAGGTTCAAGTAAAACCAGGAGATCTTAGTGTACCCGACCTGATTAAACTTGATCCGGTCGCGAACTGTGAGCCGGGTTCAATGCAAATGATTTGTAGCATATTTCAGGCACCGAGTTCATCACTCAAACAGGTTAAATTGGGCCGAAACGGCAGCGTTGGTGGGGCTTATTTTGGAAGTTCTTTGATATACAGATCTTGCTTGGCGTAGGGAATTTCAATATTTTCCTCGATGAAACGCTTGTACACCTGACAGTTTAGCGTATCGATAACACGCCCCCGTAGCACCGGCTGGTCGATCCAGCACAGCAATTCGAAATCGAGGCTCGAAGCACCGAAACCACGAAGGCGTACCCGGGGTTCGGGGTCTTCACACACCGCCTCGTCGGTGAATGCGATTTCCATCAGAATTTCGCGCACTTTGTCGATGTCCGAACCATAGGCGACACCGATTGCTACTCGAATTCGAAACTTTTCGTGTGGACCACCCGACTCGTTGGTAATCTTGGTGTTCCCCATGACTGAATTGGGAACGGTAACCTCGACATCATCGCGCGTCATCATGCGCGTACTGCGGATGCCGATATGTGTAATTTCACCACGCTCTCCGGTATCGAGCACCACGAAATCACCGATTTTGTAAGGTGCGTCCGCCATGATGAACACCCCGGAGAACAGGTTGGCGAGGGTGTCTTTAGCAGCAAAACCAATGGCGATTCCGACGATTCCCGCCGAGGCCAGCCACGCGGTCATATCGATATTCCAGGCCGAAAAAACGACGTAAACCGAGAGCACGATAATAACGATGAAGGCCAGATTTTCGAACAACGGCAAGGTTTGTAAGTTCAATACCGTGACATGTTCTTCGTTGCCGGCAACATAGCGCAGCGTTGTGCGCATGACTCGCAATAAAAACAGGGTCCAGACCAGGTAGCCGATGGTTGCCAGAATCGAAAACGAAACCGTTTCGACCGGTCCAGGGATATCAACCAGGTTGAGCGCAATCGCCAGGCCGAGCAGGATGACACTGACGTATATCGGATTGTGTAAAATCGAGATCAGCTCATCGTCGATTGAAAAACGAGTGCGCCTGGCAAGATTGCGAAGTGACGTGCTGATGAAACGATCGAAAACCCAGGCCAGCAGAAAACTGCCGACAATTACCACCAATGCCTGCAGCCATTGATTGTCGCCAACTATGCCCAGGTAAGGCAGTATCGACGCTTGAAGTTCATTTAACATTCGATGATATTGACCGCCAGGCCACCGCGTGCGGTCTCCTTAGTATTTGGTTTTCATATCGGCGCCGGTTTCACGTATGGTTTTAATCACCTTGTCGAGCGATACGTAATGCTGACCATCGCCACGCATCGCGATGCGCGCGGCGTTGATCGCCTTGACCGATGCCATCGCGTTACGCTCGATGCATGGCACCTGCACCAGTCCACCGACTGGATCGCAGGTTAATCCAAGATTGTGCTCCATCCCAATTTCAGCTGCGTTTTCGACCTGCTCCGGGCTGCCTCCAAGTACTTCGGTCAGTGCACCGGCAGCCATTGAACAGGCACTGCCCACTTCACCCTGACAACCGACTTCAGCCCCCGATATGGAGGCATTTTCCTTGTAGAGTATGCCAATTGCGCCCGCGGTAAGCAAAAATCGAACGATACCATCGTCTTCGGCCGCCGGGTAAAAATGCTGATAGTAGTGCATTACTGACGGGATGATGCCCGCGGAGCCATTAGTCGGTGCGGTCACCACGCGCCCTCCGGCGGCATTTTCTTCGTTTACCGCAAGCGCCCATAGATTGACCCAATCGAGCGTCACCAACGGATCTTTATAGGTAATACCGGGTTCTCCCCTGAGTTTACGGAACAGGTCCGCGGCGCGGCGTTTCACCTTCATGCCCCCCGGTAAAATACCTTCGTTGCGGCAACCGTTGTTGACGCAACTGCGCATCGCTTTCCAGATATCGAGCAGGCCGCTGTGAATTTCTGCCTTGCTGCGCCAGGTTTGTTCGTTTGCCAGCATGACATCGCTGATCGACATGTCGTGGTTGGCGCAGTGGATAAGTAGATCGACCGCGCTCAGAAACGGATAAGGCAGTTTGGTGTCATCTTCGACGATACCATCGGTACCCGTTGCCGATTCATCGACGATAAACCCGCCGCCCACCGAGTAAAAAGTAGCTTTACGCAGTTCAGTATCCTGTGCGTCGAGGGCACGAAAAGTCATCCCGTTGGAGTGAAACGGCAGCGTTTCCCTGCGATGCATCACAAGTTGCTTTTTTTCGTTGAACCCGACGATTTGCTCACCGAACAAATTCAGTTCCCGGCGTGAGCGAATCGCTTCGAGCCTGGAATCGACACTGCCGGTATCGACTGATTCCGGTAGCTCGCCTTCCAGACCCAGCATCACCGCCTTGTCGCTACCGTGCCCTTTGCCGGTCGCACCGAGTGAACCGTACAAATCGATTTTTACTTGCGCCACCCGCGACAGTAACCCGTCGTGCTTTAAGTCCTGCACGAATTGCTGCGCCGCGCGCATCGGCCCAACGGTGTGCGAGCTTGAGGGTCCGATGCCTATCGAAAACAAGTCAAAAACGCTAATCGCCATCGGCCAATCCCGGGTTAGAGTGTTACGCCAGAATAAGGCATTAAATGCGCCGGTATGATCGCTGGATGCGCCTCGTTATTATCTGATTACGCTTCCTCGTCGATGTAATCCGATAGCGGTGGACAAGAACAGATCAGATTGGTGTCACCGTAAACGTTGTCCACCCGTCCAACCGGTGACCAGTACTTGTCGACCCGCAACGAGGCTAACGGGTAAGCTGCCTGTTGGCGACTATACGCGTGATTCCACTCATCCGCGCAGACCATATCAATCGTATGTGGTGCATTTTTCAGTGGATTGTCTTCGGCATCCATACGACCTTCCTCGATCTCACGAATTTCACCGCGAATTGAAATCATGGCATCGCAGAACCGATCGATTTCCTCCTTCGATTCCGATTCCGTAGGTTCGATCATGAGCGTGCCGGGGACCGGGAATGACATGGTCGGTGCGTGAAAGCCGTAGTCGATCAGGCGTTTGGCGATGTCATCCACGGAGATGCCGAACTCCTTGACCAGGCGCGTGTCGATAATACATTCATGTGCGACGAGACCGTTGGGACCGGTGTAAAGAATTGGAAAATGATCGTTCAAACGGTGTGCAATATAGTTTGCATTCAATATCGCGGTCGCGGTTGCCCTGGGTAAACCATAGCGACCCATCAACGAGATATAGGCCCAGCTGATCGGTAATATACCCGCGCTGCCGAACGGAGCCGCGGCAACCTTGTTGATCCCGCCGTTGTGATTCTGACCGGTGGAAGGCAGGAAAGGTTTCAAGTGTTGTTTGACGCCGATTGGACCCACTCCGGGGCCCCCGCCGCCGTGAGGGATACAGAAGGTTTTGTGCAGATTGAGATGGGAGACGTCGCCACCAAATTTGCCCGGCGCACAAACCCCGATCATGGCATTCATGTTGGCGCCATCGATATATACTTGGCCACCGAGGCGGTGAATCAATTCACATACATCACGAACATCGTCTTCGAACACACCGTGAGTTGATGGATAGGTGATCATGATTGCGGCTAGATTGTCGCGGTGTTTTTCACATTTGGCCTGGAGATCATCCATATCGATATTACCCGACTTGGCAACGCCGACGACGACGACTTTCATGCCGGCCATCTGTGCCGAAGCCGGGTTGGTGCCATGCGCCGATGAGGGGATTACGCAGACATTACGATGCCCTTCGCCGCGGCTTTCATGATATGACTTGATTGCCAGCAATCCGGCATATTCACCCTGCGCACCGGAATTGGGTTGTAGCGAAATGGCGTCGTAACCGGTACAGGCACATAACATCTGTTCGAGTTCGGTGATCAGTTGCTGGTAGCCCTGAGCCTGATCGAGTGGCACGAACGGGTGGATGCGCCCGAAACCCGGCCAGGTTACCGGAATCAATTGGGTTGCAGAGTTTAGTTTCATGGTGCAGGAGCCGAGTGGAATCATGCTGCGATCGAGTGCCAGATCCTTGTCTGCCAGTTTGCGCATGTAACGCATCAGGTCGGTTTCGGAATGGTGGCTGTTGAATACCGGATGGGTCAGGAATTCACTGCTGCGAATCAACGCGGACGGCAGGCTGCCGCCCGCCTTTTCATCGAGATTTGTCAATGAAACCGCATCACCATTATCATGGGTGAATACGTTGAACAGTGTGATCAGGTTTGCCTTGGTGGCAATTTCATCCAGTGAAATGCCGATGGTATCGGCGTCGACCTGGCGCAGGTTGATTTTCTCCGCACGCGCCGCGGCCATGATGAACTCGGTCGCGTTCCCGGTCGCTACGGTGATGGTATCAAAGAAATACTCGGTCTCGACCTGCAGCCCCAAATCGCGCAAACCCTGGGCCAGTAATACCGTCATGCGATTGATACGGCGCGCTATTCGGCGCAGCTCTTCAGGTCCGTGGTACACCGCGTACATACTTGCCATGATGGCGAGCAGGGCCTGCGCGGTACAGATATTGCTGGTCGCCTTTTCACGACGAATATGCTGCTCGCGGGTTTGCAGTGCAAGCCGCAACGCCGGTTGCTTGCGAGTGTCCTGGGAAACTCCGATCAGGCGACCCGGTAGTGAGCGCTTATAGGCTTCGCGCGTTGCCATGAAAGCCGCGTGGGGTCCACCATAACCGAGCGGTACCCCGAAGCGTTGTGAGCTGCCGACTACGATGTCTGCGTCGAATTCACCGGGTGGGGTTAGTAGAGTCAGGCTGAGCAAATCTGCAGCCACCGCGACCAGGCCCTGTTTTTCATGAATCTGAGCTACCAGCTCGCGATAGTCATGGATTTCACCGGTTGAGCAGGGATACTGCAACAACACACCAAAAAATTCGGGGTTGTCAACGACAGCAAAAGCATCGCCGACTACGCACTTGATGCCCATATGCAGCGCGCGATTGGTCACCACCTCCAGCGTTTGCGGATGGCAACTTTCGGCGATATAGAAAACATCGCTGCTACTTTTCGACAGGCGATGACACATGGCCATGGCTTCAGCCGCCGCAGTGGCTTCATCGAGGACCGAGGCATTGGCGAGTTCCATCCCGGTCAGGTCGCAAACCATGGTCTGGAAATTTAACAGCGCCTCGAGTCGCCCCTGGGAAATCTCCGCCTGGTAGGGCGTATAGGCGGTGTACCAGGCCGGGTTACGCAGTAAATTGCGTTCGATTACGGTGGGGGTATGGGTATTGTGGTAGCCCATACCGATAAATGACTTGTACAACTGGTTTCGAATAGATATCTGGTAAAGCCGATGCAGCACCTGCCGCTCCGACAGGCTCGCCTTGATTTCGAGTGGCTTGCGTCGTCGAATTGTTTCAGGAACCACCTTGTCTAGCAATTCATCGATGTTTTCCATGCCCAGGTCGGCCAGCATCGCGGCTTCGTCCCCGGTGCCGGGACCGATATGGCGCCGGATAAAACCGTGGAAGATATCGAGATCCTTCAATTTAAGGTCGGGGTTGGTCATGACGATGTATCCTGGGTCTAAGACTTGATTGAACGAATGGGTATTCCCGCGAATTTCCCGGGTCGGCCACATTTCAGGGTTGCGGTAAATATTAACACTAAAACCGCTCTATATGAGATACCTGCTGGTGGCCGATATTGCTAATAGTCAAGCTTTTCGAGCAGTTGATCGCTGACCCATTGTTTGAGAAATCCCGCAGCTACCAGGGCAACCTGTGGCTCATCAATCCATTCCAGCAAGCCTTCACATATTTCGGCAAAACCGGCTCCTGTGCTCGCCTGCTCCAGGGCCCAGGCTTCATGAACTTCGAGTGAACGCCAGCGGGTCACCATGCCCTGACGCCAAAGCAACCAGCGCAACGGGTATTCGGCACGCTGTTTCGGTGGTAATTCGCTTCCGCTATCCATCGCATTCGCTATCAGCGCGACATTCCAGTGCAGATCGAGCCAGGTCAGCGCAGGCTTGAAACTGAATCCGATGCCTGGCCATGATTCTGCCGGGATAGGCGTGATGTCTTCAAGCTGGAATAACTTCGGGCTATCGGCGGCATCGAATACCTTAGCCTGCGCCCATTCGTAACCCGCCAATTCCTGGACAAACTCGGCATTTTCACCCGCGTATACGTGACCCAGATAAGCGGGCAGATTTTGACCGAACCAGCGTACCGAAGGATGCTTCGAAGGGTAGTGTTGTAGGTAGTCGAGCGCCATATTTTCGAAAGCCTCACGACCAAGATATTGCTCCAGCGCCGAGTAATCGATCGCGAGGCAGTCGATCAGTCGGATCCGGTAGGCGTTGTAATAAGTTCCAAGGCGATGTTCTGCAAGCGCGTCCTCGGTGCTGATAATATCCTGTTCGATATCATCCGAACCGTTCACCAGGTATTCCTGGAAGCGCAGTTGCAAGTCACGTAAATGCGTCATTGTCAGGTTCGATAATAGGGTTCGGCTATGCGCCGGGCCTGTTCCAGTTCCGCCAACACCTGGTCCAGCCCGGGAATATTGCCGTCGCGTTCAATCATGGTTGAGACCGGTCCGAAGCGTTTTGCGGTTTCTTCGTAAAGTGCCCAAACTGGATCAATGACATCCTGGTCATGGGTGTCGATTATCAGGTTACCTTCATTACTATGACCGGCAAGGTGATGTTGCCAGACCCGTTCAACGGGAACCCCCGCCAGGTACTCGATCGGGTCAAAGTGATGGTTATAACTACTGACGTAAATATTATTGACGTCCAGCAGCAGGTGACAATCGGACTTTTCGGCGATCGCGGCAAGAAATTCCCATTCGGGCATCGTATCTTCGCAATAGGTGATGTAGCTCGATAGATTTTCGATCAGCATTTGTCGACCAATAAAGTCCTGTACCCTCGAAATGCGATCCGCGACATGACTCATTGCTTCCTCGGTGTACGGCAGAGGTAGCAAATCGTGCATATTTTTATAATCGACCCCGGTCCAGCACAGGTGATCGGAAAACCACTGCGGTTCGACGCGTTCGATTAATTTTTTTAATTGTTTGAGATACTCAAAATCAAGCTCGTCGGTGCTCCCCAGTGACAACGACACACCATGCATGACCATGGGATAATCCTGGCGGATCGCGTCGAGGAAATAGAGCGGTTTGCCGCCGTCGATCATGTAGTTTTCGCTGAGGATTTCAAACCAGTCTATGTTTTTCGGTTTGCGGTCGAGGATATCCTGATAGTGCTCCGCGCGCAGACCGAGACCAAATCCGAGAAAAGGTTTCTGCGCAGGTGGTGTCATAGTGGAAGGTCAGTGTTTGTTACAGCTCGCGGGCAAAAAAAATGCACCGACGGAGCCGGTGCATTTTTACTAGCTGTCTTATTCAGATCAGGCTTCGAAGGTGCCACCTGCGCCTTCACACGCAGACTTGGTGCGCTTGACCCAGCCTTTTCCGGCGCATGAGTTCTGGCCCGCGCAGCTGGTAGTGGCAGTTGCGCAGGCACCGGTGCCTTTGCAAGAGTTGACGTTGAAGCATTTGCCGGTAGTTTCACCGGCAGATGCGCTCATTGGCGCGATCGCGAACATGGCAGCTGCCGCAGCAGCAAGGGCGACACCGGTGGTTTTCTTAGCTGTAATCATTAGTTTTTCCTCAAGTTAAAAAGTTGCTGGTACAGGATATTTCCCCATAACGCGAGTTTAGAGGCAACGAGTTTAGAGAAAGTTCAGAAATAATTCTGGTTTTTTAATAACAGCCGGAAAGTGAAAGCAACTATCGGTACTGTCGAATTATCAGTTCATCCCCGCGTTGCACCAGTTCAAAGTGTTTTAAAACATTCATTCCGAGCAGGACTTCTTCGACCTCCATACCCGGAATAATGCTGGCGCTAACGTCGTACAGTTCAATATCCCCAATCGATAATTGGCCCAGGCGGGTCAGGTAAGCGGTGGTGGAACCGTTAGCCGTGGACACCGGGGTCGCAGGGCCGGATTTCAGTCCGAGGGGTTTTTGCAAGGCGCCGGGTATCGCTGTGATCGTGGCCCCGGTATCAACCAGGAAATTGACCTTGTGACGGTTTATTTCGCCGATAAACACATAGTGACCACGGCGGTTTCTCTTGATTACCACCTGCTGAAATTCGGAAGTTTGCAAGGTCGAAATTGACCGGTTGGGATTGTTTTGCTGGTGGATGATTTTCGAAAATACCAGCACCAGTAATAATAAACCGAGTATCCACGCGCCGGCACTGAACATCATGCCGAGTTTTTTAGTAGAATGGTTCATGGCACCCTAATTTAGTGCCAAAACCCTGGAAATCAATGCAGGACGGTTTAAATGTCGGGAAACAGTTTCGGCAAATCATTTGTGGTGACGTCATTCGGTGAAAGTCACGGTAGTGCAATTGGATGCATAGTTGATGGTTGCCCGCCCGGGCTCGAGCTAGGCGAGGCCGATTTGCAGGATGATCTCGATCGGCGTAAGCCCGGTACCTCGCGCTACACCACGCAGCGGCGCGAAGATGATGCGGTACAGATTGTTTCAGGTACCTTCGAAGGCAGGACTACCGGAACTCCCATCTGCCTGATAATTCACAACAAGGACCAGCGTTCCAAAGACTACAGCGAAATCAAGAACCAGTTTCGCCCCGGCCATGCCGATTACAGCTACACCCAGAAATACGGATTTCGGGACTATCGAGGGGGAGGGCGTTCATCGGCACGGGAAACCGCGATGCGGGTTGCTGCGGGCGGCATTGCCAAGAAGTACCTGGCCGCAAAATGTGGTATTCAGGTGCGAGGCTATCTATCGCAGCTGGGCCCACTCAAACCGGTAAATTTCGACTGGAATGAAGTCAACAACAACGCTTTCTTTTGTGCCGATGCCGATATGGTGCCGGAGATGGAGCAGTATATGGATGCGTTGCGCAAGCAGGGCGAGTCGATAGGCGCCCGGGTATCGGTGGTCGCCAGCGGAGTGCCGCCCGGATTGGGTGAGCCGATATTTGATCGTATCGACGCCGAAATCGCACATGCAATGATGAGTATCAACGCGGTCAAGGGTGTCGAGATTGGCGCCGGTTTTGACAGTGTCGAACTCAAAGGAACCCAGAATCGCGACGAAATCACACCTGCCGGCTTCCTGTCGAACAATGCGGGCGGTACCCTCGGCGGTATCACTTCAGGGCAGGACATTCTGGTCAGTATTGCACTCAAGCCCACCTCGAGTATTCACCTGCCCGGAAAAAGCGTCGATATCGATGGCAATCCGGTCGATATCCGCACCAAGGGGCGTCATGATCCCTGTGTCGGTATTCGGGCCACGCCAATCGCCGAGGCAATGCTCGCCATGGTGCTGATGGACCACTATCTACGCAACCGTGCTCAAAATGCCGACGTCAACTGCAAAACCCCGATTATCCCGGCCAGCCCCAAATAGCGCTATGCAGAGATATCGAGGGCGTACTTGATTTGTTTGTAGATCAGCCGGGAATGCTGGGTTCGTTTGCTGTCGGTTTGGGCGTTAGCGTGGTTGCGCCGCAACTGGCGCAGTTTCTGGCGGTCGGCATGCGTGATTTCGGCTACCAGAGCGTCGATCGCATCGTTACCCTGTTCGATTATGCGGTCACGCCAGCGTTCGGCTCGATGATGCCGTTGGATCGAATGCTGATTTTCATTGTCTATATCGGATAAGGCTGCAAAAATTGGAAGGGTATCGCGTGACCGGAGTAGTTTACCGAGAAACTGGTAATGACGTTTGAGCGCGCTGCGTTTGTTGCAAATGCGATGCGCGAGTGCGATTGCTTCGAGTACCGGTCCATCGAGCGGAATACGTGCCAGTTGCACAGCTGATAGCGCCGTCAATTTCTTGCCGAGATCCCGGATCGCCTGACTTTCGCGTTTTCGTTGACTCTTGCTGATTTGTTCGATTTCATCAATCTGTGCTTCGTTTTCCATTACTGTCTGGGATAATATGAGTCTATGGACCTTGAAAAAACTAACATGTTAGCATTTCCGCAAGCGGACACCTTTAAAAACATCGTTGCCGATACGCTCAAAATGGCGCAGGCGAAGGGTGCAACCCAGGCCGAGGCGGGTTTATCGGTTTCGCAGGGCCTTGCAGTGGCAACGCGTATGGGATCTGTCGAGACAATTGAACATCAGCAGGACAACGGTCTCGGCATCAGCGTTTATATCGGTCAGCACAAAGGTAGCGCGAGCACCTCGAACCTTGACGCTGAGGCGATTCGTAAAACGGTGGAAGCGGCCTGTGACATAGCCCGCCATACTTCCGAGGATCCCTGTACCGGTCTTGCAGATGTCGAACTCATGGCGAGTGAATTTCACGATCTCGATTTGTATCATCCCTGGGGGATCGAACCGCAGAAGGTTATTGATCTCGCCCTGGAATGCGAAAATTCGGCCCTGGCATTCGATCAACGCATCGTCAATTCCGAAGGAGCCTCGGTTGATTTAAGCGCCGGCCTGTCGGTATACGGCAACTCGCACGGTTTCTTGCAGGCTCAATACAAAACCCGCCACAGTATCAGTTGTGCGGTGGTGGCGGAGTCCGACGGTAAAATGCAGCGCGATTACTGGTATGATATCAGTCGCCACCCGGATCAACTCGCGAGCGCGCGCAGCGTGGGGGAAACAGCCGCGGAGCGTACCGTGCGCCGACTCGACGCCACCAAACTCAAAACGCAGCAGTCGCCGGTCCTTTTTGTTGCGGAGCTCGCACGCGGCATTATCGGCAGTTATACCGCGGCGATCAGTGGCGCGGCGCAGTATCGTAAAGCGAGCTTTCTGCTCGATGCTGTCGGTGAGCGTGTTTTCCCCGAGTTTTTGCAGATGAATGAAGATCCCTTCATTCCACAGGCACTGGGATCTGCCAACTACGACGCGGAAGCCGTGGCCACGCGGACCAGCAAACTGGTCACCGACGGGGTAGTGCAGAGTTATCTGCTGGACAGTTATGCCGCGCGCAAGCTGGGGCTGGCGTCGACCGGCCATGCCAGTGGGGTGCACAATCTGTGCATTGGTCACAGCGGAAAAAGCTTCGAAGAATGTCTTGCCGAAATGCATCGAGGATTTCTGGTAACCGAACTGATGGGGCACGGGGTGAATACCGTGACGGGTGATTACTCACGTGGGGCTGCCGGTTTCTGGGTTGAAAATGGTAAGCTCGACCATGCGGTGGAAGAAGTAACCATCGCCTCCAATCTACGCGATATGTTTAAAGGGATAGTCGAGATCGGCAGGGATATCGATTTTCGCAGCAGCATACATTGTGGCTCAATTTTGATCGAAAACATGACGATTGCAGGTACCGACTAAAATGCCGGCACGACTGCGCGCGATTTTTATACTGGTGGCTGGTGTTTCGGTTGCATCGTTTCATGCTTTGGGCGAGCCCAGTCAGCCGGGTTACGTGTTTAGCGTAACCGTAGAATCCAGGCAGCAGTTGGAGGTAGTACTCGATCGTGCTGAAGAGCTACGTGAATTTTTCAACCCGGAACAACATGGCAAGGTTGCGATCGTTTTGCATGGTGACGAATTGCAATTGTTTCAGAAGGTCAATTATTCATCGAACATGGCGGTGGTAGAGCGTGCGCGCCTGCTGGATCAGGATAACATTATCGATATCAAGGCCTGCCAGACCAAGATGCGATTTCTCGAAATCGGGCAACACGAACTTCCCGGTTTTATCGAACAGGTACCTTTCGCGCCGGCGGAAATAGAACGCCTGCGAAAAGAGGAGGGATTTACGCGTCTATAAGGTCCAGTCGACCTTGCGCAAGGTCAAAATTATCGGCTTCTCACCGGTTTTTAGCTTTTCAATGCGTAGTGGCAGCAAAGGATTATTTGCATCGTAGTAATACTTCGTTTTCGAATTCGATTTGGCAATCATTTGCTGGTAGATTTTTGCCTTGATAAACTCGTCATTGATGGCGATGCTTTCTTCACCCCTAAAAATAACAGTCGATTTTACCAACCTGCCTTTGCGGTAAAAATCAACAGTTGTCTTTTGCACCTGCTGTAACTGCATGCTGGCCGCAAGCAGATGGATGCTATGGTAGTCATACACTCCGGTAGCAAACGGTATTTTTTTTTGTTTGCCTTTGCGCAATACTTCGACGATTCGTCTGTCCCAGTCAAAACTGGCGGATTCCAGTTTATTTTTATCGTTGTCATCGGTAATTAAAATCTGTCTCAAGCGGATTTCATCGTTAATCTGGATGAAGGTAGTCTCGGAGCGGGGTCGCTTATCGATGAATATCGAAACCAGTCCCCGGGCACTGGTTTTCATACGCCAACGCCACAGGTCACCCAGACGTTCAAGACTGAGTTCGGATACTCCAACCCGCAAATCACCCCGAAATAAATCGTAACTGGCGGTAAATTCCCGTAGCGGCACATCGGCAGCCAGATCGGACGGAAATTGCACCAGCCCAAGAATTAACAGGTTAAGAATTAAATATAATCGGTTTCTCAAGCAAGGCCCCTTCATAAAACGGCCGGCCTCCATCAATGGTTAGTTTGGCATCGCCCAGCCAGCCCAACACCTGTGGATACATCTTGTGCTCCAGTTGACGACCTGTTGTTTGCAGATCTTCGACCCGATTGCCTTTCTCGATCGGGTAGCTCGCCTGCAGGATCACGGGCCCGGCGTCAAGTTCCGCGGTGACGAGGTGGATACTGACACCATGATGGGTTTCGGCATTTTCGAGCACGCGTTGGTGGGTGTTCAAACCCTTGTAAGCCGGAAGCAGCGAAGGATGAATATTTAAAATTTTATGCTTGAATTCCAGAATGAAATCAGATCTGAGGATATGCATGAATCCCGCCAGTACGATGTAGTCCGGATTAACCGATTGCAGGTATTGCTGCAGCGCAAGGTCAAATTGTTTTCTGCTGTCGTAATCGTGGCGATCGAAAATCCGGGTGTTGAGCCCGTGTTTGGCAGCACGCACCAGACCATGGGCCTCGCGATTATCTGAAACCACCGTTTTTATTTCCGCGTTTACCCTGCCTGCGGCGATGGCATCTATGACTGCCTGCAGGTTGCTGCCGTTGCCGGAGATTAAAATCGCCAGCCCGAGAGGTTTACTCATGTAAAGACAGCCGCTGCCCGGCCATCGCGTGAGACAACATCGCCAATCACCCAGGCGGTTTCACCGAGCCTGCCGAGTTGCTCCAGGCATTGGCTTTGGTGCCCGGCATCGACCACAAGCACCATCCCCACACCACAGTTAAAAGTGCGCAGCATCTCCAGTTGCTCAATGTTTCCGGCCTGTTGGAGCCAGCTAAAAACGGTTGGCGGTTGCCAGCTGGATAAATCGATTCGAGCCCCTAGATGCCCCGGTAATACCCGCGGCACATTCTCCACAAGGCCGCCACCGGTAATATGTGCGATTGCATTGATCCGGCAGGTAGCCAACAATTGCAGCAGGTTTTTAACATAGATACGGGTCGGGGCAATCAACGCATCTGCAAGTGTCTGATCGCCGCATGGCTGGGACAGACTGGCGCCCGAAGTTTCGATGACCTTGCGCACCAGCGAAAAACCGTTGGAATGCACACCGGATGAGGCCAACGCGATCAGTCGATTCCCCTCGGCCACACGACTGCCATCAATGACTCGATCTTTTTCCACGATGCCGACGCAAAACCCGGCAAGGTCAAAATCGCCGGGTTGATAAATTCCCGGCATTTCTGCGGTTTCACCACCAATCAATGCACAGCCGGCGAGTTTGCAACCTTCGGCTATTCCCTTGATGACCTGTTCGGCCTGCTCGATATCGAGTTGACCTGTCGCGTAATAGTCGAGAAAAAATAGCGCCTCGGCACCGAGGACCGCGATATCATTGGCGCACATCGCGACCAGATCTATGCCGATACCATCGAATAAGCCGAGATCGATTGCAAGCCTTAACTTGGTGCCGACGCCATCGGTTGCCGAGACCATCAGCGGATTACGGTAGCGTTCCAGTGGCAGTTCGAACAGACCGCCAAAACCACCGATGCGGCCGATGCTACCCTCTCGGTGGGTGGATTTGATCGCAGGTTTGATGCGCTCCACCAATTCGTTACCGGCATCAATATCGACACCGGAGTCACGATAGTTAAGAGAGTGTTCGGAATTCATGGTTTGTCGGTTCAGGAAATAATATGGGTGTGTTATTTTACACGCCTTGTACGCAAATGTCCGTGGATGAAGATAGGGAATAATGAAGTTGCACAAAGTACTAGCGCTATTACCGGCGCTGTTGGTTACATTTCATCCCCAGGCTGAGGCGGTCACCGTGGAAGATCTGTTCACGGTTGAACTTCCGGTTGCAGATCAAACCACCAGTTTGAGGCTTGAGTCCTTCAGCCGGGCCTTTCGCCAGGTAATCGTAAAGGTTAGCGGTTCCGATGATGCCTTGCGCAGTGCTGCCTTCAAGCGACCAATCGAACGCAGTGCCCGCTACGTCAAGCAGTTTCGCTACATTAACCGCAGTTTACCGAATGATGACGAGTTCGATGCGGGGCGCCTGTATTTGCGCATTGATTTCGATCAGCAACTAATCGAGGGTCTGCTGCGTGAGCACAATTTCCCGATTTGGGGGCGAGAACGACCCAGCAGCCTGTTGGTGATTTCCTACGATGTAAATGAAAATATCAAACTGGTGTCGGGGGATACCACGCCTGACCTGATAGATGCGCTCGATCAGGCGGCGCTAATCCACGCGGTTCCCGTGTTGTTCCCGCTGATGGATCTCGAAGATATTGCATTGGTCAAGATTAGTGACCTCGTGTCGCGTCAGTATGACAGCATCGAGGTTATGGCTACACGTTATGCGCCGGATGCCCTTCTGGTCGGTCAGATTCTCGGTCGCAGCGGCCAGGGATGGCAGGGTGACTGGGAGGTGCGTTTTGCGGATCAGATATTTAAATGGAAATTCAAGGCTTCGTCCAAGCAAGCGGTCATCGACCAGGTTATCAAGCACCTCGCCAAGATACTGGCGCTCGAGTATGCACTGGAAGATCATCGGCGTATCGAACAGTCGTTATTGCTAAGCGTTTCGGCGCTGAATGGAATCGATAAGCTGATCAAGGTACAGAAATATCTTAAATCCCTGAATGTCGTCGATAGCGTACGTGTCGCGATAATCAACAGGGATGTCGTTACCTATCGCCTGAAGCTGCGCAACGATCCCGAGGATTTGCAGCGCCTGATTGAATTTGGAGAAATACTGGAGCAGGGAAACTTCCCGCAGGTCAGTACCGGTGGCGAGGAACAGATTATCTTAAATTACAGTTACATTAATCGCGGAGTGAGCAATTAAACAGATCGCGTTACCGCTTTCGCCCGATCGCCAGTTCAGTTTCGAATCTTTCATTTCCGACCGGGCCGAGTTTATTCTAACCAACCTGAAAGCCCTGATTCTGGGTGAAGGTGAAGTTCAAATCGGCCTGTGGGGTGCGACTGCGAGCGGCAAGACGCATTTGTTGAATGCGAGTGCCGATTTTGCCCGAAGTCATGGTGTCCTTTTGCAAATCTATGACGCAGTACAACTATTGCAATGTGAGGCAGCAGTCTTCGAGGGATTCAACCAGTGCGACGTCCTTGCGATTGACAATCTTGACGCAATCGCCGGGAATCCGGCCTGGGAAGCCTGCTTTTACCAGGTTATCAATCGTTGTCGAGAGGGTGATTACCGGTTTGTATTCGCGATGACGGACAAGCCGGATGATCTGGTCACCAGCCTGGATGACTTCCGATCCCGTTTGCAATGGGCTCTGATGTTGCATTTACCTTCGAGCAATGACGCCGACATTCGCGAGATTCTACAGCAACGCGCACAGCTGATCGGAATCGATTTATCGAGTGAGGTAATTTCCTACCTGGTGACCCACCATGCTCGCAATCTTGCTACGCAAATGTCAATCTTGCGGCGACTGGACGAGGCGTCATTATCGCAGCAGCGTAAGGTGACGATTCCATTGGTGAAGCAGGCATTGCTGGAAACAAACTCCGAGAGTTGAAAAGCTGTGATTACTTAGGTGTCTGTAATCCCAGAAAACGGGCATAATAGATGCTTGCGAGAAATAAAATCGCGCTCGAAATCGTCGTACCGAACCCGTAGAGTCTCAGCTGGGGGTTGGTTACAAGCTCGCTGATGCCGATGCAAAAATATATCATGGTCATAAAACCAATCCACCGGTAGGTGTAAACCTGATCCCGCAGTAAGCCCCTGACCGGAAACAGCAGGGGAGCGCAAAGCAGAATGATCCAGTAATAATCAATGCCGTTACCTGGCCACAGTAGTGCAAGCTGGAATCCAAGTAAGGCCAACCACGATACCAGGCTGATGGCCCTAAGCGAAGGCATTCTGGTAACCGTGATTCAATTAAGTTTACATACGAGTTCGGCGACTCGGCTGCCCAGAGCCCTGCAGGCTGATTGCTCATCTTCGGTCAGTTCCTGACCTTGCTGCCCTGATACATGGCTGGCGCCATAGGGGGTGGCTCCGGATCGAGTCCGGTTCAGCGCGGGTTCGGAGTAGGGGATTCCGGTCACCAGCATGCCGTGATGTAATAGTGGCAGCATCATGCTGGTCAGCACGGTTTCCTGCCCGCCATGCATGCTCGAGGTAGCGGTAAATACGCCGCCGGGTTTGCCGATCATGCCACCGGAGAGCCACAGTTGACTGGTTTGGTCGAAAAAATACTTTAACGGCGCGGCCATGTTGCCGAAATACCCGGGGCTGCCGACCAGCAGGCCGGCGCAGAGTTCCAGATCGCTAAGCCGGGCATAGGGTACACCCTGCTCGGGAATGGCCACTTCGCTTTGCTCGATAGATGCCGAGACCGCAGGCAGACAGCGCAGGACCGCCTCGCAGGCCTGGTTGGAATCGATGCCAAGACTAATTTGTTGCGCCATGCGCGCGACGCTGCCATGGCGACTGAAAAAAACAATCAGTATTTTATGCAATTATTTCCAGTACCTTCGTCGGAGGACGGCCGATGATTGCTTTGCCATCCGCAACCACGATAGGACGCTGCAATAAAACCGGCTGTTGGCAAATAGCGTCGATAATCTCGATATCGGTCAAGACGTCATCGTCCAGATGCGCATCCCGGTAGGCCGGTTCCGTGGTGCGCAACAAATCGCGCGCTGAACAACCCAGCATTTCGATAATTCGTTGTAATTCCTGCTGGTCTGGCGGTTGGTCGAGATACTCGATAATAACGGTTTCGACATTATTGTCTTCCAGTATTTGCAGGGTTTCACGCGACTTGCTGCAGCTGGGGTTATGGTACATGACGAGCTTCTGCTGGTTCATTGTGGAGGTCCCGGCGAACGAATTTGCCGATGTTTTACAATATAGGTGGCGCATTATCAATAGCCAGGTAAAGACATCTTTATTTAGGGTTTGATCGAGCGCAATTCCAGGCCAAGGGCAAAGATTGTAAACTGGGCTATATTCACCGCGAAATGAGTAATATTTACATTAAAAACTTGCTCTAAAGGGTTGATCAATGTAGTCTTCTGGGCAAAATGGGCTATCCAAAATCAATAAGCACTGAAACTCGATAAAGTTCTTGGAGAATACAATAGATGAAACCAACAGAACTCCTTAAGGTCGCGGCAATCGACATTACGACCTCAGGCTTAATCGTCGGCTGTCAGCAAAGCTCGACCGACGATAT
>CAZAVY010000054.1:0-19023 GCA_964488685.1 uncultured Gammaproteobacteria bacterium
CTGATCATTTTGTGTTTTCTGATCGCCCGATCCTGCAGTTCCGGAGTAAAGAAATGATAACGGTTGCGCCCCGCCGCCTTGGCGGCATACATCGCCTGATCGGCATTTCTTTGCAGGATTTCGATATCCCTGGAATCTCCCGGATAAAAGGTAACGCCGATACTCGCGGTGAGGAAGATTTTTTCGTTACCGATCTGAAATGGTCGGGCGAGAGTCTCGAGTATTTGCTGGCACACGGGTTGTACCGACAGGTGATCGTTGATCTGTCCGAGAATTATTGTAAATTCATCCCCACTGAGGCGCGAAACCGTGTCTATTTCACGAACTGTTTTTTTAAGCCGACTCGAAATCTCGATGAGTAATAAGTCCCCCATATCGTGACCCAGGGTATCGTTGACATCCTTGAACCGATCGAGATCTATATACAACAACGCCAGTGACCGACTGCTACGGTCGCCGGCACGAATTTCATGTTCGAGTTTCTGCAAAAACAGATTTCGATTTGGCAGGCTTGTCAGCGAATCGAAATTGGCCTGGTTCCAGATAACGGTTTCGGCGTGTTTGCGTTCTGATATATCGCGGATATAGGCATTGAATTCCTGCAGATCGGTCGAATTGATCACCGATATCGAAATCTCGACCGGAAACTCATGGCCGTCGCGATGCCGGGCGTGGATTTCAATCAGCGAGTTCATAATCGAAATTTCACCGGTTTCGAGAAATTTTTTCATACCTCTTTTATGGGCATCCCGATAGCGTTCGGGAATAATGGTCTGTTCTATGGTCTGATCGAGTATGTCTTCCGCCCTCCAGCCAAAAATTTTCTCGGCCTGGTGATTCCAGCCGGTGATGTGACCGTCGAAATCCATCTGTACCACGGCATCGATGGATGACTCAAAAAAAGCCTCGAGTTTGGTGTGTTGCGCCAGGATAATTTCCTTTTTCTGGCGTATGTCCGCCTCGAGCGCTTTCAGCTTTTGTTCAAGCATTGCTCTATCATCATTCTCATCATCGGGAGAATCGATATCAGGCATATATTGGGATCTCGGTTGAATTCAGATTCGAGTATAGTATTTTTTACCGAAATGCAGATATAAAAAAGCCCGGTCAGGCCGCCGGGCTTTGCTTCAGGCGTTGTTGCAGCTTCAGGCGACGAAGCTGGACTTTATCGACTTGAATGCATTGCTTTCAATTTGACGGATGCGTTCTGCGGATACACCGTACTCGCTAGCGAGTTCGTGCAGCGTGGCCTTTGGTTCAGTCAACCAACGGCGAGTCACGATCGCCTTGCTGCGATCGTCGAGACTACCCATGGCTTCACTGAGAATATGATTATTGTTTTGCTCGGTGTTCTGAGCCTCCAGCAGCAACTCGGGCGAGGGTGAATTCGACGCTAACGAATTGGCAGGCGCAAGATACGCGCAATCGTCATCTTCGTCACTCAGTGGATCGAAAGCCATGTCGTAGTTGTTAAGGCGGTTCTCCATTTCTATTACGTTCTCCCGGGTTACCCCGAGGGTTTCAGCAACGTGATCGATCTCTTCCGATTTAAACCAGCCCAGGCGGGTTTTCTGGCTGCGCAGTTTGAAGAACAACTTGCGTTGCGCCTTGGTGGTAGCAATTTTTACGATGCGCCAGTTTTTCAAAATGAATTCGTGAATTTCAGCTTTTATCCAGTGCACTGCGAACGATACCAGGCGCACACCCACTTCGGGACGAAAACGCTTCACCGCCTTCATCAAACCGATGCTGCCTTCCTGAATTAAATCAGGAATCGCCAGGCCGTAACCCGCGTAATTGTTCGCGACTTTGATGACAAAACGAAGGTGTGGTAGTACCAGTTTTTGTGCAGATGCAATATTACCGGTTTCCTGTAGATCTTTTGCCAGTGCGTACTCTTCTTCCGCAGTCAGTACAGGCACGCTTCTAGCTGCCTGAATATAGGCGTCGAGATTGGAACTACCCATTAACACGGGCAAAGAGTTGCTTGTATTGATCAATGCTGTGCTCATAACGACCTCGTTTTAGTGTTTTCTAGCACTCATGCTATCCGAGTGCTAGTTATTAGAGCATAAAGATCGCTAACAGTTCAAGTTTATTAGCAAATATTAATATACAGGTTAAATGTATGGTTATTAAAGAAAAATAGTGCATTTATACAACCGGTCTGGCCGCTGTCAGGGATTCAAGGCTTCGCTCTGGCGCTTGATATTGACCAGGGTTTGCAAGCGCAACAGCAAGTCTTCTTCGCTTACCGGTTTGGTAATGAAATCATTGGTACCCGCACCGAAAATGGCGGTGAAATCGGTACGTTCATCCTCCCCGGGTTCGATCGTCATCAACAGTATCGGTAACGTCAGATAGTCAAGTTCCAGTTCGTTGCGTATAGCCTGGATTAGTTCAAAGCCGTTCATACCACTAGTTAACGTCAGGTCGGTAATCATGACGTCAATGCTGCAGTCGTCATGGTCTTGCAGATCCTGCCTCAAAAATGCGAGTGCTTCGTCGGGTTCTCGATAATGCAGGTATCCGATATCATTCTTTTCCAGAATCGAAGTCGTTATCGCAGTTGAGGTTGCACTCTTGTCGACGTACAGGATTTTCACCGGTAGCTCGTTGTAAGTGCCGAGGAAATTGAGGATGAAGTTTACCAGCGATTTGTGCCCCTCGGCCTTGTCGAAGTAAGCCGTTACCGCGTCGGTGTCTTCCATGTCGGCACCCATTACCCGGGTACCGGTATCACCCGAGACGACGAAAATAGCAGTGTCTTTATTCTTGGGGGTTTCTCGAATCATCTCGATCAGCTTGTAACCGTCGGTATCGGGTAAATCGATACCGGTGGTGATGATTTCAAATTCGTAGCGCTTTACCGCAGTCATCGCTTCCTTGCCGTTACCGCAGGCGATGATGTCGAGATCGGGCGCCCGACTGGTGATTTCCTTGAACAGGATAGCCCGAGCCGAATCCGAAGAATCAATCAGTAATAGTCGACGTTTTGCGGGCATTTGATTATTGGTTAGCTTGGTTCAATCTGGTTCAGGTGCCGCGCCACTGCGATCCAGGAGCCGGCCAGTCCCAGTAGGGTACTAGATGTAATCAGAATGATAAAGTCGTGAAATGAAAATGTAATCAGGTTCATATCAGACTTATATAGCAGGTTTAGCCGCTCTAGTGGGGCAGATATTGCAAGATATCCAATCTCTACGATCAACCAGGAGATAATCCCGCCCAGCAAACCGTACCAGACACCGCCGTAGAGGAACGGTCGACGGATAAATGCATCGGTGGCGCCGATAAGCTTGGTGACGATTATTTCCTGGTAACGGTTCTGAATATCGAGGCGGATGGTGTTGCCAATGATCAGCAACACGGCGCAGGCGAACAGAATTGTTATGATTGCAACTGAACGTTTGGCGATTTCAATGATGGTATAGAGTCGTTCCAGCCATTCGGTATCCAGTTTGGCGATTTTGACCTCGGGCATAGCCTGTAGTTTGTTGAAGAGGTTGCGCACTGCGAAAGTATCGGCTTCATCACCCGGCTCAACGATCAGGGTGTGTGGCAGCGGGTTACTGCTCAGCGAATCGATACTCTTTCCGAAACCTGAGTTCTGCCTAAACTCCTGCAGTGATAAATCACGCGATATAAATCGGGTCGACACCACAATCTCCATTTTAGCGATTTGCTTTTCGAGCACGCGCGCCTGTTTTTCACTAAGGTCGAGGTCAAAGTACAGGCTGATTTGCGAGCTTGAACGGAAATCACCCGATATCGCGTCGATATTCTTCAAAAACAGGTAAAAGCCCCCCGGCAGCGACAGCGTTATGCCAATGACCGCGACCGTCATAATCGTCGTTATCGGCGCCTGATAAATCTTACCGAGACTAAAGATCAGCGATTGCAGGTGATGCAGCAGGTAGGCTGAAACACGATTCGAAGTCGCCGGTTTTGAGCGTCGGATATTACTGCCGGCCATCGCTGGTCTCCTCCCGGGTATCTTCGAGATCGTTCAGGATGAGTTTGCCGCCGTTAAGCGTGATACGGGGTGTTCCCAGTTCATCGATAAGCCCCAGGTCGTGGCTGGCCACCAGCACCGTAACCCCGACCTGGTTGAAATCGACAAAAATCTGCATGATTTCACGCGATAACACCGGGTCGAGGTTGCCGGTTGGCTCATCGGCCAATAGCAGCATGGGTTTGTGAACCACTGCGCGAGCGATTCCGACGCGTTGTTGTTCTCCTCCGGAGAGCGTGATAGGCATCGACTTTTCTTTGTGCAGCAAGCCTACCTTGTCGAGGGCTGCGCGGGTGCGTTTGGCAATTTCCTGTGGTCGATAACCCTGTATGTGTAGCGGCAGCGCCACGTTGTCGAAAACGGGTCGATCGAACAACAGTTGGTGGTCCTGAAAAATAATGCCGATGTTACGTCGAATATAGGGTATGCGATGACGTGCCAGCGTATTGAGGTTGATGCGATTTAGCAGCGCCTGACCACGGGTTGGCTTTTCGATCAGTGCTATTATTTTCAGCAGCGTACTCTTGCCGGCACCGGAATGACCGGTAACAAAGACCATCTTGCCATCTCCGAGGCTTAGCGAAACATTACTTAGCGCGTTATAACCACCTTCGAAGCGCTTGGTTACATTGTGAAATTCGATCATGGGGAAGCGGCGAACTCAGGCATCGGCCAGCAAGGCATCGACAAATTCCTCGTTGTCAAAGGGTCGCAGGTCATTCGCCGATTCCCCGACGCCGATAAATCGGATCGGTGTCTGTAACTGTTCGGCCACATTGAAGATCATGCCTCCCCTGGCGGTGCCATCGAGTTTTGTCAGAACGATGCCGGAGATACCCACGCTATCGCGGAAGTTTCTCGCTTGCGCCAGTGCGTTCTGGCCGGTTATCGCATCGAGCACCAGCAGGGTTTCCTGGGGTGCATCGGGGTCGAGTTTGCTCATGACGCGCTTTATTTTCCCGAGTTCATCCATCAGGCTGGACTGTGTGTGCAACCTTCCGGCAGTATCGGCAATCAACACATCTACGTTACGAGCTTGCGCTGACTCCAGCGCGTCATAAATCACCGACGCCGAATCGGCTCCCTGGCCTTGCTGAACGACCGGGATTTCGAGGCGGTCACCCCAGCTTTGTAACTGCTCGACTGCGGCTGCCCGAAAGGTATCGCCTGCCGCCAGCATAACCTTGAGTCCCTGGTTTTTGAACTGTTGCGCGAGTTTTCCAACGGTTGTGGTCTTACCGGCGCCGTTGACGCCGACTATAAGTATAACGAAAGGTTTTTTGTTCGGATCCAGGTTTAACGGAATTGCACAGGGTGCGAGAATCTCAGCCATAATGAGCTTGAGTGCGGTCATAAGACTTTCACTATCCGCCAATTGCTTGCGTTGCATTGATTCTGTCAGGCGCGAAGTGATTTTCTGTGTCGCCTGGATACCGACATCGGCCATCAGCAATTGATCTTCCAGCTGTTGCAGCAGTTCGTCGTCAATCTGCTTCTTGCCGAGCAATAATTCGCCCAGGTCACTGGACAGGTGCTGCCGGGTTTTCGACAGACGTTGGCGCAACGAGGCAAACAGCCCCGCAGGTTTATCCGCGTCATTTTTGTCGGCAGATTTAAATCCGAACATGGTTTTTCCGGGAATCAGAATTCAGGCACAATATGCTAACAGAAAGCGATTCCATCTGGGCAGCTCTAAGGCGTATAAAGCACGTAAATGGCGACCAAAATGAAACCTCAAGTCAGAATTATTGGTGGTAAGTGGCGCGGTAGCAAACTTCCGGTAATCGATGCCGCTGGGTTGCGGCCGACACCGGACCGCATTCGAGAAACCCTGTTCAACTGGTTGTCACAGGATTGCCCGAATGCGATTGTGCTGGATTGCTTTGCCGGTAGCGGAGTTCTCGGATTCGAGACATTGTCACGAGGGGCGAAGTCTGTGATTGCGCTGGAACAGAATCCTGCGACGCTAATAAATCTGCAGGCCCAGCTGGCTCGTTTCGAAACAACTGCCATCGAAATTCTGGGGGGCGATGCCAGACTATCGATTCTCGCTTTACAACAAAAATTCGATATCGTGTTTATCGACCCTCCCTATGTCGAGCCGGAATTGCGAGGACAAATATTCAGGCAACTTGAACAACAGGATAACTTGAAGCCGGCTGCCAAAATTTATTTTGAATGGCAACGCGGTGAAAACTTCGAATTACCTTCCGCCAGGCTGCAGTGGTTAAAGCAGAAATGCGCCGGCCGGATCAATTATGCTATAGCCGAATGGCAGCTGAGCCGTTAGAATCTGGCGACAATTCCCTGCGGCTTCAAGCGCCGTTGCACAGAGGTGGTTTATGACAGGTATTGCCGTTTATCCTGGTACTTTCGACCCGGTAACACGTGGGCATATCGATATTTGCGAGCGCGCCCTGAAAATGTTCGACCGGGTGGTAATCGGTGTTGCCGACAGTCTCAGCAAGGATCCTTTTTTCAATATCGATGAGCGTATCGATATGCTGGAAACGGTTTTTACAGACAATCAACGTATATCGGTGAAACCTTTTTCCGGTTTACTCATCGATTTTGCCCGGGATTGCGACGCCGCTGTGATCGTGCGTGGTTTGCGTGCGATTTCAGATTTCGAATACGAAGTTCAGCTGGCGGGAATGAACCGTTCACTGGCACCCGGGCTGGAAACCGTATTTCTAACCGCGGCGCAACACTATGCGTTCGTGTCATCCAGCCTGGTGCGTGAAATTGCCCGTCTCGACGGTGATGTTTCGGAATTTCTTCATGCCGATACCCTGCACCGCTTAACGGTTAAACTAAAAGACAGCAAGTGATCCTTCGATTGGAGCAGTAACCCGTGGCTTTGATGATTACCGATGAATGTATCAATTGCGATGTTTGCGAGCCGGAGTGCCCGAACGATGCGATTTCGCCCGGCGAAGAATATTATGAAATCGATCCCTTGCTCTGTACCGAGTGCGTGGGGCATTTTGCAAGCTCCCAGTGCGTCGAGGTTTGTCCCGTCGATTGCATTCCGTTGAATCCGGAATACCCGGAGACCCAGGAAGCCCTGCTGGATAAATACAAGCGCCTGACCGGGGATGAATAATTTGATTCCGATTGTCCGAAAATTTGCCAGCTCACAATGCCCTGGGGTTTTTTTATCCCTGGTATTGTTTACCGGCCTGAGTCAGGCAGGAGAATATGCGGTTGCTTCCGCAAGCCCGTTGGCCACCCGGGCGGGGATTGAAGTGCTTGAAGCCGGGGGTAATGCCTTCGATGCCGCGATTGCAGTGACCTCGGTTCTGGCTGTGGTAGAACCCTATTCTTCGGGCCTCGGTGGTGGTGGTTTTTATTTACTGCACCAGGCAGCTGACAATCGGCAAATAATGCTCGATGCTCGTGAACGCGCACCTTTAGCGGCCTATCGTGATATGTACCTGGATACCGAAGGTAAGGCCGACAAGGACTTGTCGCTCAATGGTGCGACCGCGGCGGGGATACCCGGGATCGCGGCAGCGCTCGACCATTTGCAAAGCAACTATGGACGCCTGCCGTTGCATCAATCGATGGCAAGCGCGATTGGCTATGCGCAAAATGGATTTAAAATTGACGATTATTATCGAACGGTGGCGAAATGGCGGCTCGAGGTAATGCAACGCTTCCCTTCGACGCGAGCGGTTTTGCTGGTGAACGGTGAAGTCCCCGCGCCACAATCGGTCATAAAGCAAACCGATTTGGCGAAAACGCTGCGAGCAATTGCCAGTCAGGGTAAAGCCGGGTTTTATCAGGGCGAGGTGGCGCAAATGCTGGTTAGCAGTGTGCGTGAACATGGTGGGGTCTGGTCATTAGAGGATTTGCAACAGTATGAATTGATTGAACGCGAACCCGCGCGGTTCAGCTATCGGGAGGCGGATATCATTGCGGCAAGTTTACCTTCCTCCGGTGGAATTGTGCTGGCCAGTATTTTCAATATGCTGGAACAGCTCGATCATGACCGGGCCGAACCGGTTGAATCGATTCACCAGTTGGTCGAGGTGATGCGACGAGCTTTTCGCGACCGTGCGGAATTCATGGGTGATCCCGATTTTGTCGAAGTAGCTGTCGAGAAGTTGAGCGGTATTTTACATGCGCAGCGGCTGCTACAAAATTATTCGCCTGAGAAAGCCACGGCCAGTGCGGATCTGACCGCGGTGGCCACTTCAGAAGGCGGCAATGACACCACGCACTTCTCGATAGTAGACGCCCAGGGCAACATGGTTGCCGCCACCTTATCAGTCAACTACCCGTTTGGCTCGGGACTGATCGCGGATGGAACCGGCGTCGTTTTGAACGATGAAATGGATGATTTTTCGGCGAGCCCCGGCGTGCCCAACGCCTGGGGTTTACTGGGTAGCGAGGCCAATGCAATAGCACCTGGCAAGCGCATGCTTTCGAGTATGACCCCGACCTTCGTGCATGCCCCGGATCGAACCCTGGTAACAGGTACGCCCGGAGGTAGTTGGATTATCACCATGAATCTGCTCGGGATCCTGGAATTTCTCGATGGTGGAGATGCACAGGCAATTGTTTCGCGACCCAGATTTCATCACCAGTATAATCCCGATGTCATCAGGTATGAAGAGAACGCTTTTTCAGCCGCGACCATCGAAGCCCTGATGCAAAAAGGTCATCAACTGAAAGTTTATCCCTGGCGCACGGGTAACATGCATTCGATCACCATCGATCAACAATCGGGTAAGCTTGACGCTGCTTCCGACCCTCGTGGCGAGGGACTATCAATTGTAGCGGGCGACTAGCCGACGAAGCCGAGCATTTTCCGGTCGAGCACGCGTTCTGGTAGATACAGCATGCGGCGCGAACAATAGAGGACAGACCGCGATTAATTTGTATCCTAGTCGTTTAGCGAAATAATCGTGGTCTGTTGTCCCTTATTGTTTTTGTTCCTCGGTCTCTTGCGACCTCAACGACGTAACGAAATATACTAGCTGCCACGCTTCGGTGTTATCAAGAAAGTCGCTAAACGTAGGCATCGGGGTGCCATCCAAACCGGTCATTATGGTGCGGTAGATACCGGCTGGATCATTAGGCCCGACAAACTCGCCTGGGTTGCTAAAATCTCTTGGCGTGATAGGCAAGTCATTGTCATCGGTCAGTTCGTCCGCCGATGGCCCGTCGCCTATTCCCGTGTCTCCATGACACTCTGCGCACTTCATTTTTTGATATATTAATTCACCTTTCGCGACCATTTCCTTAGATCGTGGTGGCGGCTTAGGTATGACAAGGGGTGGCTCCTGAAAGTCTTCCTCGTCCACCCATCTATCGGAGAAGCTCTTGATATAGGCAATCAGCGCCCAACGATCCCGTTCCGCAAGGAAAGAAAACGATGGCATATCGGTCTCGGGTACGAGTCCGCGCGAGATCGATTCAAATAAATCTATATCCAGTGGCAAGGAACCGCTTGGGGTTGAGCGAAACTTATAAACGGCGTCACCAAAATTACGCGGTTGTCTCGGTAGCCAGTGAATTGGGTCAAATTCGGTGAGTTTCCAATCTGCACCTTCTCCATCGCCCTCGGACCCATGGCAACGAATGCATAAACCA
The DNA here is from genome assembly GCA_964488685.1 of uncultured Gammaproteobacteria bacterium. Lineage (GTDB taxonomy): Bacteria > Pseudomonadota > Gammaproteobacteria. The sequence goes on from CAZAVY010000054.1 coordinate 9,617, forward strand.
CGGTATAGCCATTTACCATAAGTTTGGAGATTGTCGTCTACGGGCGGGCTCTCGCCCATCGGCACATTATTCCCGGTATCGCCAGAATAATCGTAAAAGTCTAACGTCTCGGCAGGGGTTACCGTTTGCGCGAAAACAGCCGCAGGTAGGAGACCCATTAGCATCAGCAAGAGGCATGATGCGCGCCTCCTTGCGCTAGCCCCGGCTGGTTGCTTTTGCGGCTCTTTCTGAGCAGGAATGTCATCAAGTTTGACAGCTGTCGACGCCCCGTCATCATGATCTAACCGCATGTTCATACCGCAATGCGGACACAAGTCCCAAAAGGGGAATTTCGCTGCTTTATCCACCGCTAGAGTAAAGTGTTCCAAACATCTAGGGCATTCGCCATCAATAGATACCGCCCGCTGTTTGCGTTGATACAAACGTAAGCCATAGACAGGCCCAGCGGCAAGCAGAAGAGGCACTAATACAAAATGAGCGATTGGAATAAATAGTGTGACAAACGCCAGCAACCAGGCGCAAGCACATCCAGCGACTGCAAGCATGATTCGATTTTTTCGGGACAACAACAATACCTTCAACGTACCCGAAGTTTCCTCAACACCGTGCGCCGAAATTTTCGCTGGATACGAAGTAGACTCAAAATTCACTTTTTTTCCTCAACGATTTCCACAGACGAGGAAGCAAGTTCCATTGGTTCGGACTCATCGCGACCGACAGCAGGTTTTAACATCCATATTACAAGTGCGAACACCACCAAGACAATGAAAATACTGATTTCCGTCGAATATTGTGTTTGTTCTCTTGTGTATGGAGTTGCTACCCAGGTGTATCGTTCGATACAGGTGCCAATAACAATCAAACCGCCCACAAAAGCGGTGAGCGCCGGGATATGTCGAAACGCTCCGAATATCAACAGTGAAAAGGGCAGGAATGATTTCAGCACGATAAACGACCAAAACAACGGCGCCATTTCAGAAGGGCCCTTGCGAATATCACCGTCAGTAAACAGCATGGGATACAAACGCGCGGTTTCTTCGGGCAGGTTTCCATACCAGATCGTGATGAATTGAACGAAAAATGTATACACCCATAACAAAGTGAAACCGAGCATCATTTGCGCCAAATAATTAAAGGATTGATCCTCCACTACCTTGTCGCCGCGGCCACTGATACGCAGCACAAACAACCAAACCACGAAAAATCCCAAAAACATGTGAAAGTTGCTGACCAGAAAATACGGCGCATATATTGCACTATGCCAACCTGGTGTCAGAGTCATCTCAAAATCCCAAGATACGATCGTTCCGTAACCCGAAAAAACGACAATTACAAATGCCGCAGACCGAGTTAATCTCGAACGTGAGGAATTGGATGCTTCAGCTCGGTCACGCTCGCTCGCGCGTACGTATCCGATATGAACTACCACCATCAATAGCAACAGGCCTAATTCCCGAGTCACCAAAAACGGAAAGTTGTGCCAGGCGTTTATATGAAACTCATGAGCAAATTCTGCTCTGTAGTAGGGAAAGGTACTCTCTTGCATCGCCAGTAATATGACTAATAGTACCAGCGCTAGTGGATACAATTTAAGCGTACTTTCCGCAAACGGCGCGATATCTGCTCGCCAGGTTATGCCGGCGACGTGCGAGAGATGAACAATCGCGGTCAACAAAGCACCCCCTAGCGCCAAAAACAGCACGACAACAAAAGCTGTCGCCAAAACTGGTATGCTGGCATCCATTATTATTGACTACCCCGTATGCCATCAGCATCCGCCGTCTTTGATTCTTCAGCGGCGAGACCGTTACGCACGTAGTTAACAACGTCCCAACGCTCATTGGGGTGTAAATCATTGCGATAAGACGGCATCAGCTTGCCACCAAAAGTTATCGTTGCGAAAATCCAATTGTCAAAGGTTTGATGCTGGATAAATTCGTTAGTCAGATCCATGGGAGGGACTGGAAATTTTTTACCAACCGGACCATCGCCTTTGCCTTCCACGCCATGGCAGGGGACGCAAAATATTGTGTAGAATTGCCGCCCGCGTTCGATCGAATCTGGCGTTACCGAGACAGGATTTGCGAGCCGGTACAATTCGAGTCGATTTTTTGCCTGGGTTGGATATCCCCCGACAGGGACCGATCGCTCAGGAAACGGAGTCATCTCGCCTTCCTGAGGCTTGATGCTGGGCTGGTTCATCATATCTTGACTCCACGGCCAGGCAAGCAACAGCCCGGGCATCAAAATTAGCAAGAAAAATAAATAATACCGGTGCATATGACTACTCCTCAAGCACGTCCTGAGGCTTGTGTCTCTGAAGCAGCTTTTTGACTTTATCGTAATGTGAAGGCAGCACTTCTACCAACAATCCAATCTGATCTTCGTTAACCTGTTTGCTATACAGCCGACTACGGCGGCGCGGCAGTCCTGCGCCAATCAAAAACCCGAATACCGTAAACCAGACACCAAATAAAATGGTCATTTCGTACATTACGATAATATCAGCGGGAATGGGTATGACCGGCTTACCGCCCTGCGGTTGCACCGTAAACATGGATTGTGCCAACCCTGCGCTGAGCAGAAACCCACACACTGTTCCAATTAGTGCGCCCACAAAACTAAACCGTTGCAAGACCAATGGGCGTGCGCCGATGACTTCTTCGAGCTCAGGGTGCGGAATCGGCGAATGCATCTGCAAATCCTCCACGCCGCCTTCTTTCAAATCCATCACTTTAAGCTCAATAATAGCCTCGCGAGCCTCATCGAATTCATTAAACAGCGCTAGAAAACGAGGGTGTTTGTCCATTATGTTTTCTCTACCAGGCCGTCTTCGCTCGAACCTGTGCCTCTAATAAGCCGATCACTCACCTGACGCCGATGAAACAACATTTCTTTTACTTCATACATCGAGAGCGAAGGAAAGATTTTCACGAATATCAAAAACAACAACGTAAACCACGCAAAACTCGCCACCGTAATGCTTAGCTCCACCCACCCCGGCCAGTGATAGCCGGCGGCATAGGGCTCGTGATTGCGGGCTAGCGCCGGTGAGATGATCATCCAGCGCTCCAGCCACATAATAACATTGATCAACATGGAGACCAGCAGCAGCACGATCATATTCTGTCTTATCCATTTAACGAGTAGCGCAAACGGTAATCCCACACCCAGAATGATCATCGTCCACCAAAACGGGGCGTAAGGGCCACCCATTTTCTCCAGCAGGACATCCTTATCGTACATATTATGGCTGTACCAAACTGTGGCAAATTCCATGATATTCAAATACACCCAGACCATGGCGATTGCGAAGGTTAGCATACATAATTTGTCTAGAATCGGCTGCGTCAAATATGCTTCGTAGCGAAAGGTATAACGCAGAATAAGGAATAAAGTAATGATTGCCGCGCATCCAGAATACAATGCGCCCGCGACAAAGTAGGGAGGAAACGATGTAATATGCCAGCCCGGCATTAGCGACATGCCGAAGTCCGATGCCACCACCGAATGCACCGAAATTGCCAGCGGCAATAAAAAGCAGGCGAGGATTAAATAGCCTTTTCGAAAGTTACGCCACTGTCGGTCGGTTCCCATCCAACCGAGCGACATCCAACCATACAGCTTACGCCGCCAGCCTCTGGCGTTGTCCCGATAAATGGCGAGATCAGGGATCATGCCGTAGTACAAGAATAATAATGAACAGTTCAGGTAAGTAAAAATCGCCACCATATCCCAAAGCAACGGGGATCTAAAATTTGGCCACAATTCGCGCTGATTAGGGTAAGGCAGCACCCAATAAAAATCCCATACCCTACCCAGATGAATAATCGGAAACAGGGCGGCCGTAAACAGCGCCACGCTGGTCATGGCTTCCGCAGATCGATATATAGGGCGACGCCACTCACTGTTGGTCAGAAACAGAGCCGCCGATAACAACGTACCCGCGTGACTTACGCCGACCCAGAATATGAAATTGGCAATATATAAACCCCACATCTGTGGCCAGTTGAGCAGTGCTTCACCCATGCCATAACGATACTGGTGGCTGAATGCATAAGCCCCAATCAGCACAAAGAAAATACACACCCCGACCAGTATCCAGTAGGCCGGCCGAGGTGATTCCATGCTGTTTAGCACATCACTGTTGATCTGCGCCCATCGGATGTCTTTTTGAATATCGCTTTGCATTCTTGTGCTCGCTATCGCTGTTATACGTCCGTATCTCGCACACGCTCAAGATACATGATGCTGGACTCGGTGTTGAGCTCTTCAAAGATGCGGTATCCCCGACCGGATTTCTTGTTGTTTTTGTCTTCGTGATGACCGAATGCCATATGATGAGCTTTCCAGCTATTCGCCACCTTGCTTTCCGGGTCTTCCAGGTTACCGAAGGTTATGGCTTGCGTAGGGCAGCTTTGTTGACAAGCCGTCTTTACTTCACCGTCTCGTACCGTGCGCCCTTCATTTTTTGCCTGATTCTTGGCGGTACGAATGCGCTGTACGCAAAAGGTACACTTTTCCATCACACCTTTGTCGCGTACGGAAAGATCCGGATTTAACTGCTGATCAAGCGGCGACTCCCAGGAATCAATATAGGAATAAAAATTGAAGTACCGTACCTTGTAAGGGCAATTGTTGGAGCAATAACGCGAACCAACACAGCGGTTATAAACCTGGGCGTTTAAACCATCGGGGGTATGATAGGTCGCGGATACGGGGCAAACTGGCTCGCAAGGCGCATGCTCACATTGCTGGCACATCATGGGGACATATTGCGCACCGCGCTCGGGGTATTGTGTTTGCTCTTCGCCCTCTTCTCCGGTATACCAAAAAAGATTCACGCGAATCCAGTGCATCGCTAACCTTCTTTCAAAGCGCTTCTTGCCCACCACCGCCAGGTTATTCTCAGCGTAGCAGGCTGTCACACAGGCATTGCAGCCGATGCAACCGTCAAGGTCGATGGACATACCCCAACGATATTCATGATCATGGTATTCATCGCCAACCTGCCCGCTTTTGCGAAAATCAGCCCAATTGCTGATCATGTTCTTAATTCCCATTGTCAACTCTCCTGATTATCATTTGAACCGCCGGTAAGTTGATTGGCGGGTATGGTGCGCACGAGGCGACGATTTTGCTGCGAGTCAGTGGGTGCCAACTTGACGACACTATCCGTAATCTCGGTTTTACGAATTCGTACAGAGGTGGCATGAAGTACAAACTCACCTGTTTGCCGGTCGGTTTTTTGAGATAAAATCTTGAATGGATTTACGCCTACACCCTTCGCGTAATGCCCGACCTCATGTCCCTGACCCAGCGGTACAGCGACCGCTTCTAAATGAATACCGGAAAATAATACGGCCTTAACTTTGAGGCTTCCCTCGTTTGAACTAATCTCCAGCACATCGCCCTCCTTAATTTCCAGGCGCGCCGCCGTTTCAGGATGAATTTCCGCCCAGGAATCCCATACCACTGTAGTCAGTTGATCGGGCACTTCCTGTAGCCAAGGCAGGTTCGCATGGCGACCATCGTACAAACTAAGGCGCGGAGAAGGAATCAATTGAAATGGATACTCTTTGGTAGATGACGGCTCAGGAAAATCGAAGGTCGGGAAATTGAAAGTCAGTTTACGCTGCTTTGCCGGCAACTGAATCAAGCCGCGTGCCAACACCGCTTCCCAAAAAACACGGTCGATTTGATAGACGGGCACTGCCTGTTCTGGTGTCTCCGGTCGAAAAACAGGCGGCTCGATTAGCGGCGGCAGTTGCCAGGGTTTGGGACCATCGAGTTGTTCCGCGGCCTCGCGCATAAGTTGCACCGATTCGCGAAGGTAATGGTAAAAATCCGGCCACTGCTGATAGGAGGGATCAAGCTGCTTTAGCATTTGCAGAAAGTAATCGCCAATGCCTTTGGCCTCGGTGATCAAGGGCTGCATGACCGGTTGTTGTAACTGAATCAAGCCAGATCCCACAGATCCGGCGGGTATGTGACTCCCCCAGTCTTCCAGGTTTGAACGTATCGGTATGAGTAAATCTGCTTGCAGCGCGGTTTCGTCCATTTGCGTGGCAAATACCACTTTGTTGCTAACCGCCTGGAAGGCTTGCTTGATTCCCAGATATTCCGGGGCGGTATAAACGGGATTCGCGCCATAGATCAAAAGGGTTTCGGTTTCAGGAAGCACCTTGGCTAAATCAGTCAGCGCACGCGTCGATCCTAATCGTTGCGCCAATTGCGGAAACGGTTCGCTACCGCCTCGCAGGCTAATACCGATATTTCCCAGTAGGTGATTCAACAACAGGCCCGCTGCAACGGTTTCGCTTCCCCAGGGCTGGCTCTCGGCCGGACCACCAACCAACACTAAACTAGGGCGTCGGTTTTTTAGCGCGGTTGCCAGGCGATGTATATTTTCAATCGGGACATCTGTCACGCCGCTCACTTTTTTGGGTGTAAAGCGGGTCAGGGTTTCACCAAGCTCCGCGGGCAATCGAGCCGCGATTTCGTCGTCATCCACGAGCAAGTGGGCAACGCCCATAGCAAGCCAACCTTCCGTACCCGCACGAATGGGCACCCACCAATCCGCGTTAGCACCCGTCAAGGTCATTTTGGGTTCGATTTGAATTAATGCGCCCCTGGGAGGAGTGCGCCGAAAATCAGCGTATTGCGCTGAAAAATGAACCGGGGAGCGCCAGGGACCTAAAAAATCCGCACCGAATGAGACCACCAGACTCGCCTTTGTTATGTCGAGCTGAGGCATTTCGATGCCGAGCACCTTTTTATTGACAGCCGCCGCTATGGCGTCAGATAGAGGCTCGTAAACGAAGCGGTGGTCGCTGCCGATTTGATCCATCAATGCATCGACAAGTACCGTCAGATGTCCGCTCGTTGTTCCTGTCAACAACGCAAAACGTTCGCCCTTGGCTGCTTTCAGGAGTTTGGATAATCGTTGCTCTGCTTCTGCAAAGGAAATTTCATATAGCTGGCCATCTTTACGCGCCATCGGTGTCACGATGCGATCGGGGCTATAATGTGATTGCAAACCCGCCTGCCCCATCGAGCACAGGCGACCATGATTAACCGGCGAGTCGGGGTTGCCTTCCAGCTTGCGTACTCTGCCCTCCCGTACACGGGCGTGCAGGCCACAACCGGCCGGGCATTGTCGACAGGTAGATGCGTACCAGACCTCATCGCCCGGAATCGCAAATTCCTCCGGGTCTACATAAGAGGTCACTATTTCTTTGCCATCTTCAATAGTGGCAAGCTGCTCGCAACCTGCAAGATTCAAAACCAAACCACTGCCACTTAACCCGAGCAGCTTTAAGAACGTACGGCGATCGACTATCGTGTTGGTCATAGGCAATCCGTCATCATTTATGGCACTCCCAGCAATCGCTCGGTGCGTTGTGAAAGTCTTCTTCTAGAAATGGCGCGGTAATTGGTTTGTCGGTAGCACCAATGATCCAATCCTTGGCAGGCGCCGGCGCGCCCGTTGTTTTATCCTGAAATTGTTTGTGACAACTAAGACACCAGCCCATGGAGAGCGACCGCTGACGCACGGCAACCTCCATTGTCTTTACATCCCCGTGGCAATAACCACAGACTTGCTGCACGGATTGACCCGATTGAAATACAAACCGCTGAACGTGCCGCTCGTGACTAAAATAGACAAAATCCGGGAGATCATGCACTTTCTTCCAGGCTATCGGCGTGTTGCTTTCCCAGTAGGCGGTTAGTTTCTTGATTTCTTCTTTGTCTGTGCCGACATAACGATGGCAACCCATGCACTTTGCAAGCGTTGGAATACCCGCAACCGGACTACGCCGTGCGTAGCTGTGACAATAGAGGCAGTTGATTTCATTGCCGCCATCGGCAATGGATCCGGCATGGCGGGAATGCGGAAAATCGATTGGCTGGGCAATAATCGGGGCATCGCTCTCGTCCGACGCGGCAGAAGCAAACGTGTTAATGAAAAAAGAGAGCCACACGACGAAACCGAACGTTACAGCGGCTCTAGTGTTAAAGAGCCACACCCTGCAAATCAATGAGCTAAAGCCAAACTCGGCGTATTGCAAGGTAATTGGAGCGAAACTTAATCGCCCGCTAATTTTTTCAGGAAGTTGCAAATTAGTTCCCCCTAATTGAATTATCCTTTAAGGGATTTTATTCCCAATTCACTAGTGTCCGGTTGACTATCGAATAGAATCAGTGGTTTACCGTGCATGGGCTGAGCGCATACGCGGTAAACTGATTATCAATAGGGACCAGCTTCTGAATATGAATTTCGCAAGCTGTGCAGAGCCGGGAGAACCACCACCACTTATAAAGCATTGATCAATGCTTCATTCGAGCAGAGTTTTTACGGCTATTCTGAACTGCCCGATATCCTAGACCACATGATCCTCACCTTCACCTGTTGAAACCTACACGTTCAGGATTGGCGCAAAACTACCTTACCCAAGTCATGCATACTTCTAATCAGGTCATGCCTAACACTAACATGCGAGGCGTAAAAATTCAAGCCGTACGCGCGTTCGACACTCACCGTGCTCAGCTCGTAGATTCGCTGAGTAACGCGGATATGCCGTTGATAACGGCGAATTTGTACCAAGAAAGGTTGTCGCCGTCGTACCGGTTCTGGACCCTGATGAGCGAAATTTTACGGCGCTGACATTTCACGGCCCAATCCATCGCTTATGTGAATGACACCCGCTGACCGTCGTATCTTCCTCCCGCTTAACTGCAAGCCTATTGCGTTCAACTATCTTATTTCCCAATCGCCCAACACTGCTCCGCGCTTCGGGATAGCGACATGGTCTAATAGATTGATACCGGGACTCCCATGACGCACCCTCACAAGTGAGTCTGTAGCCTCGATTACATCATATATGATGCGTTTATTCGTTACATTACACTAGCGATGTTCATCGTGTGATATAGATCGCTTTGTGGCCTGCGTCTCGATTCATTACAGGATAATACGCTCCAGGATATTCGACTCTGAACCCCTTTTTAGACTGTCAGCTGGTGAGGCTGCGGTAGATTCGGGAGATGCGGTAAACTTGGTTTGGCAATGTCGTCGATCAGCATGTAGCTGGCGTTACTGTTACAGACTGGCACGATGATTGGTCATGACTGGCACCCCGGGCAGTAGTAACTTGATCGTTGTCCCTGCAGCAGATGCTTTATCGGCCTGGCGCAAACCCTGCAATTCCCCTTGTTGCCGTAAACCTGTAACTGCTGCACGAAGTATCCGGGTCTACCGTCGACCCGGGTAAAGTCGCGCAAGCTGCTACCACCGCAGGAGATTGCCGTTACCAGGATGTGGCGTACCGCGCTGACGAGTTTTTCGAGCCGTGGCTTGCTGATGCGCCGTGCCGCCCGGGTGGGTCGAATGCCGGCCTGAAACA
>CAZAVY010000055.1:0-18978 GCA_964488685.1 uncultured Gammaproteobacteria bacterium
CTCTTAGATCATCGTTTAAAAAAGCCCGCACATGGCGGGCTACAAATTAACGATTTTAAGCTGGCTATCGTACCACGGCACATATCGCGAACACCCTGAGTCCTGAGCTGCTAGAGCCGAGGCTTGGTGACGAAAATGCGGGGTGGGAGACAGTCGCTTGCCGACCGATTGCGATCCACTGGCTTTGTCCATTCGGAAAACTACCAACCAGTATCGCCTGCGGTCCCAGTGCTTCCGCGCCGCCGCCAATCACGCGTTTACCACTCGGGCAAGTCACTGCAAATCGAGTAAATGCGCCGATCGAATTCGTGGTTCGGCTCACGATTTGATACCCGCTGATACCCACCGGTCCGGCCGGACCCGTGGGCCCCCTTAGGCCTTGAGCCCCTGGTTGGCCGGGCAACCCTTGAGTACCTTGTGGCCCGGTCAGACCCTGAGGCCCTTGTGGACCCGTGATTCCGACTGGTCCCGGCTCACCGGTGTCGCCCTGGACACCCGCTGGCCCCTGCGGGCCGTCCATGCCGATGGGCCCTTGTGGACCCGCGGACCCTGCAGGTCCTGCAGGTCCAGGCTCGCCCTGTGCGCCTGTGGCACCCACGGTCAGATCAAACGAACTTTTCTTTTTCTGACCGTGACGGCCGCTAGCGACCACCAGGCGGTAGTCACCGGAAATGATACCCGGCGGTAGCCAGGCAACGATCAATTGCCGCGAAATACTGTCAACCATCAGTTCTTCACCGGCAAGCTTTACCTGTGTTCGATGCGAACGAAAGTTACGGCCATGAATGAACAGCTGCCCGTTTTCGAGGTCAACTTCGACCCATTGAATGCGCGACTTTCGATGGTTATCATGATTATCGTAACTGCTCTTTTTACCTTGATGTGACTGCTCACCAACATTGCTATCTGCTTCCCAGTTCGCTTTGGCCAGCCCAAAGCAAGCAAACGAAAGAGCCAATATGCACAGGCTCTTGGTCATTGATTTTCTAATTAACATAACAGTTCCCCCACTCGTGATTCACGCAATAGATTTCCCCGCGTGATATTAGAACACACTTTAAAGCGGTGTGTGGAACACTTTAGAATAGTAAAAAGTTCACTTTTTGCAAGTAATTCGCCCCGGGTATTCTGCAAACCCGGTTATTTGGGTCAGGCTTTCTTGGCTGATTCCTCAAATTTGTCGAAAGCAGATCATTTCAAATTTTGAATTCAGGGCCGATTTCAGGGGAAAGTACCCCTAATTCTTTAAGTTATTCGGTTCGATATCATAATTATTCGGAGCCATTGATATATAATTCCCGGTGATTATTATTGACCCTGTTCTACCTGTCAGGAACCAATCGGTATACTGCCCTATAGTAAACTGTCACCTTTAATCCCAATATTTGTCTAAATATAGTATTTAACCAACGCAGAGATTAAGTCATTGACATGAAACCAATGAAATCCATATGGGCCTTATCATTTTTGATGATGGTGGGGTGCGCCTCGGTTCCGATGGACGTTATCCAGAATCAAAACCTGCACACAACCGGAGCGAATGAATCGCAAATCGTGTTCATGCGCTCCAATCTGGTCAGTAGCCTTCTTACCGCGTCGCTTTACGAAATCAGGGGTGATAAAATCGAATTTCTCGGGATATTGTCTGATTCGACCAAAATTGCCTTAAAAACCACTCCGGGAGAACATTTTTACATGGTGGTGTCCAAGGCTGCCGACTTTCTGAGGGCGAATCTGTCCCCGGGCAAGACCTATTACAGTATCGTGACCCCCCGTATCGGCGGGTGGAAGCCGAGGTTCTCCCTGTGGCCATTGAGTACCAATCCAAATGCGAAATACAATACCTCCGATGAAGACCTGGAGCAGTGGCTGGAGGAGACAACATTGGTTACATTATCCGAATCGTCCTTAGCCTGGTATGAACAATACAAGCATAGTATCGATCAAAAAAGAGTCGCGTACCTGCTCGAGTGGTATGCGCTGTCAGAGGCGGAAAAGGCGGAACATTCCCTCAAGCCCCAGGATGGCTTGTAGCAAAATCAAGTAATCTGGGGGCAGTATACCTATCAGCTGCTAGCCGATAGACCCGGGTAGTCGTAAAGGCTGTATTTCTATAAAAATGTCGAAACTTGAGAGGTTGAAATAAGATGGCCGAAAGCTATGTCCTGTTTCGGGTTGAATAATACGCCAATAGGACACTCGACCCCTTTCGGCCCGGTAAGTTGTCATCGCCCCTTTATTTGCTGAAAGCCAGTAGAAATAAGGTTCTCGGATGGTTGATTAGTTATTTTTCTAAGGTAGAATAGCCCGCCTGATTTTATAGTCGCGTAGCTCAGTTGGTTAGAGCACCACCTTGACATGGTGGGGGTCGGTGGTTCGAATCCACTCGCGACTACCACAATATCAAGTGGCCTTTGGTAGGGGCCACCACTGGAGAACGACATGCCTCAGATTACCCTTCCTGACGGATCGAAACGTCAGTTCGAACAAGCAGTTTCGGTTATGGATATCGCCGGCGATATCGGCCCCGGGCTTGCCAAAGCAACCCTCGCCGGTAAAGTCGACGGTGAACTCGTGGATGCCGCGTTCGTAATCGAGCAAGACGCCGAAGTGGCGATCGTCACCAGCCGTGATAGTGAAGCCCTGGAGTTGCTGCGCCACGATGCGGCGCATGTCATGGCGCAGGCAGTGCAGGAGCTGTATGCCGGCACCCAGGTGACCATTGGCCCGGCGATCGAAGATGGCTTTTACTACGACTTTGCGCGCGAAGAGCCCTTCACGCCGGAAGATCTGGTCGAGATTGAAAAGCGTATGCATGAAATCGTCAAGCGTGATTTACCCATCCTGCGGGAAGTCATGGATCGCGAGACTGCCCGGCAGACCTTTGCCGACCTGGGTGAAACCTACAAGGTCGAAATTATCGACGACATCATTGCCGAAGGCGAGCAAGTGTCGATTTATCGTCAGGGCGAATGGTTCGATGTCTGTCGCGGGCCGCATCTGCCTTCCACCGGTAAGTTGGGCAATGGTTTCAAGGTGATGAAAGTCGCCGGAGCTTACTGGCGCGGAAATTCGAAAAACGCGATGCTGCAACGAATTTACGGCACTGCCTGGCCCGACAAGAAACAGCTCAAAGCTTATCTGCATCAGTTGGAACAAGCCGAAAAACGCGATCATCGCAAACTTGGGCGCCAGCTGGGTTTGTTCCATCTGCACGAAGAAGCGCCGGGTTCGGTTTTCTGGCACCCGAAGGGCTGGACTCTGTTCAACCTGCTGATCAACTATATGCGCAAGCGTCAGGATGATGCGGGCTACATCGAGGTCAATACGCCTGACGTCATGGATCGCAGTCTGTGGGAAACCTCGGGGCACTGGGAGAATTATCGCGAACACATGTTTACCACGCAAACCGAGGACGAGCGCGTATTTGCGTTGAAACCGATGAACTGCCCGGGTTCGGTGCTGATGTTTGACCACGGATTGAAAAGTTACCGCGATTTACCGTTGCGCATGGCCGAGTTCGGCAAAGTCCATCGCTACGAACCTTCCGGTGCTCTGCACGGTTTGTTGCGGGTGCGTCATTTTACCCAGGATGACGCGCACGTTTATTGCACCGAAGATCAAATGGAGCAGGAGTGCATCGACGTGATTGCACTGGTGCTCGACATCTACAAGGACTTCGGTTTCGAGGACGTCGTGATCAAGTTTTCCGACCGACCTGCAGATCGCATTGGTTCCGATGAAATCTGGGACAAACTGGAGGGCGCCCTGATCAATGCGCTCGACAGCATGCAACTCGAGTATCAATCGTTTCCGGGTGAGGGTGCTTTTTACGGGCCCAAGCTCGAATTTGTGCTGCGCGACGCGATTGGACGCGACTGGCAATGTGGCACCTTACAGGTCGATATGAATCTGCCCGAGCGCTTCGATATATCCTATGTTGCCGAGGACGGTAACCGCCATCGGCCGGTCATGTTACACCGCGCATTGTTCGGTTCACTGGAGCGTTTTTTCGGAATTCTGGTGGAACACTACGAGGGAAAATTTCCGACCTGGTTAGCGCCGGTACAAGCCGTTGTGATGAATATTACCGACAAACAGGTGCCATATGTCGAAAAAGTCGGAAAAATGCTTAAAAATCAGGGAATCAGGGTGATTTCAGACTTGAGAAACGAAAAAGTCGGGTTTAAAATTCGCGAGCACACTTTGCAGCGCATTCCATATTTGCTTGTGGTCGGTGACCGCGAAGTTGAAGACGAATGCATTGCGGTGCGTAACCTGGGCGGAGAAAACCTGGGTTCGTTATCGATCGACAGGTTTGTCGACCTGGTTAAACAGTAATCCGGTTATTTGAACGGATTAATTTTTGCGGAAAACATTAGCTTAAGGCTTAAAAGGAGACTACCTAATCGCAGACAACAAACAGAGCCGTCTTAACGAGGATATAACTGCGCCGGAAGTTCGGCTGATCGGTGAAGATGGTGAACAGAAAGGCATTGTGCCTTTGGAAGAGGCCATGCAACTGGCAGTAACTGCAGCTGTGGATCTCGTTGAACTGGTACCCGATGCTGCACCACCCGTCTGTCGTTTGATGGATTACGGCAAGTTCAGGTTTCAGCAGAAGAAAAAATTGCACGACCAGCGCAAAAAGCAGCGCCAGGTGCATATCAAGGAAATCAAGTTTCGACCCGGCACCGAGGAAGGTGATTACCAGGTTAAGCTACGGAAACTGACCGAGTTTATCGCGATCGGTGACCGGGTCAAGGTGACTGTACGTTTTCGTGGAAGGGAAATGGCCCATATGGAACTGGGCACGCAGCTACTCAAACGAGTGGAAGAAGACACCAAGGAATTCTCGACCGTGGATCAATTTCCACAGTCGGAAGGGCGCCAGATGACGATGTTACTGGTGCCTAAAAAACGCTAGCCGTGAGCTAGCCTCAACCCAAAGACGCGTCTCCGGCGTCCAGGGACACTTGATATTTACATTTAACTGGAGTTAAAGATGCCAAAGATGAAGTCTAATAGTGGCGCTGCCAAGCGTTTCAAACGAAATGCGGCAGGTAGCTACAAGCGCAAGCAATCACACTTGCGTCATATTCTCACCAAGAAATCGAGCAAGCGAAAGCGCCAGCTTGGCGAAAAGCTTGATGTTCATGCAAACGACGTGCAGATGGTGCGTCGCATGCTGCCGTATTCTTAGGGGGAATAAGCCATGCCAAGAGTAAAAAGAGGCGTTGTGGCACATGCGCGCCACAAGAAAATTCTGCAAAAAGCCAAAGGTTATCGCGGGGCTCGCAGTAAGGTATTTCGCGTTGCCACGCAGGCTGTTACCAAGGCCGGTCAATACGCATACCGCGATCGCCGCCAACGCAAGCGCTATTTTCGTGCGCTCTGGATTGCGCGCATCAATGCCGGTGCTCGCGAAAACGGGATGTCTTACAGTGTTTTCATGAATGGCCTGAAGAAGGCCTCGATCGAAATCGATCGCAAGGTGCTTTCCGACATTGCCATTTTTGACAAGCCTGCATTTACCGCGCTGGTGGATAAAGCCAGGACCGGTCTGGAAGCTGCATAACAATCCGGAAATCTACGGTAGGGACACCCCCTGTTGTTGATTTAAAGCCCAAATTACGTGCCTCAAAATCTCGACAAACTGCTGCAACAGGCTTCACGCTCGATTAGCCAGTCTAACGACACGGCCGGGCTCGATACCGTGCGGGTCGCTTATCTGGGCAAGAAGGGGGAGCTTACCGCGCATTTAAAAAACCTCGGTCGATTACCAGCCGGGGAAAGACCCGCTGCCGGGCAGGCGATAAACCAGGTCAAGGTCCAGATTCAGGATCTGATTGAAACCCGCAAAACTGCGCTTAGCGAAGCTGCGATCAACTCGCGCTTACAAACCGAAACGGTCGATATCTCGCTGCCAGGCAGGCGTGGTGGCGCAGGAGGACTGCATCCGGTTACGCTGACCATGAACCGCATCGACAAGATGTTCGGTAAGCTGGGATTTGACGTTGCCGAGGGCCCTGAAGTCGAAGATGATTTTCACAACTTCGAAGCGTTGAATATTCCCAAACAGCACCCGGCGCGTGCCATGCACGATACCTTTTACTTCGAGGACGGAACCCTGTTACGCACCCACACCTCGCCGGTGCAGATTCGAGTCATGGAAAACAAGGAGCCACCGTTACGGGTGATTGCTCCCGGCAGAGTCTATCGTTGTGATTCGGATTTGACCCATACCCCGATGTTTCACCAGGTGGAGGGTTTGCTGGTCGATGTAGAGGTATCTTTCTCGGTTCTGAAAGGTACGCTCGAAGAGTTTCTGAGAATGTTTTTTGAACAGGACGATCTGAAAACCCGTTTCAGACCTTCCTATTTCCCGTTTACCGAGCCATCGATGGAAGTCGACATCAGCTGTGTGATGTGTTCCGGCAACGGCTGCCGGGTCTGTAGCCACAGCGGATGGCTGGAGGTACTGGGCTGTGGCATGGTGCACCCCGAATTATTTCGTCACACTGGTATCGATGGCGAAAAATATTCCGGCTACGCGTTTGGTATGGGCGTCGAGCGTCTCGCCATGTTGCGTTATGGGGTCAATGACCTACGCCTGTTCTTTGACAACGATCTGCGCTTCCTGCAGCAGTTTGCATAAGCGGACGTACGCATGGAAATAAGCGAAAACTGGTTGCGCGAATGGGTTGATCCCGCGATCGACAGCGAAACCCTGGTCAGCCAGTTAACCATGGCTGGCCTGGAAGTTAAGGGTGTGCGCAGTGCCGCGCCGCGCCTGGTCGATATCGTGGTTGCCGAGGTTAGCGTGGTCGAAAAACACCCCAATGCCGATAAACTGAATCTCTGCCAGGTCAACGATGGTAGCGAGAGTTTTCCGGTTGTCTGCGGTGCGAGTAATGTACGCGTGGGATTAAAGGTGGCATTCGCCCGTATCGGTGCCGAGCTTACCGGCATCAAAATCAAGAAAGCGAAACTGCGCGGGATAGAATCTCGGGGCATGATTTGCTCAGGCGCAGAGTTGCAATTAACCGAATCCTCCGAGGGCATTCTCGAGTTACCGGCCGATGCACCGGTCGGAATGCCGATGGTCGAATACCTGGCGCTCGATGACAACATTATCGATATCGACCTGACCCCGAATCGCGGCGATTGCCTCAGCATTGCCGGGGTCGCACGTGAAGTCTCGGCAATCAACAAACTAACGCTGACACAGAACAACATCGCCAGTGTCAACCCTGGTATTGATGATCGCTTTCCGGTCGAGCTTGCATCACCCGAACATTGTCCGCGGTACGTGGGTCGCATCATCAAGGGAATCGACCCACAGGCAAAAACGCCGATCTGGTTGCAGGAAAAATTGCGTCGTTGCGGCCTGCGCCCGATAAGCCCGGTAGTCGATGTCACCAATTTCGTAATGATGGAACTCGGGCAACCGATGCATGGATTTGATTTCGACAAGCTCGATGGTGGCATCAAGGTGCGTCTGGCGCAGGCTGGAGAAAAGCTGGCACTGCTCGATCAAAGCCAGGTTGAATGTCGCCGGGATAGCTTGTTGATTGCCGATCACAGCGGTGGCGTCGCGCTGGCAGGCATTATGGGCGGACTCGATAGTTCGGTGCAGGCCGACACGCGCAATATCTTCCTTGAGGCGGCACATTTCACTGCCATCGAACTTGCTGGCAAGGCGCGCGGACTCGGGATGCATACCGATGCCTCGCATCGGTTCGAACGCGGCGTGGATGCACAGCTTCCGCCGATTGCGATGGAGCGTGCGACCGGGTTGCTGCTAGACATCGTTGGCGGTAGGGCGGGACCGATCATCGATGCAATCGACGAAGGCTATATGCCGCATAACCCGCCCGTGGAGCTGCGTTACGATCAGGTCAATCGATTACTGGGCATCGAGGTTGGACGCACCGAAGTCGGCGATATACTGAAACGCCTGAACATGCAGATTACCGAGAACACCGAGGGCTGGCAGGTAAACCCGCCAAGCTACCGTTTCGACATTAGTATTGAAGCCGACCTGATCGAGGAGATTGGCCGCCTGATCGGTTACAACAATATTCCGGGGACCCGGGAAGCCTCGCATATTGCAATGGAAAGCTTCTCGGAACGGCGCATCAGCGTAAACCAGATTCGCGACATCCTGGTGGAACAGGGTTATTTTGAAGCCGTGACCTATTCATTTGTCTCTCCCGAGTTGCAGTCGATACTTGATCCGGGTCAGCCGACCTTGCTGCTATCCAACCCGATTTCAGCAGATATGTCGGTCATGCGCACCCGTTTGTTACCCGGCCTGGTGCAGGCATTACGCCATAATCTGAATCGCCAGCAGTCGCGGGTCCGATTGTTCGAAACGGGCCTGTGCTTTATCCCTTCGACTGAAAAACTTGAGCAAACCCCACATATTGCCGGTGTAATTACCGGTGGGCGTTTCGAAGAAGGGCTTTACGCGGGCGCTGAAAGCGTCGATTTTTTCGACATCAAGGGTGACCTCGAGTCGATTCTGAGGTTGGCCAATCGTTCGGAATTCAGTTTCAGCCGCGCTGAAAATCCGATCTTGCATCCCGGGCAGGGCGCCGATCTGACTTTCGGAGGCGAATCGATTGGATTTGTCGGTTCTTTGCATCCGGTGGTTTTGAAAAAACTCGATATAAATCAACCAGTTTTAGTTTTTGAAATTAAAGTTTCGCCGATATTGACCACAAAATTGCCTAATTTCAGTGAAATGCCTCGATTTCCTTCAATTCGGCGCGATATTTCAATTACTGTGGACCAGGATTTACCGGTCCGCGATCTGGTCGATAGCATTTATTCGATTAAAAATGAAATATTGCAGGAAGTATTTGTATTTGACGTCTATACTGGAAAAGAAGTGAGAAATAATCGAAAAAGTGTCGCTTTAAGCTTGATTTTACAGGACTTTTCACGCACTCTTGTCGACGAGGATGTAGAAAATTTGGTGGTTAAAATCCTCGCACAACTAAAAGAACACTATAATGCCGACTTGAGGGAGAGCTGATGTCATTGACCAAGGCTGATATGGCCGAAATGCTATTTGACGAACTTGGTCTCAATAAGAGAGAAGCTAAGGAAATAGTTGAGCAATTTTTCGAAGAAGTTAAGTTAGCACTAGAAACCGGTTATCAGGTTAAATTATCCGGATTTGGAAACTTCCTGACCCGGTCTAAGGCTGAGAGGCCCGGTCGTAACCCTAAAACGGGTGAGGAAATTCCGATTTCTGCCAGGAAGGTGGTTACTTTTCGCCCCGGGCAAAAATTAAAAATTAGAGTAGAAGCGTATGCTGGAAGCGAGCAACAATAACGAATTACCAGTAATACCAGGTAAGCGTTACTTCACCATCGGTGAAGTTGCTGAGCTCTGCGACGTCAAACCACACGTGCTGCGCTACTGGGAGCAGGAATTTCCCCAGCTTAAACCCGTTAAACGCCGCGGCAACCGAAGATATTATCAACGTCACGATGTATTGCTGATCCGCCAGATCCGCAGCTTGCTTTACGACGAGGGTTTCACCATTGGCGGGGCACGCCAGCGACTCGAAGGCGAAGGCAACCGGGGCGACGTCACCCAAAGCCAGCAAATCATCCGCCAAACCCTGGTGGAGCTTGAAGAACTGCTAAGCTTGCTAAAACGCTAAATCTGGCGTCAAATATCACTTTTAAAACGGGGCGTAGCGCAGTCTGGTAGCGTACCTGCCTGGGGGGCAGGTGGTCGTGAGTTCGAATCTCGCCGCCCCGACCAGATTTTAACTAATATTCAGTTACTTGGGCGGGTTTTCAATTTCTGTGAAAGTGCCCTCTGTCTAATAAATTGAATGTTGTCTAATAAATTGCGCACTGCTGTAGTATTTTCTCTCATTGCCAAAAAGCGTGCGCGTGCTATATTTGCTGCATATATTGAATCTGAATTGGTGTGAATTCTACAAGCCTTCCTGAATATACCAATCCCCCATTGAACGAAGTCGTGCTTTCCGTTCAATTTGAATCACTTCAGGGATTGGTTGTGCCAGAAATTGGATTATTGTGGCAACACTATGGTGAGAAATATAATCACGTAGAGCAGCATTCTCCAATTGAGCCGGTAATTGAGCGATTTGGGGTGCTAAACACGTCGCCGCCTTATGCAACAGTCCAACTATTATCTGGTGCGCCCCCGCTACCGAGGGTTTGGTTTTTAACGGAAGATAAAACAGAACTTTTACAAATTCAGCAAGATAGGTTCCTCCGAAACTGGAGACAAGTCAATAAAGATGATGTGTATCCTAGGTATCTGGAACATATCAGGCCGAGCTTTATTAAAGATTTCGTCGATTTTCAGGAATTTTTAAAGACCAACAACATAGGTGAGGTCAAAGTTAACCAGTGTGAAGTCACCTATATAAATCACATTTACCAGGAAGGGAAGTGGGATTCTCATGCTGATATTGGGAATATTTTTAAATTTTGGGAGGTGGATTTTAAAAGCAAATATCACCGAGAAATCGAAGAAGCCAGGTTTCAGTTTCGATGTGTCCTCCGAGACGATAAGGATGACTTTTTAGGGCGGATACATGTTAATGCTCAGCCCGCCTTTAGGAAATCTGATGATGCCCCCATATTTGTATTAAATATTACTGCGAGAGGACGACCTCTTGCTCCAGATGACGACGGAGTTTTAGGTTTTTTTGATATTGGCCGGGAAAATATAGTCAATTTGTTCACAGATATCACATCAGATGAACTTCATAATGACTGGGGTCGAACCGACCAGATTTAACAGGGAGCTAACTATATGAATGCGGTATTAGATTTTGGAGCCTATTCGAACGAACCATTGGAATACCCGAATAGGGAGCGTCCTGAACAAAGGGGCGCTTACGGTGAAGACAGGATACCAGAGTGGTGGTCTAGTGCGATTCAGAGAATATTGTTTTTGCTCGATTTGCCCGACAATTGGGATTCATATGGCGCACAAAAAATAGATAGGAATATTGCATTTCATTCAGTGCAGATACTACAGCAAATCTCTAGGCCGGGAATTCCTGCACCGGCAATAGTGCCCACAGTCAATGGGCACTTACAATTCGAGTGGCACACAAATGGTATAGATCTTGAATTTGAAGTTTTGTCTGCAGCAAAAATCAGTGCTTCGTTTGAAGACATGAATCAAGGTATCGATTGGGAACGGGAATTTGACTATAATTTATCCGAGCTGACAGACGTAATTAAAACCCTTGTTTTGCCTAACGACTCAAATGTGCTTGCGTTGGGATGAGTGTTTATGCCGGTCTATACGGATGATGAAACTGTCGATAACGACACTCTGTTATTAAGGCGAATACCCTCCAATCCCAATCTAACTATCGTTAAGGATGACAATTTGGGAATATACAGGCCGTCGTCTGCATCCTTCGAGGATCATGTTAATAAAACGCCAATGTCGATAGTTTTATCGGATACCTTAGAGGCGCTCGGAAGGTCTTTGGAAAGCGCTTTACACGGACACGAAATAGGATTTTCACTTGCAGCTTTTACGGCTGGATTGGCCAGGCAGTGCAATCAATCAGTTGTCAGGGATCCTGTTGATGATGAGCCGGCGCATGGATTGGTCGTCGGGAACAAGTCAAAAAAAGTTCGGCGGGCTTTGGCAAAAGGATGCCAATGGATTGTGGAGCCAGATTTGGAATAATCCGATCTCACTATAATCATTTAAGCGGTTTGATCTTGGTGATAGTTTTTGATCTGATCTAATCCCCGGTCTGGTCTCGATTTTCGGGCCCACCGAGCGCTTGGATGACTGGTAGTCGGTCTTGATATAGTAAGCGCTTTCCACTGTATTATACCCTGATCTGCGCCGATGAATGTTAGCGCCAGCCAGGCATTCTGGCTTTCAGAGCATGGTTGCACAACGAACTCGGCGACTGCTCGGGACTGGACATGTCTTCTCACAGGCTTGTCGCTTCGATTGGCCGACGGTTTCAAGGCACTTAAACCCCATTCATGCAGCTGATTAAAGGCGATTAGATTTGAAGTGGCTGAGAGCATCAATTAGCGTTGTCGGAAAATTTTTACCTCGGTTCTTCAGGCCGCTATACTGAAGTGAAAATTTGTCCATCGTGTTTTATGTTCGGTTCCATCGAATGTGACGAGTGAATACGTGAAAAGTTATTTAAACCAGTTGCAATTCCATCATCTCTTGTGGACACAAATCAGCTTTACTTGATCGCGGCCGATAGCATCCTGTTTGCGCATGCGCTGTTAGTCGGCTTTGTCGTGATCGGCCTGTTACTAATCTATGCCGGTAAGTGGTTGCGCTGGTCCTGGGTATGCAATCGCCGGTTTCGAATCGTTCACCTCATTACCATTGTCATCATCGTGCTGCAATCGTGGCTGGGGTTGGTCTGCCCACTTACAGTATGGGAAATGAGTTTGCGTGGACGGGCCGGCGATGCGGTATACGCAGGATCCTTTATCGCCCACTGGCTGGAAAGGCTGCTTTACTATCAGGCCCCGGAATGGGTTTTCGTAATGGTTTATACCCTGTTCGGGTCATTGGTCGCTGCTAGCTGGTACTGGGTGCGCCCGAAACGCTAATGCGGGCGCCGGGGGCTGTATGCAGCTAGGGATGCCAGCAGCGGCCCAATCCAGAGGTGTATGGGTAGGGCAGGCAATAAGCTTCGAATTACAGAGGGTGTAGATCAAACAGATGAGGTCGGCGAGGGGAAATAATCCGGCTTCCAAATAGCAGGCATCCAGGTTGTGGCAGGGATCGAGAAATGTCGGAGCCAAACAAACACTCAATTGGCATGTTCTATCAATCGACACCGAATCTTTTGACTATTTTGTTTGTGTCAAACAAGCATGCTCGATACTGCGGTATTGTGCGCCGTTAAGCTAGGTTAATATGGCTGGGTTATGAATATTAGTATCAATTCCATTCTCGGGGTGCTGGCGATTGTTTATGGCCTGTATTGCTTTGTTCAGAGAAAGGTTGCACCTGAAAAAATCGAAAAACTGCAATCGATGATCGAGCGCAATGGCGAGAAAATGGCTAATTCCATCCACCTGTTTGGATATACGATATTACCCATTGTTGCAGGCTTGCTGCTGTTGTTTGCTAATTTCCGGGGTTGAGGTCAGACCCCCTTCTTGTGCCGGCGATATACTGCTTTACTGGTAGCCTCTTGAAGTACGAAAGGAACTTTCTGACCGGTGTGGAGATTTAGGTTCCGCCACCAGTACAGAATTATATGGAGTGTGTTGGATGCGTTGGTTCAGTTTCTCTCGAAGTTAATGAATTTGATGGGCAATCGCTTACAGATTGTGGTTAATTTCTATGAGTAAAAAACCAGGATTCATCGGTAAAATGGTTGCTGGTTTTCTCGGCCTTGTTTTTTTGACCCTGTGTGTGCTCCGCTACGGAGTTCTTCCCTACTATGACCGAAACAGCAATATCGTACTCGCACCAGGACCATACCCCGCCTCGGATACAACAAGAGAATTTCATAACGTGACCTTTGTGGCCGATCTACATGCCGATCCACTGCTGTGGGGGCGCGATTTACGCAGTCGAAATAAAAGTGGTCAAGTAGACTTACCACGGTTACTGGATGGCGGTGTGGATTTGCAAGTATTTGGTGTGGTAACCAAGGTTCCCCAAAATAGTAACTACGATTCAACCCGCGGCGACACCGACATCCTGCCGCTACTGTTCGTTGCTTCATGGCGATCCCCTGCTACGTGGTTTAGCCCTAAACAACGCGCCCTGGCCCAGGCGAGAGAGTTGACGCATTTGGCTGAAAACTCAAAGTTGTCTCTCGTGCTTGGAAAGGAGGATTTGTCCATTGAGGGACTCAAGGGGCTACTTGCCCTGGAAGGCTTGCACGCGCTCGAAGGCGAAGCAGATGCGCTGCTTGAGCTTCATTCGGCAGGTTTTCGAATGATGGGGTTGGCCCATCACTTCGACAATGAAATCGCTGGTTCGGCCCACGGAGTTGAAAAATACGGGCTTACCGAACTCGGGCGCAATCTTGTTCCTCGAATGGAAGCACTGGGAATAACGATAGACCTGGCACATGCCTCAGCAACCGCTTTCAAGGACGCCCTTGATCTAGCAACAAAACCGGTAGTCGTATCCCACGGAGGGGTAAAGGGTACCTGTCCCGGTTCTCGAAATTTATCTGATACCCAGTTACGTGCTATCGCTAAAAACAAAGGTGTGATAGGTATCGGATACTGGAAGGGAGCCGTCTGCAACGCAAGTTTACAAGACATTGTTTCCGCAATACTCTATGCAATTAAAGTCGCGGGGATAGATCATATAGGGCTTGGATCGGATTTCGACGGCAATGTAACAACATCTTTCGATACCACCGGTCTGCCAATGTTAACCGAGTCTCTACTTGCGGCAGGCTTATCTGAAGAAGGTGTTCGCAAGGTGATAGGCGACAACGTGCGCAGGGTGCTCGCTGCAAACCTGCCGCAATGATATTCCTTAAGGCGGGAAAAGCTATACAATCAAAGTTTGGCAACGGGTTTGAAATAAGTTGCAGTGTCTGTCAATCCGACAGGCCCAACGCAACCCACATACCCCATACCTACAAACCATAGGGAAATATATTTACTTGCAAAGCTGGTTTGAATGCGGGCTAGCCTGAAATACTATCAGCCATCCCTGGCCTGGTATTCAGAGGTCGTGTTACTGATCGATGATCAGGTTACCGTTGTTGAGCAGGTTATCCAGGATTTGCTGGTCACTCAAGGTGCCGTTGCCAGTAATATCAACACCGCTTAGAACGATTTGCTGGCTGGTTTCGAATGTGCCTGCGCTGCCATCGGTATCAATGCTTATCGTGGAATTGCCGCTGACGCCGTCATAACTGAAGTTCAGGTAGCCATCGAGCGACGCGAGGTCTTCGCCTTGCAGCATATCTGACAGATCGAGCACGTCGCCGCCGACCCCCGCAGTGAAATCAGAAATGGTATCGATCGCAGGGGTTCCAATGCTGCCTTCGTCGCCTGCTTCGAGCGCGAATATATCGATGCCGGCCCCACCTACAAGGCTGTCATCACCACTACCGCCAATCAATAAATCATCACCGGCGCCACCTTGCAGATTGTCATTGCCCTGTGCGCCAATCAGTACGTCATCGCCGGCATTTGCAACCAGTGTATCGGCTCCACTTCCGGAAACGAGAATTTCAGAATCGTCACCGCCAGTAATAGTATTACCTGAAACCGCCTGAACCACGGCTGATGTTGAATCCTGAACTCCGGCACCATTGTCCAGCGTGTAGTCGAAACTGCCAAGGGGTGACACGCTATAGTCTGCATTTGTGGCATTGATGGTCATAAAGAGATCGTAGTTGCCGCTGTCACCTGAATTTTGACCCTCGATCACGATGTAATAGGTGCCCGCACTGGTAGCGGTGTAACCACCCCAGGGACCGCCCGCATTGTTGCTGACCGTGGTGATCAGGTTGCCGTTGTTATCGTAGATAGACGCATTTACTAACAGTGCGCCGTTATCGACATCGAGCCAGATATTTTCACCTTTTGCGAGGGTTACTTCGAGCCAGTCCTGATCGCCTCCGGCGTAAACATTACCCAGGTATGCAGCGCTGTAACCATTGACGTTGACGCCACTGAGATTACCGTCGTTTGAACTGAACAGCGAGCGATCGCTGAAGTTCGTTGCGCTTGCCGCAGAGTTGTTCTGAGCGCTGGTTTCCCCGCGATCGGTTATGGTCGAGGCTTGCGCAACGGTTTCAAAATCGCTTTCCGCAAGCACAACTGCCGCAGCATCCGGATCGAATACGATCGAGCTTGTTCCGTTGACGGTTCCGCCGTTGGCGTTGCCAGACGCTGATATGCTTGACCCGGCAGGTGCGCGATCATTGTGTAACAGCGCGGATTCAGACAGCGATATCGGAGTACCATCACTTATGTTGGTGATAATAATATCTCGATTGGCATCGAGCGCAGGTTGATAATTGATATCAAACTGGATGTTGGCGGTCAAACTGTCGCCATCGTAATCGATAACGGTAACCGGGAAAATCTCACTGTTGCCTAAAATCGATTGACCGACATTCAGCGTGTAAGAGTATTCTCCGGTATCGAAATTGATGTCCAATACGCCACCAAGGGTGGTCGTGACATTGAGATTCACCGGGTCGCCAGCCAACGGATCGTAGGTATAGGTAGTGCCATCGACGGTTATCGCGGAAATATATCCACCATCAGCGCCGATCACGAAGCCTGCTGCGCCATTGGCGCCGAGCACATCCAGTGATCCGCTGATAACATTGTTGGTAAGGGTTTCGAGCAATGTAACTGTTAATTCATTCGGATCGCTGACGGTTATGGCGTAATCGTCGTTGCCGTTGACCAGTGGATGTGCAACCTGTTGCAGTTCCGCCAGGCTGGCTGAACCGATGCCGATGCCAAACGCGATATCGGCGTTTTCATCGACATAAGCCTCCCATGCGGCCTGACCATTCAATGTGGTACCACCGTTTGTGGTATAGGTAACGGTGTTGTCGACGCCATGGTTGTTGCTGGATTGGCCGTCTGAGACAAAATATATTAACGACTGATCAGCCGCCGGGGGAGGGGTTGAATTAATCACTGCGTTGAGGGCGTCGTCGTAATATGTGCCGCCGCCCGCGGTCAGGGAGTTGATATAATCCAGCGCACCGTAAATGTCGTCGAGGAACCAGCCGGAAGTACTGATGGAGGAGGAAAACGCAACTATCTGGACATTTACATTACCTAGATCGTCGACTTCCCGAATCAATGCTTCGAGCGATTCCTTAGCAACTTCAAGGCGAGTCTGTCCCGTTCCTGTCGTATTATTCATACTACCCGAAATATCGATAACCAATGAAAGGTTGTAGTCCATCGGGTCGGCAGTCGAGGTCAGGTTTTGCACGATATCGTTGCCTGCCGGTGCGTCGTCGACAATCGATATGTCAAAACTATTTGAACTCGTCTGACTGGTAACCGTATCCTGAATGTCGTAACTGAAATTCTCTACAACAGTGTCGCCGAAACTGGCACTGGTCAATGTATATTCATAGTCACCGGCACGGTTGGGGCCACTATCCTGAGTATAGACGATCAAGGTACCGTAAGTGCTGTTAATGGTGATGACACCGCCTGTCGGAGTCGCTGTTGTCGCGCCAAAAGTTAATTGGGTGATGACGGTGTTGGCACCGATACCGGTATCGTTGTCGAGTAGGTTACCGGTAACTATCTCAAGGTCCGTGTCTGCCTGGGTGCCTGCCGCGAGGCCTGACTCATAGACAGTTGCGGTATCTGCAATTGCCGCGTTGATATTGTCATGGGTAACGGACAAATCGGCATTGGCGGTATCGCCGTCCGAATCCTGGACCACGTAACTGAAAATGTCGTCAGGTACAGGAGTCGAAATCAAAACACTTGAGGCGTAGCTGTAAGAACCATTCTGGTTGATCGTCAGAATTCCGTTTGTTGCGTTGATGGTGAGATTGCCCGAACCATCGAAACTGTTGTAAGTCGTCCCACCGTAGGTAACCGAAACCAGCGTGCCCGGACCATCGGCGCCAATATTATCGGTCCCACTACCACCGGCACCGGTTATTACGTTGCCATAGATGGTGCCACCATAACCGACACTGTCGGCATCGTTAACTGCGACGGGCACCGTATCCGATACATCGATATTGACCGTGGTCCAGCCTGAATCAAGGCTGCCGTCGGTAGCGATGTAGGCAAAACTATCGGTCAGAGAGTTGCTACTGCTATGGTCCAGCGATGCTGGCGCGGTGTAAGTGAAGGAGCCATCCGCGTTAATGACTACGGTACCACCGAGAGCGGTGGCTATGGTGGTTATTCCGTCAACGGTAACGGCGCCTGTACCAGAGTTATCAGTCGCATATTGAGAGACGTTAATCGGGCTACCCTCGGGATCTGAATCGTTGTTCAAAACTCCGGAGATCGCACCGATACTCAGAATTCCGCCCTCGGCAATCGTATAGGTGTCGGTTGCGGTAACCGGAGCCTCGTTTACGCGAGTGATATTACTGGTGTCTGCATCGGATACCGTATGAAAGCTGTCGCTGGCTTCGACGGTTATAGTCAGAGATGCCAGGTTAAGAACATCGTTATTGATCGCGGCAACGCCAGCAGCGGTCAAAACGACGTTGCTACCGCTCAATGCCAGATAACCATTGGAGTTGTTTAGAATCTGGAAAGTCAGCGGGTCGGACTGTGGATCACTCGCCATAAAAGAGGCGATGGTCTGTCCGACAGCAACCGATTCCTCAGTGACATCGACCGCGGTTACAGTAATTGAAGGTGGTGTGTTAACACTATGTGTGGAAGTCGTGCTTGCGCTAAACGGATTACCCGCGCCATCGTTGCCAGTGACGGTTGCATCAAAGCTTGAATCCGCTGCGAGGTCTGCACCCGCCACGGATATGCTGAACAAATTACCTGCACTCACTATGCCAGAGTAAGCAGTACCATTAATGGTAAAACTCACAGTGTCGCCCGGTGCTGCGTCGCCTCCGACGCTACCGGTGACATTGATCGGGGTTCCGGCTTCGGATGCGTCTACGATATCATCGGCTGTAATATTATCGACAGAGATCGTCGCACTCGCAACCAGATCGATGGTATGTGTCGAAGTGGCCGTCGCGCTGAAAGGGTTGCCAGCAGCATCTGATCCACTAACCGATACATCGAAGCTGTTAACAGCGGCGAGGTCTGCGCCGGCGACTGCAATTGAGAAAGTGTTACCCGCGCCGACCGTACCGGAGTAAGTGGTACCGTTAACATCAAAACTGACCGTGTCACCAGGCGAAGCATCGCCTCCGACAGAACCCGTGACGTTTATCGAACCGCCGGACTCAGCGGCATTGACGACATCATCGGATGTAATCGGATCAACGGAAATGGTAGCCGCAGCACTGGT
>CAZAVY010000056.1:0-18812 GCA_964488685.1 uncultured Gammaproteobacteria bacterium
CTTTATGAAAACAATGGCCTGCGCGATCTTTGCGCAGATTTATGAAATTTCCGGGCTAGCTGGATTCGAGTTATGCAAAAGATTAAAAAAGGTGACGAAGTTATTGTGATCGCGGGGCGTAGCAAAGGTCAGCGCGGCAATGTCTTGAAGCGAGTCGATGATAATCGCCTGCTGGTCGAAAATGTCAACATGGTCAAGAAGCATGTAAAGGGTAATCCGCGCAGCGGTGATGCCGGTGGCATAATCGATCAGGAATCACCGATTCAGATTTCCAACGTAATGCTGTTCAACCCACACTCCCAGAAAGGTGATCGGGTTGGGTTCAAAACCCTGGAAGATGATCGTAAGGTCCGTTACTTCAAGTCTAACGGCGAAGTCGTGGATATTTAGGAATAGGCAATGACCAGATTAGAACAACATTACCGGGACACTGTGGCGAAAGACCTGCAAACGCAATTTTCCTACAAGTCACCCATGGAAATTCCGCGTATCACCAAGATTACGCTCAACATGGGCGTCGGTGAAGCCTCGCAGGACAAGAAGATTATCGACCATGCGGTTGCAGATCTGACTTTGATCGCTGGACAAAAGCCGGTAGTAACCCTGGCAAGGAAAGCGATCGCGGGTTTCAAGATACGCGAAGACATGCCTATCGGTTGCAAGGTGACACTGCGTCGCGACAAGATGTATGAATTCCTGGATCGTCTGGTCAACTTTTCAATTCCGCGGATTCGTGATTTTCGCGGTCTCAGTGCAAAGGCATTTGATGGACAGGGAAATTACAACATGGGCATGAACGAACAGATCGCATTCCCCGAAATCGATTATGACAAGATTGACAAGCTGCGAGGTCTCAATATCAGCATTACCACCACGGCCCGTAGCGACGATGAAGGGCGCGCCCTATTGGCGGCTTTTCAGTTTCCTTTCAGAGGTTAAACCAGAAGATGGCAAAAAATTCCATGATACAGCGTGAACTCAAGCGAAGTCGCCTGGTGGCGAAATACGCGCAGAAACGCAGCGAGTTGAAAGCGACTATCTTAGGTCGCGAAGTTACCTATGACGAAAAGATGGCCGCGGTCGAGGAACTGCAGAAATTGCCGCGTGATTCATCCGCGGTACGCAGACAAAACCGTTGTCGTGTCACCGGAAGACCTCATGGTGTTTACCGTAAATTCGGGCTGTGCCGAAACAAGATCCGGGAAGCTGCAATGCGTGGCGATATTCCGGGCCTGGTCAAGGCAAGCTGGTAAGAGGACAGAGATGAGCTTACAAGATCCAATCGCAGATATGCTGACTCGCGTGCGCAATGCGCAAAATGCGAATAAGGTTAGTGTGATAATGCCCGCCTCGAAGCAGAAGTCCAGAATAGCGGCTGTGCTTAAAGACGAAGGTTATATCATGGACTACAAGGTTTCGGATGAAAGTCTGAAGCAGCTGACTATCGAATTGAAGTATTACCAGGGCAAGCCGGTAATCGAGAAAATGAGGCGTATCAGTCGCCCCGGTTTGCGAATTTTCAAAGCGAAAGATGATTTGCCATCGATCAATGGTGGCCTCGGTATCGCCATCATTTCGACCTCGAAAGGGGTGATGACTGACGCCCAGGCACGCGCTGCGGGTTTCGGTGGTGAAGTCATCTGTTCGGTGGTTTAGGTAAATCGAATGTCCAGAATAGCGAAAAAGCCAATCGAATTGCCTGGTGGCGTAGAGTTAAGCGTCAACGGCAACGAAGTATCCGCTAAAGGCCCGAAGGGATTTCTGTCGGTGGTTTTGCACAGTGCGGTCAAGCTGACCCAGCAAGATAACCGGGTGACCTTGTCGCCTAAGGATGCGCGCCAGTCTTCAATCGCGGTAGCTGGAACCATGCGTTCGATCGTGAATAATATTGTCGAAGGTGTTACCAATGGCTTCGAAAAGAAAATGCAACTGGTCGGCGTCGGTTACCGCGCCCAGGCACAGGGTAAGCGACTCAGCCTGTCACTGGGATTGTCGCATCCAATTGTTTATCAGGTACCCGAGGGTATCGAAATTGAAACTCCGATAGCAACCGAAATAGTTGTGCGCGGTTGCGATAAACAAAAAGTAGGCCAGGTATGCGCGGAAATTCGCGCTTACAGGCCACCTGAGCCTTACAAGGGCAAGGGTATCAGATATTTCGACGAACAGATTGTCAGAAAAGAAGCGAAGAAAAAGTAGGCAGATTATGGATAAGAAACAATCCCGAACCAGACGTTCGCGTCGAGTGCGTGCCAAGATTGCCTCGTTGGCCGTGAATCGTTTGTGTGTGCATCGTACTCCGCGACACACCTATGCACAGGTTTTCTCCGGTGAGACCGGAAAAGTGATTGCCTCGGCATCGACCCTGTCGGCCGATGTTAAAAAGGCGATCAAGTACCCGGGCAACATCGACGCCGCGGTTGCAGTGGGTAAGGTGATTGCCGAAAAGGCGAAATCGGCGGGTGTCGAGATGGTCGCGTTTGATCGCTCCGGTTTTAAGTATCACGGCAGAGTCAAGGCGTTAGCTGATTCCGCTCGTGAAAATGGTTTGAAATTTTAAGCGCGCCTGAGCGGGAGAATCTTATGGCAGAACCCAGAAATTCACAGGCTGGCGACGATTTGATGGAAAAGCTGGTCGCGGTTAATCGCGTGGCCAAGGTTGTCAAAGGCGGGCGTCAATTTGGTTTTACCGCGCTCACCGTGGTCGGTGACGGTAACGGTAAGGTTGGTTTTGGATACGGCAAGGCGCGCGAAGTGCCATTGGCCATTCAAAAGGCAATGGAAAAGGCCCGTGCCAACCTGATCACCGTTTCGATTACCAACGGTACTTTGCAGTATCCGCTGAATGCGCGCCACGGTGCCGCCAAGGTGTATATGCAACCTGCATCAGAAGGTACCGGAGTTATTGCCGGTGGCGCAATGCGTGCCGTTTTTGAAGCCGTTGGTGTTCATAACGTGCTGGCCAAGTGTAATGGCTCGCGCAACCCGATTAACCTGGTGCGTGCGACTATCAGCGGCTTGCAAAATATGAAATCGCCACAAGATATTGCTGCTAAACGTGGTAAAACTGTCGAAGAAATTTTGGGTTGATGTGATGGTTGACGAAACAAAGACAGTTAAGGACGCCGCCAAAAAGACCGCGGTCAAGAAAGCATCGACCAAAAAGACCGCGGTCAAGAAAGCATCGACCAAAAAGACCGCGGTCAAGAAGGCGTCGACCAAAAAGGCCGCGGTCAAGAAAGTAGCTGCCAGCAAAAGCGCGGTGAAGAAGGTTGCGGTCAAAAAAGACACAACCAGGGTCGAAGCCGGTACTGTTGCCGAAAAATCTACGCCCAGGGCTACGGCACCAAAGTCTGATTCCGCTGTCAAAAAACTATGTGTCACCCTGGTGCGTAGCAAGAACGGCCGTCTGGCTTCACACAGGGCTTGCGTATCAGGCCTGGGTCTGCGGCGTATGCACCAGACGGTGCAGGTGATCGATACTCCGGAAAACCGGGGTATGATCAACAAGGTCCGGTATATGCTGAACGTCGAGGAAGTATGATGCATCTGAATAGTTTAAAACCTGCCAAGGGTTCAACCAAAGCACCCAAGCGCGTGGGTCGTGGAATCGGTTGCGGCTCGGGAAAAACCGCGGGGCGAGGCCACAATGGTCAGAAATCGCGTTCTGGTGGTGGGGTGCGTGCAGGATTCGAAGGCGGACAAATGCCCTTGCAAATGCGGTTGCCCAAATTTGGATTCACCTCGCGCAAGGGTCGTTACTCCACCGAAGTTCGCCTCGGAGAGATCGAAACTTCGGGTCTCGATGCGATTAGCCTGAAGGTGCTGGTCGAAGCCAACCTGGTCCCGCTCCAGACTCGAAAAGTCAAGGTCATCCTGTCGGGCGAACTCAAACGTAAAGTCAGCTTTGATGAAACCGTTGGCGTCACCAAAGGTGCGCGTGCGGCGATCGAATCAGCTGGCGGCAAGGTAGCCTAGGCGAATCGTGGCCAGTCCTTCCGCACAACAGTTAGCGGGTAGCCTCTCGGGAGGCTCCTTGAGTGAATTGCGCAAGCGAATCTTCTTTGTGATCGCTGCATTGATCGTATTCCGAATCGGTACTTTTATCCCGGTCCCTGGAATCGACCTGAATGTAATGCGCGAGCTTTTCGAGCAGCAGCGCACCGGCATCCTCGGAATGTTCAACATGTTCTCGGGTGGAGCGCTGGAGCGCATGTCGATATTCGCGCTCGGTGTCATGCCGTATATTTCGGCCTCGATTATCATGCAATTACTGACGGTGTCGGTACCGATGCTGCAGCAGCTCAAAAAAGAAGGCGAGTCGGGCAGACGCAAGATTACGCAATACACGCGTTATGGAACGGTCGTTCTGGCCTCCTTTCAGTCGATTGGCATCTCGATCGCGTTGTCGGGGCAAAGCGGTGGCGGCGGTGCCGCACTGGTCGTCAACCCGGGTCCGTCCTTCGTGTTTACGGCTGCGGTTACACTGGTGACCGGCACCATGTTCCTGATGTGGCTTGGTGAACAAATCACCGAACGCGGCATAGGAAATGGTATTTCGGTTTTGATTTTTGCCGGGATTGTCGCCGGGTTACCATCCGCAATCGGTGGCACTTTCGAACTGGTACGAACGGGTGAACTGAATTCGCTGGTCATTCTGGCCCTGTTTGTGGGCGTGCTGGGGGTTACTTATTTTGTTGTTTTCGTTGAACGCGGGCAGCGCCGTATCACGGTGAACTATGCCAAACGCCAGCAGGGTCGCAAAATGTATGCGGCGCAAAGCAGCCATTTGCCGCTGAAATTGAACATGGCGGGCGTTATCCCGCCGATCTTCGCTTCCAGCATCATCCTGTTTCCGGCGACGCTGGGCAGCTGGTTTGGCCAGGCGGAAGGAATGCGATGGCTACAGGATATCTCAGCGACCCTGTCTCCCGGGCAGCCGTTGTACGTCATGTTTTACGCGGCGGCGATCATATTCTTTTGTTTTTTCTATACCGCGTTGGTGTTCAATTCAAAAGAAACCGCGGAGAACCTGAAGAAATCCGGCGCCTTTGTGCCGGGTATTCGTCCGGGTAACCAGACCGCGATCTATATCGACGGGGTCATGTCTCGCCTGACAATGGTGGGGGCGATGTATATCACCGGAGTATGTTTGCTGCCGGAATTTTTAATATTGTTCTGGAATGTGCCATTTTATTTCGGCGGTACATCGTTGTTGATTATCGTTGTCGTAACGATGGACTTCATGTCACAGGTGCAGGCGCATCTGATGAGTCATCAGTACGATGGGTTGATGAAAAAGTCGAATTTTAAGGGGTACGGCGGCGCCGGCGTAGTGCGCTAGTTCCCGGGAATAAGGTAAGGTATGAAGGTAAGAGCTTCAGTTAAGAAAATGTGCAAGAACTGCAAGGTAATTCGGCGCAACGGCTCGGTGCGCGTGATTTGTAAAGATCCGCGTCACAAGCAGCGCCAGGGTTGATTGATATATTGAATTTTGGGCGATCGACAGCTAAAATCTGCGCCCATTTTGGCCTAACGGCTTAGGAGAACGATTTTTTATGGCTCGTATTGCAGGTGTAAATATACCGGATAACAAGCATACAGTGATTGCTTTGCGATCAATTTTTGGCATTGGCGCGACGCGTTCCGCTGAAATCTGTAGCGCCAGCGGCATCGCCCCCGAGACCAAGGTTCGTGAATTAAACGAAGAGCAACTCGAAAAAATTCGTTCCAGGATCGATGGCTATACAACCGAAGGCGATTTACGGCGTGAAATTTCGATGAATATCAAGCGCTTGATGGATTTGGGTACCAACCGGGGTATTCGACATCGCCGTGGCTTGCCGGTGCGCGGGCAGCGTACCAAGACTAATGCACGCACTCGTAAGGGACCGCGGCGCCCGCTGAAGCGATAAAGCCGGGACTAACAGGCCAATAGAACAGGTAACATCAATGGTTGATAAATCACGTACCAGGAAAAAAACCAAGCGCGTCGTTTCTGACGGCGTGGCGCATATACACGCGACCTTTAACAATACCATCATCACCATTTGCGATCGTCAGGGCAATACTTTGACCTGGGCAACCGCGGGTGGTTCGGGTTTTCGGGGTTCGCGTAAATCGACGCCGTTCGCCGCGCAGGTAGCGGCCGAGCGCGCAGGCCAGGCGGCCCAGGAAATGGGTATGAAAAATCTAGAGGTTATGGTCAAAGGACCGGGACCCGGACGAGATTCAGCGGTTCGCGCCCTGAATGCAATCGGGTTAAAAATTTCTCGCATCGATGATGTTACCCCGATACCGCATAACGGTTGTCGCCCTCCTAAAAAACGTCGTGTTTAGGCAGAAAATATAATGGCAAAATACATCGGACCCAAATGTAAACTGATGCGTCGTGAAGGCGCGGATCTGAGTTTGAAATCATCGCGCCGTGCGGTCGATACCAAGTGCAAGATCGATAACCCTCCCGGCATGCACGGTGCGGGTACGCGTAAGCCACGCCAGTCTGACTACGGTTTGCAACTGCGTGAAAAGCAGAAACTGCGGCGTATTTACGGCATTCTCGAGCGCCAGTTTCGCAATTACTACAAGGAAGCCTCGCGATTGAAGGGCTCGACCGGTGAAAACCTGTTGCAGCTACTGGAATGCCGACTCGACAATGTGGTCTATCGCATGGGTTTTGGTTCCACCCGGGCTGAAGCCAGGCAACTGGTTAATCACAAGTCGATTCAGGTAAACGGCAAAATCGTTAATATTCCCTCGTACGTGGTAAGTGCCGCCGATATCGTCAGTGTGCGGGAGAAATCACGCAAGCAGGCGCGTATCGCCGAGGCACTGGCGTTGGCGGAACAGATCGGTTTTCCTGACTGGGTCGAGGTTAACCAGACCAGGTTCGAAGGCACTTTCAAGGCGCTGCCTGAGCGCAGCGAATTGCCGCCCGATATCAACGAGCAACTCGTAGTTGAACTTTACTCCAAATAATTAGCGGGTTATTTATGTCTAAAATATACTCTGATTTACTGAAGCCGAAGCATGTTAAAGTCGAAGAGCAGCAGACTTACCATGCGAAAGTTTCAATCGAACCGCTGGAACGCGGTTTCGGTCATACCCTCGGTAATGCGCTGAGACGGATCCTTTTGTCTTCGGTGCGTGGTTGTGCAATCGTGGATTGCCGCATCGAGGGCGTGCTGCACGAATACACCACAATAGATGGCGTTCAGGAAGACGTTATCGATATCCTGCTTAACCTGAAAGGTGTGGGTCTGGTGATGCATGCCAAAGATGAAGCGACGCTGACCATTTCCAAGAAGGGTCCAGGCCTCGTTACCGCGGGTGATATCCAGCTGGATCACGACATCGAAGTTGTCGATCCTGATTATGTTATCGCTACATTGACCAAGGCTGTTACTTTGGAAATGTCGCTACACGTCGTCAAGGGCCGCGGTTACCAGCCGGCCAATATGCGCCAGATCTCGGAAGAAGACGCCGCACTAGGTCATCTTCAGCTGGATGCCTCGTTCTCACCGGTCCGTAAAATCGCGTATAGCGTGGAAGCGGCGCGGGTAGAGCAGCGCACCGACCTCGACAAGTTGATAATCGATATTGAAACCAACGGAACCATCGATCCGGAAGAAGCGATACGTATTGCCGGCAGCATCCTCAAAGATCAACTGTCCGTATTCGTCAATCTCGAAGGTTCGGACGAGGAAGTCGAAGATGAACCGGAATCGAATATCGATCCTATTCTGCTGCGTCCGGTCGACGACCTCGAACTGACGGTACGCTCGGCCAACTGTTTGAAGGCAGAAAATATATACTATATCGGCGATTTGATTCAACGCACCGAAGTCGAATTGCTGAAAACCCCGAACCTGGGTAAGAAGTCGCTGACTGAAATCAAGGACGTACTGGCGTCGTATAGCCTGTCGTTGGGTATGCGGCTCGAAAACTGGCCGCCCGCCAGCATCGAAAACGACAGCAAGTTAGCGAGTTAAGAGGGTTTAGACGATGCGACATCGTAATAGCGGGCGACAGCTCAACCGCAACAGTTCACATCGCAAGGCGATGTTCAGAAACATGGCGGCTTCATTGTTCGATCATGAAGTGATCCGGACGACCTTGCCCAAGGCCAAGGAATTACGCCGCGTTGCCGAGCCATTGATCACACTGGCCAAGGAAGACAGCGTCTCCAACCGGCGGGTCGCGTTCAGTCGAGTTCGTGACAAGGCTGCGGTGGGCAAGTTGTTCGCCGACCTGGGTCCGCGTTACAAGGATCGTCCCGGAGGTTACATGCGTATTCTGAAGTGCGGCTTTCGTCCGGGCGACAAAGCACCGATGGCTTATGTCGAACTGGTCGATCGCCCCGATGCGGATTACGACGACGAGTCATCAGGTCTTACTTAGATGTTGAAAAAGCCAGCAAATAAGCTGGCTTATTTGTGTCCAAAATGTTCGCAGGCCCGGCTAAGGGTTTAAGTATTGAATGCAGGGTTAAACGGCCACGTCGGCGAGCCGGCGCCCTGGATCCAGACGCCTTTCTTGCTCGTAACTCGGAAAGAATTCGCCCATCCTGCCAAGTTCAATGCGACGATCGCTACCACTGCGTCGATCTTCGAGGTAGATGTAGTGGCAGCGGCATTCTTTTTCGCCGCAGTTTCCAAGCGGCAGGGTGGGGGCTTCACTTGACAGGTACACCTGCCCTTCCATTTCTGCGACCCCATCGCAGGAGATTAACCCTGGGCGTATTTTGACTGAACGCCACCGGGTATCAGATGCCGCGTCCTTGTTATTGGAGGCGGTTCCAATTTTCTTAAATCGATGGGTTTTCTCGCCATACTTATAAGGCTTGAAAAAAAGCACAATTATAGCTACCAACATGCTCAATATAACGATTGCAAAGAGGATAGAACTCATTTCGATCTCTCAGAACGGATGTGAATCTCCGGCCATTTTACCCAACTGGCTACTTTTTTGCGAACCCCGTCACATTTATTTCCCTTTTAGCCGATTAAGTCCAGGATTTCATCTCAAAAGTCCGAGAGCTATCCCCTCTACTCACCAGATTTCCTATCAGATCAAGAGCCAGGGTATTTCGTGCTGGCCGTGGTGCATAGACATAGGGATTTGAAGATTGAGGATATTTGACGCAAAAGGCAACAGTTGAATCCGAATATCAAGATTCAAGACCTGACACCGAATCTCCAGACCCGATTTCCTTACCCATAGCTTAAGCAAGGGTGCTGAAAAGTCGATGCCTTGCAACAATAGTGGTATCGTATATAATACCACAATATGAATGTCGTCATTGACACGAATGTAATCATTTCAGCGATGAAATCCAGGAGAGGAGCGTCACACAAGTTATTGCTTGCATTGCCGGATAAACTATTTATTCCAAATATTTCAGTTCCGCTATTTATAGAATATGAGTCAGTAGCGAAAAGGGAAGGCTTATCAGGTAATTTAAGCCTGGAAGATATCGATTCAATCCTTGATTATGTTCTAAGTCAGTCAAACATTCGAGAAATTTTCTACTTGTGGAGACCATTTTTAAATGACCCAAAAGATGATTTGGTTCTTGAGGTAGCTGTCGAGTCCCAAAGCAAATACATTCTCACATTCAATAAAAAAGATTTTAATGGGAGTGAGAAATTTGGCGTGAAAGTTGTTACTCCTCAAGAGTTTATGAACAAGAGAGGTATATAAGATGAGTACATTAAGTTTGAGAATACCTGATTCACTGCATAAAGAAGTAAAAAGTCTGGTTAAAAAAGAAGGTATCTCTATAAATCAATTCATATCTTCCGCGGTTGCAGAAAAAATGTCTGCACTATTGACTGAGAAGTATTTGTTGAACAGATCTAGAAAAGGAAATGAGCAGCAATTTTTTAAAGCAATGTCTAAAGTTCCGGATATTGAGCCCGAAGATTTTGATAGATGAGACGGTAAGCGGATCGGGTTACGCATCGGGCTTCATAGCAAGGGGTGCCCAGTCAATGACCAAAAATAGATCTGTCCCTGAGGTATCCCCACAAATCTCATTTGCATAATACCGACTCGGTTGGATAAAATTATTCAGTTCAGTGTTGGAGAATTGAACAATTAATACAAAAGCCATTTGCAAGGAGTCAGGAAATTAGCCGATCAAACTCAGGACTTCGTCGCGGCGGCGTTCCATCATCTCGTAGTCACCACGGGTCTCGAGGTTCATGCGCAACAGTGGCTCGGTGTTGGAAGCGCGTAAGTTGAATCTCCACTCGCCGAAATCCATGCCGAGGCCGTCAGTGCGGTCGACTTCATGGGCCAGACCGGCAAAATGAGCCTCGACCCGTTCGAGCACGGCTACCGGATCGGGAACCTTGAGATTGATTTCACCGCTGACCGGGTAACGCTTGATGCGCTCGTCAACCATGTCGGCGAGCGGGCGATTTTGACTGGAAATCATCGCGCTGAGCAATAGCCAGGGAATCATGCCGCTGTCGCAGTAACCAAAATCGCGGAAGTAATGGTGTGCACTCATCTCGCCACCGTAAATCCCGTTCACGTCACGCATGGTTTCCTTGATGAAAGCATGGCCGGACTTGCTTTGTACCGCCTCCCCGTTGCTGGCCTCAACCAGTTCGATGGTATTCCAGGTCAGCCTGGGGTCATGCACGATGCGCTCGCCCGGGCTTTGCTGCAACAGTTGCACGCCGAGCAGGCCGACGATGTAGTAGCCCTCGATGAACCGACCGTTGTGATCGAACAGGAAGCAGCGATCAAAATCGCCGTCCCAGGCGACGCCGAGATCGGCGCCATGTTGCTTGATGGCATCGATAGTCACACCGCGACCTTCGGGTAACAATGGATTGGGAATGCCGTTGGGGAAGGTTCCATCGGGAACATGCTGTATTTTGTTGAATTCGAAGGGCAGCTTTCGTTCGAGCAAGTCGATAATCGGTCCCGCCATGCCGTTGCCCGGGTTGGAAATTATCTTAAGTGGTTTCAGGCTATCAAGATCGCCAAGGTATCCTAATAGATGATCGATGTAGTCGACTGACAGATCGGTCGGAGTGATACTGCCCTGATGTTGCGCTGCACCAAAGGATTCTTCCTCGGCGATACGGCGAATATCCTCCAGCCCGCTATCGGCGCTCAGGGGTTTCGCACATTCACGTACAAATTTTAAACCGTTGTAGTCGACCGGATTGTGACTCGCGGTAATCATGATGCCGCCGTCGAGTTCGAGATGGAAGGCGGCAAAATAGACCTGTTCAGTACCACATAGTCCGAGATCGAGCACATCGACGCCGCTATCGGTAAGGCCGCTGGTCAAGGCAATAAACAATGCATCACTGCTCAGGCGCACGTCACGTCCGACCGCGACCTGTTTCGGTTTGATGAATTCCGCGAACGCGCGCCCGACCCGGTAAGCGATATCGGCGTTCAACTCATCCGGCACCTTGCCGCGTGCATCGTATGCCTTGAAGCAGGTGATGGCTTTACTCATGCTGACTCCTTTTGGGATTCGATACTCATTAGAATCGATTTTAGATATTGCCCGGTATAAGAACGCTTCACCATGGCGACCTGTTCCGGGGAACCGGTGGCGATGATTTCACCGCCCTTGTCGCCACCCTCGGGCCCGAGATCGATGATCCAGTCAGCGGTCTTGATGACGTGCATGTTATGCTCGATTACGGCGATCGTATTACCGTGGTCGCGCAGCCGATGCAAAACTCCGAGCAACTGCTCGACATCGTGAAAGTGCAGACCGGTGGTGGGTTCGTCGAGTATGTAAAGGGTTTTGCCGGTATCGCGCTTGGAGAGTTCGCGTGAGAGCTTGATGCGTTGCGCTTCGCCTCCGGAGAGCGTGGTCGCGTTCTGCCCCAGCGTGATATAACTCAGGCCAACGTCCATCAGAGTGTCGAGCTTGCGCTTGATTATCGGGATCGCGCTGAAGAATGTGGTCGCGTCTTCGACGGTCATTTTCAGCACCTGGTGGATAGATCGTCCTTTGTAGGTAATATCCAGGGTCTCGCGGTTATAGCGTTTACCCCTGCAGATGTCGCAAGTGACGTAGACATCGGGTAAAAAGTGCATTTCCACCTTGGTAACCCCGTCGCCCTGGCAGGCTTCGCAGCGTCCACCCTTGACGTTGAAGCTGAAACGACCCGGCTTGTAACCACGGGAGCGCGCCTCCTGGGTGCCTGCAAAGAGTTCACGAATCGGGGTAAACAGCCCGGTGTAAGTTGCCGGGTTGGAGCGGGGGGTACGTCCGATCGGGCTCTGATTGATATCGATTACCTTGTCGAACTGATCGAAACCACTGAAACTCTGGTAACTGCCGGCGCTGAGATTACTGCCATAGATCTCGATCGCGGCCAGCTTGTAAAGGGTTTCATTGATCAGGGTCGACTTACCGGAACCCGACACCCCGGTAATACAGGTAAACAGGCCTACCGGAAGCTCGAGTGAAACCGATTTCAGGTTGTTGCTGCCGGCGCCGTTTATTCGAATGAATTTCTTGTTATTGGCGGTCGTCCGGCGATTGGGAATTTCGATCGCGCGTTTACCGCACAGATACTGGCCGGTAACCGAATGCTCGACACCGGCGATTTCATGCGCAGTGCCGGTAGCAACGATTTCACCACCGTGTACACCCGCGCCGGGGCCGATATCGACGATAAAATCGGCCGCTTGTATGGCATCCTCATCGTGTTCGACCACGATAACCGTGTTGCCGAGGTCGCGCAGAAAGGTCAGCGTTTTCAGCAGGCGGTCGTTATCGCGCTGGTGCAAACCGATCGAAGGTTCGTCGAGGATGTACATCACGCCGACCAGTCCGGCGCCAATCTGACTCGCCAACCTGATGCGTTGCGCCTCGCCTCCGGAAAGGGTTTCGGCACTGCGACTCAGGGAAAGGTATTCGAGACCGACGTTGACCAGGAAGCTCAGGCGTTCGCGAATTTCCTTGGTAATTTTTTCCGCGATAGTCCCTCTTTTACCGCTTAGCTCGAGTTCATTGAAGAACTTTAAGGTCTCGTCTATCGGCAGGCGCGTAATGCTGGCGAGGTTGCGCTTGGCAATGAACACATGCCGAGCGGCTTCATTGAGTCGGTCTCCATGACAGGACTGGCAGGCCTGGTTGGACAGGAACTTGGCCAGTTCTTCGCGCACCATACTGGATTCCGTGTCACGATAGCGACGCTTGAGATTCGGTAAGATGCCTTCAAACGGGTGCTTCTGAACCCGCAGATCCCCACGTTCGTTGCGATAGCTGAATTTTACCTCCTCCGGTGAACCGTTGAGGATGACGTCCTGTATCTTTGCTGCAAGTTGACCGAAGGGCATTTCCACGTCGAAGTCGAAATGCGCGGCGAGCGATTGCAGCATCTGGAAGTAATACCCGTTGCGCCGATCCCATCCGCGAATTGCCCCACCTGCGAGACTCAGTTCGGGTGATTTGACCACCAGCCTGGGGTCGAAAAACTGCATCGTGCCGAGGCCGTCGCATTCGGGGCAGGCGCCGACCGGACTGTTGAACGAAAACAACCGTGGTTCGAGCTCGCTGATCGAGTAACCGCACTCGGGGCAGGCAAAATTGGCGGAAAAGCGGATTTCCCCGAAATCGGAATCGGTATCGATAGCGGTAATCTTGACAAGGCCATCGGACAGGTGCAAAGCAGTTTCAAGCGATTCGGCCAGTCTCAGTTTAAGATCCGGGCGCACCTTGAAGCGATCCACGACCACGTCGATATTGTGTTTTTTGCGCAACTCCAGTTTGGGCGGATCGTCGAGTTCGCACAGTTCACCATCGACGCGGGCACGAATAAACCCCTGTTTTTGCAAGCTGTCGAACAGCTGCACATGCTCCCCTTTTCGGTTGCTGACCACCGGTGCCAGCAGCA
The DNA here is from genome assembly GCA_964488685.1 of uncultured Gammaproteobacteria bacterium. GTDB lineage: Bacteria > Pseudomonadota > Gammaproteobacteria. Next base: position 13,887 of record CAZAVY010000056.1, read on the forward strand.
TCAAACGCTCGTCTTCGGGCAACGCCAGTACCTGATCGACCATCTGGCTTACGGTGCTGGCTTCGAGCGGCAGATCGTGGGTCGGGCAGCGCGGCGTGCCGACGCGGGCATACAGCAGGCGCAGGTAATCGTAGATCTCGGTGATGGTACCCACGGTAGAGCGCGGGTTATGCGAAGTCGTCTTTTGTTCGATTGAAATCGCCGGCGACAGACCTTCGATGTGGTCGATGTCGGGCTTTTCCATGACCGACAGGAACTGGCGCGCATAGGTTGATAACGATTCCACGTAGCGTCTTTGACCTTCGGCAAAGATGGTGTCAAAGGCGAGCGAAGACTTGCCCGAACCTGAAAGCCCGGTAATCACGATCAATTTGTCGCGCGGTAATATCAGGTCGATATTTTTAAGATTATGGGTGCGCGCACCGCGAATTGTGATTGAATCCATTATCAGTGATCGGATAGGCCAAACCGAAAATTATAACCTTTCGGAAATGTTTTTGCCCGTCTAAGTTCCCCCTCCTGACCTTTCCACACAAGAGCACTGCTGCTCGGCATAAATTTCAATCGGCCTTCTGTTACTCCCGAGGTAGTCCCTTACTATTAAGGGGAAACCGAGGAAGCCGCTCGCTGCGGTGCGACGCATCGCTATAACAGAATTCGACGAAGGCGGTTCCCATCGCGGGTGTGAATCGCTAGAATCGCGCCTTCCGATATGCCACTTGCCACCGCTTGATGCTAGAAACTGAAAAAAGAGCCGCCTTTTCCCTTGCACTGGTGTATGCCTTGCGCATGTTGGGGCTATTTATGATTCTGCCGGTTTTCAGCCTGCACGCCGATGATTACTCCGGGACAACCCCGGTATTGATCGGGCTTGCGATTGGCGTCTACGGGCTTACCCAGGGATTGTTCCAGCTGCCATTCGGTTATCTGTCAGATCGTTTCGGGAGAAAGATCGTGATCGTCGCCGGATTATTGATATTTTGCCTCGGCAGTATTGTCGCCGCCGAAGCCCAGACCATAACCCAGGTGATCGCCGGCCGCGCCCTGCAGGGCCTGGGAGCGATCGCAGCGGCGGTCATGGCGCTGGCGGCGGATTTGACCCGGGAGGAGGTTCGAATTCGAATCATGGCCATTATCGGCATGTCGATAGGGGCCAGTTTCATGATTTCAATGGTTATCGGGCCGGTAATTGCAGCCGAGTTCGGATTACGAATGCTATTCTGGATGACTGCCGGGCTCGCCATCCTCGGAATCGGGGTGATTGTATTCGTCACCCCGAATCCACCCAGCCAGAAGTTTCATCGTGACGCGCAGCTGTCGATCCAGGATGTCGGTAGAATTATCCGCGACCTTGAATTGCTCAAGCTGGGTTTTGGCGTGTTCGTGTTGCACCTGGTGCTGGCGGCAACATTCGTCGTGTTTCCACTGGTATTGCAGCAGAGTCTGCAAATTGACGAGGCGCTACATTGGCGGACCTACCTGCCGGTGTTTGCACTGTCGCTGGTGTTGCTGTTACCGATGATTGTTGTCGCCGAGAAATATCGAAAATCCCGCACCGTGTTTCTGCTCGCGGTGTCGATGCTGGTGCTGGCCGAAATCGGGCTGGCGTGGAGTAACACTTATCTGCCGGCGTTTGTAATGCTGGTGCTGTTTTTCAGTGCCTTTAATTTTCTCGAGGCGATGCTGCCGGCGACGGTAGTACGAATTGCACCGGCCGATATGAAGGGCACAGCGATGGGGCTATTTTCGAGCGCGCAGTTTCTCGGCGCCTTTACGGGGGGCCTGCTGGGGGGCATTTTGCTTGCCTCGGGTGACTATGCGACCACGTTTGCCTGGCTTGCCGGGATTCTGTGCGCCTGGTTTATGGTGGCCTTGAGCATGAAAACCCCGAAATATCTGAAATCGAAAATAGTGTCGTTGAAAGAGCTCGAAGCGGAACAACTCAATCGGTTTGTCGAACGAGTGTCCAGTATCGAAGGCGTACACGAAGTTTCAGTGTATGAAATCGATCGCGTAGCCTACCTCAAGGTCGATAAAGGATTCGATGAAACGCAACTGCAGGCGCTGATAACCCGTTAATTGTTGCTTCCAGACATTCAAGCCTGAAGGGAGTGTTTACAGGGGAGAGTGGAATACATTATTTAACGGGCAAAAATGTATTCCACCCTCGGTCACCGGCGTTTGGACGTGAACGGGGTTGGGAAGGCCGACCTTACTCACAACCCACTGGAGTCATTCCCGCGCAAGCGGGAATCTCCAAATCACGGCGCCATTGCAAGATCCCAGCTTCCGAGGGGATGACAATTATAAGGACGCTGGGATGATAATAAAGGAAGCGGTATGATCATTATAAGGACGTGGGGATGATAATAAAAGACGCGGGGATGACGGAGGTATGTTTATGATTCAGAAAGGGTTTCTAGTAGTTCTTTGGACTCAAGGGTAACAAAATTATAAAAAGAGTTGCAATTCAAAACCAGATGCGTATGCTGTGTCCTACAGGCTGACAGTCTGTAAGGGGCCTAAGGGAATTTTAGGCAAAGGAAAATATTCAACTGGAACTGAATAGTTACAAGGAGTAACCATGAAAACCATCACAACTATAGCAGCGCTCGCTGCGATCTTAATCTCAACCGTCACCTCGGCCGCTCCGGTCAATATCAATACTGCCAACGCCACGCAAATTGCCGAAGCCTTGAACGGTATTGGAATGAGCAAGGCGCAGGCAATTGTCGACTATCGAGAGGCCTATGGCCTGTTTAACCGGGCCGATGAAATCGTGTTTGTGCGCGGTATCGGAGATTCGACTTATGAAAACAACAAGAGCGATATTCTTGTCAAGTAATTAGTCTTCAGGGATGAATGTTCGGCAGGGACGCCGACTCTGACATCTACCATCAACACTGTTGCAGGGAGCATGATATGGGCAGGGGAATCAACAAGGCCGTTATCGTCGGTACCTTAGGTAAAGACCCGGAAATCAGGTATGCGGCAAATGGCAACGCAGTCGTCAATATCAGCGTTGCAACCAACGAATCCTGGAAAGACCGGGAAACCGGCGAGGCGCGCGAGCGTACCGAATGGCATCGCATCGTAATGTTCGGCAAGCTGGGTGAAATTGCGCAACAATATCTGAAAAAAGGCTCACAGGCCTATTTCGAAGGCAGGATCGAAACCAGTAAATGGCAGGACCAGAATGGCAACGATCGTTACAGCACTAAAATTGTCGCCGATGAAATGGAATTGCTGGGTCGTCGCACCGATTCCGAAAGCGCAGGTCAGAAAAGCGAACCCGGTTAAATTCACACTCGCATATTGAAGTAGGTGCAAGTAAAATACCAACTTTCGCATCGGATCCGAATGGTACTTAGTCAACAAAAATTGAGTCCTTCCCGCGCAAGCGGGATTCTTTTTAATTATTACCCTATATTGTTGTGAGATACCCGCTTGCGCGGGTATGACCTGTTTAACTAAGTGTCATTCGCATCGGACCAAAAACATTACTATCGGAGCGTGGTATGGCCAGAGGTGTAAACAAAGCAATTATCGTTGGAACATTGGGGCAGGACCCCGAGGTCAGATATACCCAAAACGGTAGCGCCGTCGCCAATGTCAGCGTTGCGACCAATGAAACCTGGAAAGACAAGTCGACCGGTGAAGCCCAGGAGCGCACCGAGTGGCACCGCATCGTGATGTTCGGCAAACTCGCTGAAATCGCACAGCAGTATCTCAAGAAAGGCTCGCAGGCGTATTTCGAAGGCCGCATTCAAACCCGCAAGTGGCAGGACCAGAGCGGTAACGATCACTACAGCACGGAAATCGTCGCCAACGAAATGCAGATGCTCGGTGGTCGTGGCGGAGGCGGTGGCGCGCCGATGGAATCCGAGGGGTCATCCCAATCCGGTGAGTCGCCGCAATCCGGTTCGACAAAACCCCAAACCGCACCGATGGACGACGGTTTCGACGACATCCCGTTCTAGCTAATACCCATGCGCGATTTTTGTCATTCCAGCCCACGAGCCGGAATCTATTGCAATGCGAACTGATTTCGCATGACCTGCTACGATATTTTCAACGGCGATGCCGACGGTATCTGCGCGTTACAGCAACTGCGCCTGCAATATCCGCGCGAGGCTCAGCGGGTCAGCGGTTTAAAGCGCGAAATCGACCTGCTGCGACGAATCGATGTCGCTGCCGGTGATGAAATTACCGTGCTCGATGTGTCGCTGGATAACAATCGCGACGCGCTACTCGATGCGTTGGCAAAAGGCGCCAGTGTTTTCTATGCCGACCACCATTATCCCGGAGATATTCCAGAGAATGATTTACTCGATTGTCATATCGATGTATCCGCTGACATCTGCACCAGTTTGATTATCAACAGGTTACTGGACAATGCGCAGGCGTGCTGGGCCGTGGTCGGCACCTACGGCGATAACTTCGACCAGAAGGCCGGCGAACTGGCTCAATCGATCGGAACAAAGGAAGGTGATCTCAACACGATGCGGCAATTAGGAATTTGCCTTAATTACAACGGTTACGGATTTGATCTCGAAGATTTATTGTTCCATCCGGCAGATTTGTTCGCACTGCTTCACCCTTACCAAAATCCTGTCGAGTTCGTCGAAAATGAAACCGGATATGCCGAATTACTGGCACAGTACCGGGATGATATGGTTTGCGCCCAAAGCCTGAGGGCGGAGTCCGAATCTGCGGCGGGAGCGATTTACCTGTTGCCCAATGAGTCCTGGGCGCGGCGTATTGTCGGCGTGATGGGCAATGATCTCGCCAGGCGGAATCCGGACCGTGCGCATGCGCTGCTGGTAGACATGGGCGAAGGCAACAACCGTGTCAGCGTACGCGCACCCTACCACTCCAAAGAAGGTGCCGATGAGTTATGCCGTCAGTTTCCGTCCGGCGGGGGTC
>CAZAVY010000057.1:0-18806 GCA_964488685.1 uncultured Gammaproteobacteria bacterium
GCCGATGATAGTGTGGGGTCTCCCCATGTGAAAGTAGGTCATTGCCAGGCATTAAATTTAAAACCCCGATTGACTTTGTCAACCGGGGTTTTTCTTTTTTGCCCGGAAATGATTGGAGTCTGTTATGAACGCCAGGCCTTCGCGTCAATTAATAACCCGGTTACTATTAAATTACCTGGGTTTTAAAACCTTCAAAATGTAACCATCGGTCCAACCGTGTAAATCACTCAAATTAAATAGTAATGATCACTTTGCAAGATTTGAAAATTAGTCGATGGGTTCTAGTCGCGGGCGCAGGTTTTGCATTGCTCGCGGTAATCATAGGTGCTTTTGCTGCACACGGACTTAAACTGGTACTGGATGCCTATAGTTTGGGCCTCATCGAGACTGCAGCCAGGTACCAGATATACCATGCGATCGCGCTGTTGATCGTCGGTGTGATTTCAACCACCCCGCATTTTTCACCACGCTGGTTAAAGATCGCCGCGATGGCTTTCATCCTGGGTATAGTCGTGTTTAGCGGATCCCTTTATCTACTCGCGTTTAGCGGCATCAAGTGGCTCGGTGCGATTACACCCCTGGGCGGGGTCGCCTTTATTTTTGGCTGGCTGGCTTTAATTGTCGCCGTGCTAAAAAAACCATCCGAAGCCGTTCACTGATAACACGATCCCAGGATTTACAAACGAGTAAACCCTGGTTTACTACCGGTTTAAATCCTAGGGACTCCATGATTGACACCAGCCTCTGGCGTTGACCCTTTTCCCGGAAAATATAGCGCAACGACCCCATTTAGCAGTTGCCGAACCTTTATAAAGTTGGCATCCTGCGCAACGTTTTGCTGGATTTGGGGATTCGTGGACATACTCGAGCGCTTTAGCCGCGGGATCCTCCGGGTCCAGTTTCTCGGCCGCCAACGCTATTCCCTGGTGGGTCATCGTGCTCAACGGTAACGCGATAAAACCGGTGCCGAGAGCACATAGAAATAGCCTGCGAGTCCTGATCATTGTCGATTATCCCCTGATTTTTATCCGCTTTGCCGGGCGAGGATAACATGAATTCTGCTAGCCCGGAGATTTCATGAACTGCCGCGATGATTGCGCAGGACTTTGTTTTCTCAGGAGATTTTCCGAAGAAGTGTCGGACCAATGGATCCGGCCGACTGAGGAAGGTTCCTGAGGAAACAAAGGTCAAGCAAGGGCGCGAGCAGGTTTATGAAATGTTCGGGCTAGACCCCGGCAGAGTGAATAATTCACTTTCATCGGATAACAGATATTGTTGACACTGATCTTATCAGGTGGTCCCACAGCTTTGAATCACCCGGGATGGCCGGGTTAAAATTCTCCTGCAATTTTCGGATAAAATCCTGGATCAGGGAGTCCCGCTACAAACAGACGCAACGCTAGCCTGGCACAGCTTGCTGGCATCTATCGGTTCTTCGGCAAAACGCGCGTCGATAAATGTCAGGATTTCTTCCATACCCCAGTTTGGTGCATCACCATGGTCGGCACCCGCACACTCGAGGAGCTGCATCGGCATGCCCTGATCGCAGAGCGTGGTAAAGCTTTCCCGCTCGATCACCGGATCGACAGTTTGATCATCGCTGTCGCTTCGATCAACTTGCCCCGATCCTGGGTTTTATAGGTAATGCGTTCAACCGCAGTGGCGTAAACGGGTTGAATTGGAAGCCCTTCTGCAAGCGCTATCTGCTCTAAAACTTGCGGCGTGAACTCGAACAACTCATGACGTTGGATTACCTCGCCTAAACTGGGATCGCGCAGCCACAGATAATCCGCTATGTCGCACCTGCCGGGCGCATTGGCGAGCGTATCGGTGGCTGCGGTACCCGCTACTCGCGGAGTTGGAAAACCGCATTCGGCTGCCTGATCCACGCCACCGCCACCGCCGCCACAGGCGACAAGCCAGGTAGACAAGCTGGGAACTAAGACACGGGTCTTGACTGATTGCAGGAATTCGATGTGATGCCTCCGTTAAACGCGATCCAGCTAACCAGCCGGTTTACCTGAAGCACGATTAGCCATATTCCGGGTGGGGCTGCTAATGGCCAAATTTTCTCGCATTCCGGTTAAGTGCCACCTGCTCCAGGGGGTATAAATTGTGGCAAAACAATTATGCATGACTTTACAAGCTTAAGGGTTTTATTTTTTCAAAGAATCAAATACCTTGCGTGATATTGAACAAACAACTGCGTAATAATTATGCAACAGGAACCCAAGGCATTGAAAAATGAACCATTTCGACTGGCAATTCTTGTCGCCGATATTATTGCGGACGATCGACGGAAACATTTCGGAGATATCGATAGCTGGTTTTTGAATCTGTTTGGATCGATGAGCTACGAGTGTAAGTTCGCCACCTATTCTGCCTGGGCAAAGCAACTTCCAGATGATGTTAGAGCGTATGACGGCTACCTGATCACCGGTAGCAGCGCCGACGCCCATTCGGATGCATCCTGGGTGCAGAAGCTGGGAGAGTTCATTGTGACGGCTCACAAACGCGCGCCCGGTTGTCGGCGTCAGTTTTGGACATCAATTGTTGCACCATTATATGGGCGGCAAATCCGGCCGTTCGATGAAAGGGTGGGGCGTCGGAATCCACCGGTATTCTGTGCGCCGACAGGTCGACTGGATGCGACCTGTCGTGGCCAGTTTTGCATTGCCGTTTTTATAGTAAAGTGGGTCAGTTTTCAGTTGCCGTTGACAATGCCATCAATAACGGTAATTTCCGGAATCTTTAGTCCAGGTGTATCGCCAGGCGAACGAATATTCCGCTCCAGCCTTGTGAATGATGCCGGGTCGTATCCTGATCCCCAAAGCCGGTGTGAATCAGTTCGACCTCAGTTTGGTCGCCTTTTTCCTTGAATAGAACCGTGACCAGGGTGTCTGCTCCGTCGCTGCCTTCCCAGCGCCAGCTATAAACCAACCGGTTGGGTTCTTCGATCTCTTGATATTGACCTGTCGCGACGTGTGACTTGCCATCGGTGTCGGTCATGCCGATGCGGTAATTGCCGCCAGGTTTCAGCTCAATCTCGGCAACTATACTCATGGCGTCACTGGGAGAATGCCACTGAACCAGTAGTTCGGGTTGCGTGAAACAAGCGAATAAACGAGCGATCGGGGCATCGAAGGTTTGTTTGATCGACAGTTCTTTTAATCCTGTGTTGAGTTCGGCATCTGACATGATTAATTCCTCGAGTCTGGGTGGGTTCGATCGGAGCCTAAAATAAGATTTGAATATTGCATTGAATATCGAAACGGGTGGCGATCTTAGTATTTTTCAATTTTGTTTTTGGTCAGTAACTTTTCCAGCTTAGCGAAACGTTCCAGCCAGAAATTCTGGTAAAACTGGATGCAGTCCTGAGCCTGCTTCAAGGGCAGGGTATTCAGCTCGACATAGTGTTCGCGTCCCCGACGGGTTCGCTTTACCAGCCCGGCCTTTTCCAGCACTTTGATGTGCTTTGAGACTGCCACAAATGACATATCAAAGGGTTCGACCAGCTCCTTGATACGATGCTCTTTCTGCTCTACCAGCATGCCGATAATATGTCGTCGGGTGGAATCGGCGAGCGCATGAAAGGTGTTATCCAATTGCTTATATTTAACCATATGGTTAAATATAATGTGTATGATATCTTTATTCAAGAATTATTTTAATGTAGAAATCTAGTGTCGCAATTGTCGATACATTCCTGACCCCGGTCCCATCCGATGTACTGCAAAAATTGCATGGGCCATGATCGTGAACAGTGCTATTATTTTATTTGCTGCTAATAACATTGATGATCAGGCGTCGCTCTGACTGGTAAACCGTAATACATACAAGGCCGGGAATATTAACGCAACAAGGAGGATTAAGCTTATGACCTACCGCATCGGATTCTGGAATCTCGAAAATCTATTCGCCCCTGAAAACTTCGCTGGCCGTGAGCCCTGGCTTGCCACGGCGATCGCAGCCGATCTCAGCGGATGGAGCGAGGTATTATTTCAAACAAAAATTTCACAATTGGCCATCGTAATTACGCAGCTCGCCGATAGTGCCGGCCCGGATATTCTGGGCGTTTGTGAGGTTGAAAACCGTTTTGTGCTGGATGCTTTGGTAGCAGAAATAAACAATACCCTGCCGACCCGTAACTATGACGTCGTACACGTCGATAGCACCCGGGATCGCCGCGGCATCGATACGGCGTTCATATACGACCGGAATACCTTCTCTGCTGATCCGGCAACGGTCTTTTCACATTTCGTTATCCGGCGCACAGGGACCCGAGACATCACGCAAGCTACCTTTCAGGCGCATAGCGGCCAGCAACTCGTCATCATGTGCAACCACTGGCCGTCCAGAAGCGGCGGTGCAATAGAATCAGAGGGTTTTCGAGAAACAGCGGGCGAAACCCTGAGTTACTGGCACCAACGAATCCGCCAGGAACTTGGAAACGACATTCCGATTATTGCCCTTGGCGACTTCAATGATGACCCGTTCGACAGGTCTCTTCGCTATAACGCCAACGCCTGGCGGGAGCGGGGAGATGTAGAACGGTCCCGGTCGGCCAAGTTTTACAACCTGGCCTGGAATTATCAAAGTCAGCAGGTGATTGATCATCGCGGCGACACACGGGTAATCGATGGTACCCTGTATTTTCGCGGTAACGGTAACCTGTTCGATCAGATATTAGCCAATCGATCGTTACTGACGGGTGAAGGTGGGCTTTCGGTTCTGGAGGACAGCGTTCAAATCGATGCAATTCCTCAAATGGTCGACCATCGAGTCAATTTTGGGCCGATTCGATTTGGACTTCCCAGGGGCGATGCCGCCGCGAACGTAAACACCGAGGGGTTCAGTGATCACTTTCCGGTTTCGGTGACCGTCGCGGATAGCGCCTGAGGACACAATTTGAGATGGTAAAAATTTATTCAATCAATTAACATCAGCGCTATAAACAGGAGGAATAAAAAGGACTTTCAACTGATAATAAAGGGGTCTTGGATGGAATGCCGTATCGCTAAACCGATAGCCGCGCTCATTTACTCGATTATACTGTCAGGCTGCGCCAGTCTGAACCACACTTATTTGCATGACCCGGCACTGGCAGAGGCGGCGATGCTTGCCGAGCAGAGTTTCAACGACGCCAACACCCGGGATCTGTGGCAAACTTTATCGGCTAATGCACAGCGGTCGCATTCTGTGGAACAGGCTGCGCTCGCTAAATCCGCCGAACAACGTTTTGAAGGCAAACTTCAGAATCTCGAGAAACTGACCTGGCTGGACCTGCAACTTTGCGGGCGAGGTTCCTGCTGGACAATTGACAAGGCGGCGAATTTCGGCGTTGACGTGGCAAGCCTGGGTGTTGGTTTACTTTCTGACCAGCCGACCGAAGAGAAGATTGTGTACCTAAAGTCGACAGTTGAGCAACTGAGCGTCGATATCCAGAGCTTAAGAACCCGGACCATTGAACACCTGCCGGTTATCGAAACGGCAAGTTTGGAAATCTCGTCAAGCATTGGTCTGGCTATTTCGCAAGCCGAAGAAAAGATTTCTGAGCTCGATCGCAAACTGGAGCAGGTCAAGCAGAACAATCTGAATCAAGTTCGAGCTGATATTGATAATCTGCTCACTCCCCTGCTGGACCCGTTTCCGCAACAGCGGCAGCAAATCCTGAGCACCGTTAACAATGCGCTTGGCGAGATCACGACTCAACTCAAGAATGTCGGTAATCTAAGAGCGCTGCCGCAGCTTGCGGTCAACCAAATATTAAAAGCCGCTGATGATGCTTTGCCAGATGCCATAAACGAGGACAGGGCATTAAAGAAAAAAGTCATCAAGAAAATCAAAAGCGAACTGCTCGACAAATTGAATAAAAAGCTTGAGGTAAGTGTGGCGAATTCAGGTATCAAATCTGTTTTGGATGAACTTGGAACCGCTACCGTCGAGGCAGAAAAGGAACTCGATGATATTGAAATCCTGATTACAACGCTGCTGGGTGAGCCCACTCCGTTGAGTAAACGCTTTGCCGCGGTCAACGATTTACTGCGTAAATCCAGTCACCTCGACCTGGTCAAGTTAGCCACGATCGAAGAAATGCTGGGTGGTGGCGCCATCGAGGAGCTGAACCGGCTAGGGGATGACATAAACCTGGGTGATGCGATTAAGCAATTGAAAGATCGAGAGTTAAATCAGGATTTTTCCAGGGCTTTCTCCGAAACTGCAGGCAAGTCACTCTGTGAAAAATCACCATGCAAGATCAGGGACCTTGTCAATTATCTGTCAACCGATGAATCGGAGTTGCAGGCTATACGCACTACCTTGCGTGACGATTTTCGTAATGCGGCCGCTACCACCTTTCAGCACGAACTACGTACCCTGCAGCGAGAAGTTGCGTTAATGCGGGAATTAATAGCCGTGGTTAAAGAGCTCCACAATGTACAGACATCATTCGGCAAGCGTGTCGGCGGCCATATTAAGAAATATAAGATCCAGGATTTATCTATCACGCTGTTCAGCAATCTCGACTGCCTGGCAGGTACAGCTAACAATACCAATGACCCGGCCTGTACAGGCGATACCAAAAGTGCCCGAGATGCGATTCAGAATGCGTTGAGCCTGTTGGCCGCCTATTTCTCGATGGAGGGTGAGCTGCGAGCTCAGGAGATTGCTCTGTGGCTCGATGTTGCCAGGATGAAACATCAACGCTCGATCGAGGCGTCTCAATTGGCGGCCATCGCTTATGAACAATTCATTTCAAGTGGATTGCAGGGATTGAGCGCCTTCACCCGGGGTGGCATTACGACCGAGCAAATCGCCTCGATACTCAGATTGTTAAGCACAGGCCTGTTAGTCAACATTGCAAACCAATAGCCATGAAAATATTTATTCTGATTTCAATTTTAGTTGTCGCGGGTTGCGCCAGTAATCCGACCCAGAAAACGGCCCTGTTGCTGATCGATCAAATCGATGAATACGAAGCTGTGATCAACAAAAAAATAAGCGTGGAACAGACATTCTATCGGGAAATTCGCGCGGCCCTGAAAGATACGGCAGGTCGTCAGGCCTGGGTCGAACAAAAATTCGCGACGCGTAACCGCATTACCCAACTTACCGATCGGGTCCTGGTTCAGGACAAGGGGTTCCAGCTGTCCGTATTACAGCAGTTCTTACGCGAGGAAAACACGCGCGCGCATACCCTCAGAGCGGAAGAGATCAATCGCAGACTGGAGTTGGAGTCAAACTATCTGGTGAGCTTCGATAGCTTGACATTTCGACAACGACAGCTCAGCAGTACCCGCAGCAGGTTACTGACACTGACCCAGGACCAGTCGGTTAAAGAGCAGTTGATTAAGCGCATAAATGAGGCTGCAAAATTGGCCAGGACAATGAAACAGAATACCGACGCCATTAGCGAATAAGGAGGACATCATGCCTATCGACGCCAAAATCGAAGCGACGGCTCATTTGACACGGGCAGTGCGTGGGCTGGAAGTCGCCCTCGACAAGTTGCTGGAAGCCTATCACACGGCAGACTTTTCCGATCAGGGCGATATACTGGAACTGATTACCGAATTGGGCGAACGCCTGGACGTCAATCGAATATTCGTGGCGCATCTCAAAGCCACAGAAACAATCGTCAAAAAACCCTCTAAAGATGCATACAGGAAACTGGATGCCGCGCTTGCGAAACTGCAAAAGCTTGACCTGGAAACAGATTCTTTGAGCAAGGTGCTCAAAATAGCAAATGCGCTTATCCGCAGTGTCGGCAATACTCGGGAAGAAGTATCGTCCCGCACCACGTGATTGAAATGCGGGCGTCGAATGTCCACCGGATTGGTGTCATTGATTGGTGCTTTTTTCGCCAGATAACCTGATGCTGCGAACCCCGGACAATGCGGCTATTTCAGTCAGTTTATCGCAGGGTAATTCGTCCGTATAAGACTTTGCCGCATTCAACCAGTTGAAATTATTGCTCAGTAATCCCTCAACTTCCATTCTGATTTTACGCTCTGTTTCGGCATCCACTCTGGCGCTTTTTATCGTCAACGGTCTTGTCTGATTACGAATGCTGCCCAGGTTGCGTTTACCCAGGACTACTTCGGGCATCGGTAATGCAAGCTCGATGATCACGCTAACCCTGGCGCTGGAATCGCTCTGCAGAAGCTCCAGCAGGCGCGGATTTTTTATCTTCAATTTTATTTGTGAACTGATCAGAGCAATACCTCAATATCCCAGTTCTTTGGCGATGCCAACTGCTTTCAGCAGATTCAACCGTCCCATGCCGTAGCGATGGTCATGACCCGATTCACCGAGTTCTTCGACTGATCCCAGCAATAAATCCTGCAGCAACAACGCTCGTCTGGGTTGGTCAACCCTGGTCTTGATATCAGTCGCGCTTAACAGCAATGCCAGTGCTCCGGCCACGTGCGGTGTTGCCATGGATGTGCCGTTCCAGGCGTCGTATTTCCTGCCGGGAATACTGGAATAGACCCCAACCCCGGGTGCAACTAAATCCGGCTTCTGGTAGATCAAAGGCAAATTTCGTTGACTGACAAAGTTAGACTGGCTGATGATCTGAGTTCTTCCTCCGGAGAAACCGGCGGGTAAATCGGCAGGATCAGTCGCGCCCACGGTAAAGGAAAAATAATCGTTACCAGGGGACCCCGAGGTTTGACTGCCTTCATTGCCGATCGCAACGACTACCGGTATGCCAAGCTGATTGGCACTGATAATCATCTGGGTATAGGTGTCCTGAACTTCCTGGTTCATGGTATATGCTCCCAGGGACATGCTGATTACATCTACCTGCTGATCAATTGCCCATTGCAGGCCCGCCAGTATCTGGCGATCCGATCCTGAACCGTTGGGTAACACCATGCCGGCTGCCAGTGAGGCCTCGGGCGCCACGCCAATCCATCTGCCCGAGTCATTGCCACCGGCAATCGTGCCGCAACAATGCGTGCCGTGTTGAGCCGAGTCCCTGATTTTTGAATTGGCAACCTGGCTACCCGCGCGATCAAATTCGGCCCAGTCCGCGGCTCTAATCTTGCCCGCCAGGTCCGGGTGCTTTGCGTCGATTCCGGTATCGAGTACCGCTACTTTGACGCCGCGACCTTTGACGCCATAAGCCCCCCAGATCGACATCGCGCCGATCGCTTCAATGCCCCAGGCAGAAGTTTTATTTTCTGTAATAGTTTTGGGTAAATTCTGAGGCTCAACCCTGGTTACCGGAGGAACCTTATGCGTCCGATTGAGAAAAATGGCCTCGATATTGGGGACCTGGGTTACTATTTTGGACAGATCATCCCGGTTGATGTCAAATGCAGCGCTGGCTGATGCCCAAAATTGACTAACCTTCTTTTTATTGTCGGCGGCCCTGGCCATGACATCGCGCATAAAGGCTGATTGGGTCAGCTGCGAAAGCACGTTGGACGCCTCCGATTTAAGCAAGTTTCTTGTAACGGGGCGCAGCAACTCCATTGCAAACGACGACATGCTTTTTTCATCGGGCCGTAGTTTTACGCGACGACGTTTTTTCCGGGTTCTGGAGGTCCGGACCTTGCGCTTCATTTCGGCGTAGCTCGGCGGCAGTAAATCACGCGCGGATATCAGCATGCCTCGCCGTTGGGTGGCTTGTCCGGCCAGGTTAATCAGCTCTGTGATATCCGTTTTCTCATTCTTCATCTGTACGATAACACTGCATCGGGTGCCGGTGCTTTCGTCGAGTATGCGTTCAACCTGTTGCCTTACATGGTGTTTCATCAGTGTCCCTCTATGGGTTAACCCGGCGACATTTTTCCCCGCATTCAGCCATCGCCTGCCTTTTCGCAGCAAGCGATCAAAACGCCGCAGTCGCCATTCTACAGCACAATTGATCATGTCGTCTGCGCGCAACCATGTGCTGGTTGTAACCGGAAACCTTTTCTAATCGAGAAGCATCTAGCCCGGATAATTCTTAAATCATGAGTTTCCGGTGGAACAGCTATGGCAACAACCGGATGTTCTCGAATTCGCCGCGGGTCAGGAACGCCCAGATTAACTATCCTTACGCACGCAACTGGTGTCGGCCCTGAAAATCCCACCGAGGTTATCCGGGCCATGCCTTCTCGGTCGATGTGTCAGACATTGCCCCGGCGCCTTCTAGGGTCAAAGTTCTGGCACAGGAGTACAAGGTCTCACTCGCGACAGACCATTTGTTGTCTTAGCCGCGCAGTAGTGCGCCTTACAGCGACACCGGTGATGTCTGGTTTGCCGGTGATATTCAGTATGACCTCGCTCGCTTTATGGGATAGATTCAAAGCGCACCAGAGGTTTACTCGACGAGTTATACGAGGTCTTCAAGCATCAGCTCGAAGCTGTCGTTAATCAGGCTCGATTCTGCATCGGAAGTCAGTACCCGATGAGTGCCGCCACGCATTTCCAGGGCCGTGAAATTATCGCAGCGGGCAATCAGGCGCATCCCCGGCAATAGCATTAATTCGCTGGAATCATTGACCCGATCCGCGTGCATGGAAACCTGTCCCACCCGGATCGGCGTTCGTAAATCCATAGTATTCATTTACGCATTTACCCCGAGCTATGTTTGGCGTTTGCTACCGCCTTATGGATCAAAGGTAGCAGGGACTCGGGCAGACTGACCGCGCCCGACAATGCGAAATCGTGTGCCTTGTCGGACATTTTATTCCAGGTTTTCTGAATGATTTCGACCCACTTGTCCTCGCTGTAATCAGGATGCTTGCCGACAAATTCGAGCATGTAATATTCCATGAACACCAGATCGGTAACATCTTCCAGTAACTGCGTGTCAGGATTGCCCTTGAGGTTCTTCTTCGCCACCGCATTTCTGACGCGTTCGACCTCCTCGCTACCATAACCCGCCTGGATTAGCAATTTCGCCGCGGTGTTTGCCTGGATCTTGTACAGATCCTTGCGCCATTTCAGATAACCAATGCGATCCATCGGGTAGGCATTGCGCGGAGACTTCCAGCGTTCGATATGCTGTGCCCGAATCGCGAGCTTCATCACGTCGTCGGCGTTGGCATGGTAGCGATCCAGCATGTCTGACATGCGGTTGGAATAAAGTCGCTCTTTGGGCCATTGCCTGCCGTCGGCGGAAACCTGGTTAGGATCTTCGTTGTTTGCGGCGTCGATAAACGAGCGGGCCTGATCGTAACTTGATTTCGCTTGAGACATGGGATTCTTTTGATATCCTGATAGCATTATTACCGGGGCGATTATACTCGGGCAATCCGGGTTACTGCGAGTTCCGAATGAAAAAAAGGAGAAAAAATTGAAACCGGTAATTGTGATACAGGGCGCGAGCGGAATGGATGAAGTTCCCCGGTTGAATGAATTAATCGGTCAGGCCGAATTGCGATTTGCGATGTCGGTCGAGGAATTGCGCGCGGCCCTTCCGGGTGCCGAGGTAATGCTGGGCTGGAATTTTCGCGCCGCGAATTTAAGCGCTGCCTGGGATGGAGCGAGTAATTTGCGCTGGATTCACTGGACTGGCGCCGGGGTGGACGCGACCCTGTTTCCCGAACTGATCGCAAGCGAAATTCAGTTGACCAATGCGCGCGGTATATTCAATGTCCCGATGGCTGAATGGGTGCTCGGCATAATTATCAGCTTTGCAAAGCAATTTCCCCAGACGCTGGCGTATCAGGCACAGGCCGAATGGAATCCCCGCTTTACCGAACTGGTTACCGGCAAAAAGGCATTGATTGTCGGCGCGGGTTCGATAGGGCGTACTGTCGGACGGTTGTTGCGTGCCGCGGGGATGGAAGTTGAAGCCATTGGTCGCAGTGCGCGCAACGCAGATCCGGACTTTGGACGGGTCTACGCAGTGGATGAATTGCATGCCCGATTATCAAGCGCCGACTATGTCATCCTGATTACGCCGTTGACGCAACAGACACGCAATCTATTCGGCACCGTTGAATTCGCCTCGATGCCCAGGCATGCGCGTTTCATCAATATTGGCCGAGGCGCGCTGGTGGTCGAAGCGGAATTGCTGGCGGCACTACAGCAAGGCGAAATAGCAGGTGCCGCCCTCGATGTGTTCGTTGATGAACCCTTGTCTCCGCATAGCCCTTTGTGGCAGGCGCCTAACTGCCTGGTATCGCCCCACATGTCTGGGGATTGCATCGAATTTGAACACGCGCTGAGTGATCAGTTCATGCGTAATTGGGAGCGCTACCTGGCAGGGGAACCGTTGCTGAATATCGTCGACAAGGAATTGGGATTTGTGGTAAGCACTGGAGGCTCGCCAGAGAGCGGGTAATATCGTAGCGGAAACACAATAGAGATAGTCTTGTTACCCCTGTTTTATATTCACGCTGGAAACCGGTTAAATCAGTTTCGGTAACTATCCGGCAGCGCGTATCGACTGCCCAGAAATTCGCCGAACACTTCGGCAACTTCGGGATGACTGACAGGTTCGCCGGTCTCATCGAGCAGCAGGTTCTGTTCCGACACGTAGGCTTCGTAGGCCGTGGATTCGTTTTCGGCCAATAAATGATAAAAAGGCTGGTCTTTGCGCGGCCGGATTTCTTCAGGGATCGATAGCCACCATTCCTCGCTGTTACAAAACTCCGGGTCGACATCGACAATGACACCCCGAAATTCGTAAATGCGATGTCTGACCACCTGTCCAATGGTAAATTGTGTGTTGGTTATACTCATAGTACCCGTATATATATGCAATAAAGACCAATTCAACGGTGACGTATTTCGCACTATTGTTGTTTTATGCGATCAATGGGTCAAGTAATTCTTGCGCGCAGCTCATCGGGACCCGGTACCCGGATCCTCGTCGGGAAGTTTGTAGGCTTCGAGCTCGATGCTTTGCAGCTGCAGATCCTGCAGGATTAGTTTGCCCTGGTAGCGCTGGTCACCGATAGAAGAAAATTCGAACTGGTAACTGCGACGGAACACGAGCTTGCCGGTGTCGGCCCGAACCGGCCAAAAGCCGACGATGACCATGCTTTGATCGAGTAACTGTAAATCGAGCTGGCGGCAATGCGCGTCGGCCAGTTGGCGCGCCCTGCCTTTGAACAGTCCACTTTGCCACCAGTACAAGGCCACGATGCTTGCTAACAACAACCAGAATAAGTGATCCAGACCGAACATATTGACCTGATTTTATCGGAATTCGGGAAACGCTAGAGTATCACCTGAGGTTTAGACCGGGGTCGGTTCAATGGCCTCGACGATTGCTTTCATTTTGGCGGCCGCGATATCGCTGCCTTCATCCCGCTGCCACTCGATATACTGCGAACAAAAAGCCGCGACTTCGGCTTTACCGGTCAGCGCGTTGAGGTCATCGGCAGTACGCACACCAAAGCCCACAGCTAGCGGCAGGTCGGTATATTTACGGATATCGGCAATGTAATTCTGAAACTTTTCACCCCATTGCGTTTCGTGGCCGGTTACGCCCATGCGCGAGACCACGTAAATCATGCCACGCGATGCCCGGGTGATTTTTTCAATTCGTTTCGGGGCAGTGTTGGGTGTGACCATCAGAATTGGCGACAATTGAAGCTTGTCCAGGGTCGGCAACCAGGGTTCTATTTCTTCAACCGGCCAGTCGGGCACGATCATGCCCTTGAATCCAGCCGCTGCCGCCTGTTCAAACAGCTCGGCTAGCCCATAGCGATACAGCGGGTTCAGATAGCTCATCAAAATAAAAGTCACTTCGGGGTGACGATTACTGACTCTGGCGGCCAGGTCGAGCGTGGCCTGTACCGAGCCGCCGTGCTTTAGCGCCAGATAGCAGGCATTGACAAGCGTATGGCCATCCGCGACCGGATCGCTGAAGGGTACCTGCAGCTCGATCAACCTGACACCGGCCTCGGCGAGACCCGCGATTGCGGTTTCATTCTCCTCCAGACTGGGGAAACCAATCACCGCGTGTGACATGATTTGCAGATTTTCATTTTGCTTTGGAAACATGTTAGTGACCCCGTTTCCGTGCCAGTAATTCGGCCGAGCGGGTGGCTTCGCGTTGCAGGAACTCGGTCCATTCAAGTTGTGGAAACGCGCGCGCGATATTGAAGATATCCTTATCGCCGCGGCCACTCAGGTTGATAACCATGTTTTGATCGGAGCGCATCTCCCGGGCGCGCTTGAAACCACCCGCAAGTCCGTGAGCCGATTCCAGGGCCGGGATTATGCCTTCGGTTTTCATCAACAGGCTGAAAGCCTCGATGACTTCATCGTCGCTCGCGGATTCGGCAATCACTCGGCCCTGTTGCGTCAGGTAGGCCAGAATCGGGGAAACGCCAACGTAGTCGAGTCCGGCTGCAATGCTGTGGGTATCCCCGAGCTGGCCGTCATCGTTTTGCAGGAACAGGGTTTTGTAACCCTGTGCAATGCCGGTTTCTCCGGTTCCTTGCGACAATCGTACCGAGTGCTGACCGTCTTCGAGGCTGATGCCGCCGGCTTCGACTCCGACCAGGTTGACCGCAGGATCTTCGAGAAATGCCCCGAAGGCCCCCAAGGCGTTCGATCCGCCACCGACGCAGGCAACCACTTCATCCGGCAAGCGGCCTGTTTGCTGCATCGATTGCTGCTTGATTTCATCGCCGATGATGCCCTGAAAATAAGAAACCAGTTCGGGAAAGGGCGCCGGTCCACAGGCGGTGCCGAGCACGTAGTGGGTCGTTTCTACCGATGCCGCCCAGTCACGCAGGGCTTCATCGAGGGCTTCTTTCAGGGTTTGGGTCCCGGTCGTGACGGCAACCACATCAGATCCGAGTTGGCGCATCCAGAAGACATTGGAGTATTGTCGTTCAATATCTTCGGCGCCCATGTAAATAGTTGATTCAAGGCCGAGTCGAGCCGCCATGATTGCGGTTGCAAGGCCGTGTTGTCCTGCCCCGGTTTCGGCGATAACACGTTGCTTACCCATGCGCTGTACCAGCAATCCCTGGCCCAACACGTTGTTGACCTTGTGTGCTCCCGAGTGATTCAGATCTTCCCGTTTGAGCCAGATTTGCGCCCCCCCGAGCTGCTTCGACAGCCGCCGTAGCGGGGTTAGCGGCGTGGGGCGGCCACTGAACTCCCGGGTCAGGGTCGCGTACTCCTGCCAGAAATCGGGTTCATCGCGCAAGCTGAAGAACAATTCCTCAAGTTCGGTCAGGGCAGGTAACAAAATTTCAGGGACGAAGCGCCCACCGAATTCACCAAAATAGCCATTTTCACTGCGAATCATTGTGCTCTCCGATCACTTGAGCCAATAGAATGGATGACATTTACTAAACGGTTTAGTATAGTTTGCATAATTTCAAGCGATAATCAACCTTCACATGGCACAAAGATCAAAAAAAGACCATATCGTCAGGTCCGCATTGCCCCTGTTTCTCGAATATGGCTTCAAAGGGACTTCCATTGATATGGTGGTTAAGGCGAGTAGTGTATCCAAGCCGACCGTTTATAATCATTTTCCCGACAAGGCGGCGTTGATGTTTGCGACCCTGGCCGGCTGGATAGATCGGAATAAACCGCTGATAATGCCAATCCGGGATTCCCCGGCGGTAGATGAATTTGTCCGCAGGCACTGGCTAACCGACGAGACAGTCAGACTTTATGCGCTCGTGATCGGTGAAGGCTGGCGCTTTCCCGAGGCAAAAATACTTTTCTGGGAACGGTTCGACCGATTGTGGCGCAAGGCCCTGAGTTATGTGTCGGAACATTCGATCGGCCTCGACCGGGAAGCGATAGAATTGCGCCTGGACCGACAATTACTGAATCGTCTGAGATTACTTTGAAGCGAGACCACTATTTCCGGTGTGGATGGAACTTCTGATCGTCGCCAGGGACGAATAAGTGAGTATCAACCGGACAGGAACCTTGAAACTAGACAATCCGCTAATTGGTTTACTGGCACTGCTATTCGTGCCGCTCGCCTTTGCAGCCAAGCCACCTGTATTTTCAGACGCGGACGGCGCCATCCGTGGGTATGATCCGGTCGCATATTTCACGCTCGGTAAACCCACCCGTGGCAGCGATCAATTCAGCGCCACATGGCAGGGGGCGACCTATAAATTTGTCAGTGCCGAGCACCTGAAGCTTTTCGAATCAGAGCCGGCCAGCTATGCGCCGCAATTTGGGGGCTACTGCGCGTACGCCGTATCAAAAGGAGCGACGGCCACTACGATTGCCGACGCCTGGACCATCGTCGACGGCAAACTTTACCTGAACTACAGCCTCGGAATCCAACAGCGCTGGCGCAACGATGTTAGCGGCAACATCAAGGCTGCAAATAGTAACTGGCCCGATGTACTGAACTGAGTTCGGTGCAGGTTGGCAACCAACTTAATCAGAGGTCCCCGGGTCTATTTCCTCCACCAGGTTCGATTCGGTGCTGGCATAGCGACCTGTAATACCAATCAACGCTTCACCATAAAGCTCGAGTTTGTGCGCGCCAATCCCCGCAACCAGGGCCAGTTGCTCGATGTTGCAGGGGCGCTGTTCACAGATCGCGATCAGGGTTTTGTCATGCAGTATGACGTAAGGTGGTACGCCCTGTTGTTTTGCCAACTGACTGCGATGTGATCGTAGGGCCTCGAACAAGGGGGTATCAGCTGGTGTTAGTTCGGGCTTTGATTTGCTGACGGCAGGTTTTGTCGTTTTCAGAGGCTTCTGGAATTTGCGTACCAGTAATTGTTGCCCGCCATTGAGTATCGGTTTACAGGCCGGGTTCATTTTCAGTGCGCCATAGTTATCGATATCGGCATATAGATATCCGTGCGCGAGCAACTGGCGAAACAGGCTGCGCCATTCGTTGTTGTCGAGATCACCAATTCCAAAGGTACTGAGTTGATGGTGCTGGTTTTGCAAAATACGATCCCTGGCATTTCCCATGAGAACATCGATTACATAATTCACACCAAAACGTTGTCCGGTACGATAAACGCAGGATAGCGCCATGCGCGCCGCTTCGGTCGCATCCCAGGTTTGTGCGGGTTCGATGCAGTTGTCACAATTTCCGCAAGCATCCTCGAGGCTTTCGTCGAAATATTCGAGCAAGGTTTGTCGTCGGCACCGGGTTTGTTCGCAGAAACCGAGCATGGATTCCATTTTGTGGTGCAAAACGCGTTTGAATTGTTCATCGGCATCGCTTTGCAGCATCATCTGACGCAAGCTGATGATATCCTGCAGACCATAGGCCATCCAGGCGTTTGCCGGTTCCCCGTCACGTCCGGCACGCCCCGTTTCCTGGTAATAGGATTCGAGGTTTTTGGGTAGGCTCAAGTGCGCGACAAAACGCACATCGGGCTTGTCGATACCCATGCCGAAGGCGATAGTGGCGACTATGATCACCCCTTCCTGCTGTAGAAACATGCGTTGATTTTCGGCCCGGGTGTTGCTGTCAAGCCCGGCATGATAGGGCAGCGCCGTACGTCCCTTGTCGCCCAGCCATGTCGCGGTCGCTTCAACCTTTTTACGCGAAAGACAATAAACGATGCCGGCATCCATCGCGTGATTATCACGAATAAAATTCCACAGTCGTTGCCGGTTGTTATCGCCCTGGGTGATTCGGTAAAAGATATTGGGGCGGTCGAAACTGTGCACAAAACGCTCCGCGCCCTGCAACTTGAGCTGCTGTTCAATTTCATGCAAGGTACGCTGATCCGCGGTCGCCGTTAGCGCGATGCGTGGTATCTGTGGAAAGCGTTCGTGTAATCGGGTCAGGTTCTGATAGTCGGGTCTGAAATCATGCCCCCATTGCGAAACGCAATGCGCCTCGTCGATGGCAAACAGGGCTATTCTGCATTCCTCCAATAGCTGTAGAAAATCATCACCGAGCGCTCGCTCGGGCGCAACATAGAGTAAATCGATTTCCCCGCTGCGTAATCGCCGGCGCACTCGACGTTGCTGTTCCGGTGATTGGGTTGAGTTCAGGAATGCCGCGCTGATCGCATTTTGGGCCAGTGCGTCGACCTGATCCTGCATCAGCGCGATCAATGGCGAAATAACAATACCGACACCCTCGCGCAGGATCGCGGGGATTTGGTAGCAAAGCGATTTACCGCCCCCGGTGGGCATCAAAACCAGCGCGTCCCGCCCCGCGATCAGGCGCTCGATGATTGCTTGTTGCTGAAACCGAAACTGTGCGTAACCAAAGCGACTACGCAGGATATCAAGTGCCTGAGACATGGTGATATTGCCATCCTTTTGTCGATAAGAGTAAGGGGTCAAGTATAATATTGGCGTTTGAATTTCTCGACTATTCTGGACAACCCTTCGTCTATTTCCATTCGCAACCTGAGTTTAGCGATTGTCGTCGGGATACTACCGGTACGTTTCAAGCCCAGGTATTCCGCTATCGCTGTCAATTTTAGCCCACTCATTTCTTGTGCCAGGTACATAACAACCCAACGGGGAATATTTTCATTCACTATACCACGCCGGCTGACGGTTATCGTGTCGGCATCTACTTTGAAGTGCCGAGCTACCGATTCTGTTATCTGATCAATCCCGGGGCATAATGTGTAATAGTAGTGATCAAATAAATAAGCGTCAATATGATATTTGACCCCATGTCTTGCATGTCTTGTCGATACCCGGTCACATAAGTGACTCCGAGTTCGGTGCGCGTCTCCTGGGTCATATTGCCGAAGGCATCGTATTCGTAGCTCCAGGTGCCGCTTTCATCGATACGCTGGCAGTGATCAAATAATTAAACATCAATATGATACTTGACCCCTTTACAGTAGACCCCTTTACAGTAGACCCCTTTACTGTGCTCGTCAATCAAATCAACGGTGTACTGGCGATGTTCGAGCGAGATCATTCGTCCT
>CAZAVY010000058.1:0-18664 GCA_964488685.1 uncultured Gammaproteobacteria bacterium
TGTGAGCAACCAGTTTAACAACTGGTTGCGAGGAGGCTGGCTAGAGGATTATCAGTGGCATATGCGAATGCTTCCTGTTTGTCACTGGCCCCATTTTCCCTTTTTCCTAAAATCCTACCTCGTTATTTAATCCGAGCCGAACTTCGATTTGAGCCATTGATCGATGGAAATTACGCCGCCCCCGTAAACCATGCAAGTCAGTAACATGGCGCCGTACAACGAGTGCAATGCGATACCCGCCCCCTTGGCCAGGGTCGCGTAGTAGGAAACAACGGCCACGATATTGATAAATTGAATCAGGACCGCGGAAAATCGAGTGCCGAAGCCGAGCACTAAAAAGATCGGGAACACCAGTTCGCCGAAGGTTGCAAGATATGCGGCAACTTCATAGCTTAAAATCGGAACCTGGTATTCATACTCGAATACGGCCAGGTTTTGTTCCCAGTTATTAAATTTCCACAACCCCGAACTGAAGAAAATCCAGCCGACATAGCACCTGAAATACAAAAGTAAAGCCCAACTGAACCACGCCAAAAGGCCATTCGCTTTTTCGACAGGCACCTGTAACTTATCAAACAACCCCATATTTTAACTCCCCTGATTTATTGTTTACGTTTGTAGCTGCTTTGAACAAACCGCTTGAAAAAAGTTCACAAATTACGTTGTTTTAAATTTCGGCGATACGTTCCGCCTGAGTCCGCAGACTACCGAGGGCCGATTCGGTATCGGCGAGCTTGTCCCTTTCCTTGTTGACTACTGTTTCGGGTGCCCTGGCGATAAAATTTTCATTCGCGAGTTTTGCCTGGATACGCTGAGCATCCTGTTCCAGCCTGTGAATATTTTTTTGCAAGCGCGCCAGTTCAGCCTGTTTGTCAATTAGTCCGGCGAGGGGAATCAATAACTGCATTTCACCCACCAGCGAAATCGCGGATTCAGGTGCCTGGGTATCCTGATCGAGCCAGGTGATGGTTTCGAGTTTTGCCAACGACTTGAGCAGTGACTGATTAACATCGATGCGTTGTTGATCCTGCTGACTCCCATTTCGACAGATTACCGGCAGTGGTTTACCCGGTTTGATATCCATTTCCGAACGGATCTGGCGCACGCCCATGATGAACGCTTTCACCCATTCCAGTTCGACCAGGGATGAGCTGTCAATTAATGCCTTGTTGGCTTCAGGGTATGGCCTATGCATGATGGTTTCACCGTCGATTTCGATCAGCGGCGCGACGCGTTGCCACAGTTCTTCGGTGATGTAGGGCATGATCGGATGTAACAGGCACAGTATCGATTCGAGCACTGTAACCAGCGTGTGACGGGCCGCTTTTTTGGCTGCCTCCGGGTAATGATCCGAGTAAAGCACCGGTTTGGACAACTCGATGTACCAGTCGCAGTAGTCGTTCCAGACGAACTCGTACAGATCTCGCGCTACTCGGTCGAAGCGATAGCTCTCGATATGGGTTTCGATCTCCCGGCTTACCTGTTGCAAGCGCGCAATAATCCAGCGATCGGCAAGCGTCGCTTCACCGGTGCTGCAATCTTCACCCTCGGTGTTTTGCAACACGTAGCGCGTCGCATTCCATAACTTGTTACAGAAATTTCGGTAACCTTCGATGCGGCCGAGGTCAAAACGAATATCACGTCCGGTAGTGGCGAGCGCGGTGAAGGTAAAGCGCAAGGCGTCGGTGCCATAGGCAGGTATGCCGTCGGGGAAATGTTTTTTGGTCGCGGCCTCGATCCGGGGCGCCATTTCGGGCTGCATTAATCCCGCGGTGCGTTTAGCCAGTAAATCGTCAAGCGTTATGCCATCGATCAAATCCAGGGGGTCGAGTACGTTACCCTTGGATTTCGACATCTTGTTTCCCTCGGCGTCACGAACCAGTCCGTGGATATAAATTTCCCGGAACGGGACCTCGCCCATGAACTTCAAGCCGAACATGATCATGCGCGCGACCCAGAAAAAGATAATATCGAAACCCGTCACCAGCACGCTGGTCGGATAAAATGTCGTCAACGCCGGGTCTTTGCGATCTGGCCATCCGAGTGTGCTGAACGGCCACAAGGCCGATGAAAACCAGGTATCGAGAACATCCTCGTCCTGGTTGAGTTCAATATCTGCGGCGAGGCCATACTTGCTGCGAACCTCGTCGACGCTGGAGGCGACATAGATTGAGCCGTCATTGTCGTACCAGGCCGGAATGCGGTGGCCCCACCAGATTTGACGCGAAATACACCAGTCCTGGACATCTTCCATCCAGTTAAAGTAGGTCTTGCTCCAGTTTTCCGGAATGAAGCGAATGCGCCCGTCTTTAACCGCCTCGATGGAAGGTTTCGCCAGCGGCTGGGCTCGCACAAACCATTGGTCGGTCAGGTAGGGTTCGATAACGACGCCGGAGCGATCGCCGTAAGGACGTTTGTAAACGTGGTCTTCGGCCCTGACCAGCAGCCCGCCGGCATCGAGATCATCGACAATTTTTTCCCGGGCTTCGAACCGGTCCAGGCCCTGGTAAGCCGGCGGTGCATTTTCATTCATGATGGCGTCGATGGTAAACAGGTTGATCACTTCCATTTCGTGGCGCTGCCCGACTTCGTAATCGTTGAAGTCGTGTGCCGGGGTGATCTTGACACATCCGGTGCCAAACTCGGGATCGACATAGTCGTCGGTAATAATCGGGATGACGCGCGGCGTCAGCGGCACCTGCACCTCGCGACCAACGAAATCCCGGTAGCGATCATCGTTCGCGTTAACCGCCAGTGCGCCATCGGCAAGAATCGTTTCAGGCCGGGTAGTCGCGATCTCCAGATGGGTAACACCATTGACCGGGTCGCCAACCAGGGGATATCTGACGTGATAGAGAATTCCCTTTTCTTCCTCGTTAATGACTTCGAGATCGGATATCGCGGTATGCAGAACCGGGTCCCAGTTTACCAGCCGTTTGCCCCGATAAATCAGGTCTTCTTCATAGAGTTTGATAAAAACTTCCTGGACCGCTGCCGACAACCCGTCGTCCATGGTAAACCGCTCGCGTGTCCAGTCGGGAGAGGCGCCCATACGACGCAATTGCCGGGTTATGGTGCCGCCCGATTCGGCTTTCCATTTCCACACGCGTTCGGTGAATTCATCGCGCCCCAGGTCATGGCGGGTTTTGCCTTCCTGGCTCAGTTGTCGCTCGACCACCATTTGGGTTGCGATACCGGCGTGATCAGTACCCGGTTGCCAAAGGGTTTTGTCGCCCTTCATGCGATGATAACGGATCAGGGTGTCCATGATCGTGTCCTGGAATGCGTGACCCATGTGTAACCTGCCGGTCACGTTCGGCGGCGGGATCACGATACAGTAAGGATCACCGTCGCCTTCGGCGGCGAAGTAGCCTTTCTCTTCCCAGTGCTGGTACCAGGGTTCTTCGATTGAATCGGGATCGTAGGTTTTTTCCATCAAAAGGGTGGCGCAAATCAAAGGGCGCGATTATACCTTGCAGCTCTTCAAAAATGCACTGTTTCTATTACCACGCTTCTACGGGGAAATATGTGAAAGGTGGCGCTGGATAGCCATCCCCGCGCAGTTACCTCGTCATACTCGCGGTTACTCCGTCATACCCGCGAAAGCGGGTAGCTTGTAATGGTGGCGCTGTTGTAAGCTCCCCGCTTTCGCGGGGATGATTTCAAAGGTGCGGGGATGACTTCAAATCAACGCGGGGATGATTAAATTGCGAGCTTTTACTCGAGCCTGTACCTCAAGTGGATTCGTTGTTTTGGGTTAGGGGTCGTCGTGGTACTGCTGGATGGTCAGCTTGATTTCCTGCATGGCGAGTTCCATGTGCTGGTCGAGTATTCGACGGATAGTTTGCTCTAGCACCCGATTTTCCGTGATCGGCACGGTCGTCTCCGGCGTAGGTATGGTTACATCGATTTCGGGTTCGTCGAAGAAAGGTTCGTCGGCGTCGATTTGCGGGATATCCTCGAGGCCCAGGTCGGACATCGTGATCTCGATACCCCTTTCGATCAGGTCGGTCAGTACCGGAATGTCGCTTTGATTACTCATAGGTTGACATGTTTAAGTTCGTAACCGCGTTCCTTGTAGTAACTGTAGTGTTCACGAGCCTGGGATTTATTTTCCTCGGTTACCAGTTCGATGACGCGTTCGAACTGGGCGAAGTATGACGGCACCGTGGCCGATAGATTGATCAGTAAATGACGTTCCCCACCGGGATCGGGGTTATCGTGGATCAGAATCGGGGTTACCAGTCCTTCGGTTTCCGCGCAGTCATGCGGCAGAAAACTGTCGTCGTCGAAGGTCCAGAGCTTTCGATCCAGATGCTGGCTTTGCTGTGGGTTCTGGGTTAACAGCAAGGTCAATTGCTGGTTGTCATAGGCTTTCTGGCATAACTGGCAGACTATCTGGTCGTAGCGTTGGCGTTCCGGATTTAACTGGTAAAAATCGATCCGGGTCACTTCTTGACCTGATTCAGAATGTACTGGGTCAGCAAAGGTACCGGTCGACCGGTGGCGCCCTTGTCTTCACCTGATTTCCAGGCGGTGCCTGCGATATCCAGATGTGCCCACTTGTAATCCCGGGTAAAGCGCGCAAGAAAGCAGGCGGCGGTAATGGTGCCTGCATCGCGGCCACCGATGTTGGCCATATCGGCAAAATTACTCTTGAGTTGATCCTGGTATTCATCCCACAGCGGCAGTTCCCAGAGTTTGTCTTCAATTTGCTGTCCCGACTTTAAAAGATCGTTGATCAATGCGCGGTTATTGCCAAGTACAGCCGATGGAATTTTACCGAGCGCGACAATACAGGCACCGGTGAGGGTGGCGATATCGATAACGCAGCGGGGTTTGAATTTTCCCGCATAGGTCAGAGCGTCACAGAGAATCAGTCTGCCTTCAGCATCGGTATTCAAAATTTCGATGGTTTGACCGGACATGCTGGTGACGATATCACCCGGTTTAGTGGCGAGCCCGTCGGGCATGTTTTCGGTGGTCGGTATAATGCCGACTATATTGACAGCAAGCTGCATCTGGGCAACCGCTTTGATGGTGCCGATCACCGCTGCCGCTCCGCACATATCGAATTTCATTTCATCCATGGCTGCGCCGGGTTTTAACGATATGCCGCCGCTATCGAAGGTCACGCCCTTGCCGACCAGCGCTATCGGTGGATCTTTAGTCGCGGCACCCCGGTATTCCAGCGCGATCAGCTTGGCCGCTTGCCGACTCCCGGCGCTGACGGATAACAGCGAACCCATTTTCAATCGTTTCATGTCCGCTTGTTCGAGGACATTGACACGTAACCGTTTCTCTCCCCTGGCCAACTGCCGCGCCTGCCGGGCGATATAGCCGGGGGTACAGACGTTGCCCGGCAGGTTGCCGAGATCGCGAGCGATGTTCATGCCCGCGCTAATTGCCACGGCTTCGCTTATCGCCTGCCTGGCAGCGCCGGCCTCATTTCTTGCAACGTTATGCGAAAGCTTTCGCAAGCCCTTGCGGGCCGTGGATTTGCCACTTTTTAGCTGCTCAAACCGATACTCGCTATTGCTCATTAATAGTGTCGAATGACGAATCTTCCAGGCAAGGTCTCGGCCCTTTAAGGGGAGGTCGGCGGGATAGAATTCCGCATCACCTGCGCCGGAGGCGGCGAGTGCGCCGGCGATGGAGTTGATTACGCGGGTAAAGTTGTGTTCGTTCATAGCGCTGTCCTTACCGCATCCGACCAGTAACACACGTTGTGCCTTGACCCCGGGAACCGCCGGCAGCAGCATGGTTTGTCCGAGCCTTCCTTCCATGTCACCACGCTTTAGAATCGACGACAGGAAACCCTTGCTGATCTTGTCAACGCACAACCCGCTTCGGGATAATTTGCGCGCCTGCGAAACGGTAATAATTTGGCAGGCGCCGCGCGCATTTTCGGGGGTATTGTGTTTAATGCCGAATTCCATAATTTTACTGGTGTTGATCGCGGTAATAGGCGATAAGATACGTGAAGCGCCAAAAAATGCCAGTCGTATATAACAAACCGGATTATATTCAGCCTGGTTTAAGCTGTCGGAAGGCAGACTGAGGCGGTTTTAATCATCGGATCTCACCGACAATGAACACTATCTTAACCCGCTATCTGGCCCGGGAAATTCTCAGAACCAGCGCTGCCACGGCGCTGGTTTTGTATATTATCCTGATGAGTAATGCGCTTGGCAGGGTGCTGGCTGACATCGCCGATGGAGACACGCCGCAAGCGGCACTCTGGGCGGTGATGTTGAGTCAATCGATTAACATTTTTTCACTGATGCTGCCGATTTGTTTTTTTCTTGGCATCATCTTTACCTTTGGTCGCATGTATAAAGATCATGAAATTGTGGTCATGAATGCCTGCGGCGTAGGCTATCGGGATTTCTACAAATCCGTTGCCATCCTGTTGCTACCAATGTTTTTGCTGAGTAGTTACGCCAGCCTGTTTCTCAATGCCCAGACACAGGGCAACGCTATTGCCATCGTCGGCCAGCAGGAAAATCAGCACCAGTTCCGCCAAATCAAACCGGGTCAATTTAACCAGAGCAGCGCCGGCGATACGGTGTTTTTTATGGAATCATTAAGTGAAGACAGGCTCGAACTACGGGAAATTATTCTCAGTCAGACCAATCAGGAGAACGTGATTCTGGAAACTGCGAAGTTCGGCCGACAGAAAATCGATGAACAAAGCGGCGATTTATTCCTCGTGGTTGGTCCCGGCCAGCGTATCGAAGGGATCGCCGGGCAAAAGGATTTTAAAATCATCGACTATGATCAACATGGCATACTGTTGAAGCAGAATAAAAAGGCGGTTGACCCGCATGTTCATAGTATCGAAAAGAATTTAAAGCAGCTTTGGGCATCCGACCTGATAAGCGATCGGGTTGAACTGCAATGGCGTATCGCAATTCCATTCGTGTTGGTTGTGCTGGCAGTACTCGCGGTGCCGCTTTCGTATATCTCACCGCGGCAAGGGCGATTCGGAAAGATTGGGTACGCACTGCTGATCTATATCGGCTACCTTAATTTAATGGTCGTGACCCGGGCCCAGATCGAATCACTCAACTGGCCGATGGCGGTCAATTTCTGGTGGGTGCATTTCGTATTTATCACGCTGGCGTTTGTTCTTTTATACCGACGAAACCAGGGCGCTTTGTTTTTTCGAACACGGTCGACGACATGATCATCAATCGCTACCTCATACGAACCATTCATCTGGGGACATTTACCGCATTGTTGGCGCTGGTTGGGCTGGGGTTATTTTTCGTTTTTGTCGGTGAGCTTGACGATCTCGGTGAAGGCAGGTACGGGCTGATTCAAATTATTGAATTTGTGGCCTTGAGTATACCCGGTAAAGTCGTGGAATTTATGCCGCTGGCGGTGCTGCTGGGCAGTATTCTAAGCATGGGTGCACTTGCCGGTAACAGCGAGATCATTGCGATGCAGGCATCCGGAGTTTCACTGGCAAAACTGGTGAGTCCCGTGTTGCAGGCGGCGGTGATATTGGCGGTGTTAAACTTCCTGTTGGCAAACTGGGTGGTGCCGGAAAGCGAGACATTTGCGCGCAATGTTAAAAACCTGGTGAATGACGAGGCAACCGCGCTGCGTGTCAAGAAGGGTTTGTGGATCAAGGATGAATCGAAAGTTCTGCATATCGGTGAACTTCTGCCCAATGGTATTGCGCGCAATATCGAGATATTTCAACTGGATAAACAGGGGAAGTTGGCGTCTATCATCAAGGCGAAACGTGCTATTCCATTTGAACAGGGATGGAAATTGTATGAAGTCGCGCAATCGAAATTCGCTGACGGGAAACTGGAAACGCACAGCTATGGTCAACTGGTTTATCAAGGCAACCTGTCCCATCAATTGCTGCAAGTGTTGCTGATCGAGCCGCGACAAATGTCGAGCAGTGATTTATATGCTTATCTTGAGTTTCTGGACCAAAATAAGCTGGACGCGACAGCGGAGCGTTTGATTTTCTGGCAAAAGTTGTTCACTCCATTGACGATCATTGTTATGGGTTTACTGGCATTTCCGTTTGTGCTCGGAGCCCAGCGCCAGGGCAATGCCGGGCAGCGCCTGATGATCGGTATTTTATTGGGGCTGAGTTTCGTGGTGGCAGAGAAGCTGCTGACTCAACTGGGAATGCAATTCGAAATAAACGCTATCGTGGTTGCATTGTCGCCAAACCTGGCTTTTCTGGCAATTGCAATTTATATACTGGCAAAAAAGCAATCGCACGGCCTTGGCGGCGGATTATTTTTCGGGCCTGGACAGGCTTGAGACATCTATAACGCTGGTATGGCTGAGTTTGTCGTGCCAGGTATATGGAGTGAATAATCGCCAGAAATAGCCAAGGCCGAAGCAAAGTAACGACATTATCGCAAACAGCAATCGCAAGTAACCGGCTCTCCAGCCGGGGTTGCCGCCGGTCTCCGAAACGATTCGAATCTTCCACACCCGCATGCCAAGCGTTTGCCCTGATTTATTCCAGAACCAGGCGTAAAATGTAAATACCACGAATAACAGGTAAAAACCGAATAATGGACTCGATTCGATCGCCTGACCCTGGTTGAACGGTAATACGATAGCGCTTGCGAGAAATAGTATCCCGAAAATTAATAAACTGTCATACAGCATTGCCGCGAGTTGTTTGATCAGACTCGCGGGCAGGCAATTGCAGTAGATACCGGCAGGCAT
This sequence comes from uncultured Gammaproteobacteria bacterium, assembly GCA_964488685.1. Lineage (GTDB taxonomy): Bacteria > Pseudomonadota > Gammaproteobacteria. The sequence continues at coordinate 8,710 of CAZAVY010000058.1, forward strand.
AAAATTATCGTTTATAATGTCGGCGAACTTTTTTGCGCAACTGGGTTATCAAAAATTAATGCAGCTTTTTGTCAGGTCACTATAATACACGACGTGAAAAAAGTTCTCTGCATTCGCAATTAATACAGACTTGCTATTGTATTATTGCGAATGCTTTTTATAATGGCATCCGTAATTTAACCTGAGGAGAGTGGATGATGGCGAAAGCAAAAAAAGCAGCGAAGTCGAAACCAAAAGCTAAAATAGTTAGCAAACCGGCAGTTAAGAATAAGGCTGGCAAGTCAGCAGTAAAAAAGAGAGCCGCAAAGCCCGCAGTTAAAAAGAAAGCATCAAAACCCGCAGTAAAGAAAAAGACTGCAAGAAAAAAGGCGTCTCGACCCGCAGTCAAAAGGAAGGCCGCCAAACCCGCAGTTGAAAAACGACCCGTAGCTAAGAAGCGATCTGCCGCTAAAAAGAAATCATCCGCCAGTTCTGCAGCTAATGCCCGAGCCAGGGCATTGAAGGCTAATATCAATGATTTGAAAAAGCAGATAAGGGGATTAATGAGTGCTGTCGGCAGTGCCAACAAACGCGCTGATGCGTTGGCTAGGTTGTCAGCCAGACGCGGTACAGCCATTGCAAAATTTGTAAGCGACTGGGACAGAAAAGCGAACTCCGCTGTGGCTAAGGCGGCAAAGCCAAAAAGGAAAAAGAAGTAGCGGCATTCAATGATAAAAGGTAATTTAAAGGCACAGCATGCTGTGCCTTTTTTATGCCTATGAAGAAATCAGCTGTCCGTCCCGAGGATCCGGAAATCGATCGATTTATCGATAGCCTGTGGGCGCAAAGAGGCCTGGCCGAACTAACCTTGCAGGCCTATCGACAGGATTTGCTTCAGTTTTCTCGCTGGCTGAGTAGTCACCAGCAAAAGCTTTGCGATGCCGGGCAGGCAAGCATCCAGCTATTTTTAGCTGAACGTTTTAGCGACGGTGCGTCTGCACGATCCAACGCTCGGCTGTTATCAACTCTGAAGCAGTATTACCGGCATTTGATCAGGATTGGATCGCGCCAGGACAATCCTACGGCCTTGATCAGTGCGCCAAAAATAAATCGAAGCCTGCCACAGTCACTTGCAGAGCCTGATATCGAAAAGTTGCTGGCGGCTCCCGATCTGGAAAACAAGTTTGGTTTACGGGATCGTTGTATGCTCGAACTGATGTACAGCTCCGGATTGCGGGTTAGTGAACTGGTTGGTTTGCATGTAAATCAGGTTAACACCAACCTCGGGTTGGTGAGGCTTGTCGGCAAAGGCAGCAAGGAGCGCGTGATTCCCGTCGGTGAAGAGGCGTTGCATTGGTTGGCGCAGTATGTAAAACAGGCGCGCCCCGGTTTGCAAAGTTCCAATTCGAAGAGTGATGCGCTGTTCCTGTCAAGCCGAGGCAGTGCAATCACGCGCCAGGCGTTTTGGCAAAATATCAAAAAACACCTACTCAAGGCTGGTGTAAAAACTGTTTTTTCACCGCACTCCCTGCGCCACGCCTTCGCTACCCACCTACTCAATCATGGCGCCGATCTGCGTACCGTACAGATGCTGCTCGGCCACAGCAGCCTGTCCACCACGCAAATCTATACCCATATCGCCCAGTTCCGTCTGCAATCCATCCACGCCCAGCACCACCCCCGCGGCTAACCAACCCCACCAACATCCATTCAGACGCTAGCTAATCACTCTCAGAGGCAACCGACGAAGCCCCTTGCGACCTAAAGGCCGGGATGGGGTTGGTGGGCGACTGCTAGTGGAGCAGGGTGAAGAGCTTGCGGCGGTACTTCTGTACGCTGGGGTGTTCGCCACCGAGCATGTCGAACAGTTCCAGCAGGTTGCTGCGACCGGCGCCGTCATCGAAATCGAGGTCGGTGCGCATGACTTTCAGCAGGCATTCCATGGCGATGTCATAGTCACCCTGGGCCGATAAATGCCGGCTTTTTTGTAACAGCGCCTGCAAGTCATCGGGATTTTGCTGCAAGCGTTGTTCAATATCGTCGAGCGAGGGCAGGTCGGCGAGTTGGGCCGCCATGCTGATTTCGGCGCGTAATTTAACGGCCGCATCGAGACTGTTGCCCTCGGTATCGAGACTGTCGAGCAATTTCAGGGCACTTTCACTGTCGCCCTGGGTATGTGCCATTTGTGCAATCGTGACCTTGAGCTCGGCGTTGTCGGGGTCAGTGGCCAATGCGCGGTTCAACATTTCAAGCGCCTTTTCGGTTTGGCCCTGTTGGTAGGATGTCATCGCGAGTTGCATGAGCTTATCCGATTCGGACAGGATATGCTTGTCAAGCATGGCTCTGATATCGGATTCCGGCACTGCACCCAGGCGCTCATCGACAATTTGCCCCTTGAAAAACAGCTTCATCGTGGGCAGACTCTTGATGCCGAAATGGGCGGCCAGTTCCTGTTCCTCGTCCGCATTTACCTTGGCCAGCTCGAATTTTCCCGCGTATTCCTCGGCGAGTTTCGCCAGCATCGGCATTATGGTTTGGCAGGGTTGGCACCAATCCGCCCAGAAATCCACCAAAACAGGTTTGTTGATGGATTTTTCAAGTACCAGATTCTGGAAATTCTGCATACTTGCATTGTGAATATAAGGTGACTCGCTCATAATAGAGAACCTGAAAAAAGATGCGCATTATATCAGGACGATGGCCGTGAATTACAAGGGATTGACATTACGCGATCATGCTGTACTCAGGAATCACCTAATTTGAAAAATCAATACGACGCCGCCTCGATTGAAGTCCTGACAGGGCTTGAACCGGTCAAAAAACGACCGGGTATGTATACCGACACTACCCGACCCAATCACCTCGCACAGGAGGTGATCGATAATAGCGTCGATGAAGCTATTTCGGGTTTTGCCACGCAAATAGGGGTGATTTTACATGTTGACCAGTCGCTCAGCGTAATTGACAACGGGCGTGGTATGCCGGTCGATATCCATCCGCAGCAAAAAATCCCCGGGGTCGAGGTTATCTTTACCAAGTTGCATGCCGGTGGCAAGTTTTCTAATAAGAATTACCAGTTTTCAGGTGGCTTGCACGGGGTCGGGGTTTCGGTCGTCAATGCGCTGTCGCATCAGCTTGATGTACGCGTGCGCCGCGACGGTAAGGAATACACGATCAGTTTCAAAAATGGCGACAAAAAAGACCCACTCAAGCAAACCGGTACCGTAGGGAAAAAGAATTCCGGGACCAGTTTGCGCTTTTGGCCCAATCCAATATATTTCGATAGCCCAACCTTTTCGGTAACGCGATTAAAACACGTTCTGCGTGCAAAAGCGGTTCTTTGTCCCGGTTTGCGGGTCAGGTTTTATATCGAAAAAACCAAGGAATCGGTTGAATGGATGTACCAGGACGGTCTTTCAGATTACCTGATGGAATCGCTTTCCGATTTGGAACTATTACCATCGCAGCCATTCGTCAGTTCACTGCAAGGCGAACACGAAGCAGTTGACTGGGCGGTACTTTGGCAGCCTCAAGGTGGTGAATCGATTGCTGAAAGTTACGTCAACCTGATTCCGACCTCGCAAGGTGGTACTCACGTGAATGGATTTCGAACCGGCATCACCGATTCGATTCGGGAGTTTTGCGAGTTTCGCAACCTGCTGCCGCGCGGGGTCAGGATTGCACCCGACGATGTCTGGGACAAGGTGAGTTTCGTGTTGTCGGTGAAGATGGAAGATCCCCAGTTCTCGGGCCAAACCAAGGAACGCTTGACATCGCGTGAAACGGCTGCATTTATTTCCGGAGTGGCCAAGGATTCTTTCAGTTTGTGGTTGCATGCCGACATCGGCGATCAGCTAGCCCAAATGGCAATATCCAGCGCGCAAAGTCGATTAAAGAGTGCGAAGAAAGTCGTACGAAAAAAAGTTACTTCCGGCCCAGCTTTACCGGGCAAGCTTGCAGATTGTAGTAGCCAGGATGTAGCCCGTACCGAATTGTTTCTGGTCGAAGGGGATTCGGCCGGCGGTTCGGCGAAACAGGCACGTGATCGGGCGTTTCAGGCAATCATGCCCTTGCGAGGCAAGATTTTAAACACCTGGGAAGTGCCTTCGGATCAGGTGCTGGCTTCACAGGAAGTACACGATATATCGGTCGCGATCGGGGTCGAACCCGGCTCAGATAACTTGTCGAACCTGCGTTACGGCAAAGTCTGCATTCTTGCCGACGCGGATTCCGACGGTGCCCATATCGCGACCTTGTTATGCGCACTTTTTTTGCGCCATTTTCAAGCGCTGGTCGAAAAAGGGCATGTTTATGTCGCCAAGCCACCGTTATTTCGCATCGATATCGCCAAGGACAAATTCTATGCGCTCGACGAAGCCGAACGCGACGGAATTCTCGATCGTATCGCCGCGGAGAAACGCAAGGGTAAGGTCATGGTGACACGTTTTAAGGGGCTGGGTGAAATGAACCCGATGCAATTGCGCGAAAGCGCCATCGCGCCTGAAACCCGGCGCCTGGCACAGTTGACTATAGCCCCCGGGGACAAAACCTTCAAAATCATGGATATGATGTTGGCCAAAAAACGTGCTGCTGATCGAAAGGAATGGTTGCAGGCCAAGGGAGATCTCGCCGAAGTATGAACCAGAACATGGAACTCAACTACGAGGGAGTCGAAAAACAGCCCCTGCACGTATTCACCGAGAAGGCGTACCTCGACTACTCGATGTACGTTATTCTCGACCGCGCGCTTCCGCACATCGGCGATGGTCTGAAACCGGTACAACGCCGTATTATTTATGCGATGTCAGAACTTGGACTGTCGGCAAGTTCAAAACATAAGAAATCGGCGCGTACGGTCGGAGACGTTCTGGGTAAGTACCACCCGCATGGCGATACAGCCTGTTACGAGGCCATGGTGTTAATGGCCCAGCCTTTTTCTTATCGTTACCCGCTAATCGACGGCCAGGGCAACTTCGGCTCGCCGGACGACCCGAAGTCTTTTGCGGCAATGCGTTATACCGAATCGCGCTTGTCCGATTTTGCAAAGGTATTGCTACAGGAACTTGGCCAGGGCACGGTCGATTGGCTCGCGAATTTCGATGGCACCATGCAGGAGCCTTCGTTATTGCCGGCGCGTCTGCCACATATATTGTTAAACGGTACCACCGGTATTGCAGTCGGCATGGCTACCGATCTGCCGCCGCATAACCTGCGTGAAATTGCAAAGGCCTGTATTGCTTTGCTGGATAAAGCTAAGACTCCGCTCGAAGATTTACTCAAGCATGTTGAAGGTCCGGATTACCCGACCGATGCGGAAGTTATAACGCCTCGGGACGAACTGCGCAGCCTGTATGAAACCGGTAATGGTTCGATTCGAATGCGAGCGGTGTTTGAACGTGAGGATGGCGATATTATTGTTACCGCGCTACCACATCAGGTATCGGGAGCACGCGTGATGGAGCAGATCGCGCAACAAATGCTGGCCAGGAAATTACCGATGGTGGATGACCTGCGCGACGAATCCGATCATGAAAATCCGACTCGCCTGGTGATAGTGCTCCGCTCCAACCGGGTCGACGTCGAGGTCTTGATGGGGCACTTGTTTGCGACCACCGATCTCGAGCGTAGCTATCGTGTCAATATGAATATGATCGGCACCAATGGTCGCCCGCAGGTGAAAAACCTGAAGCAGATTCTGCAGGAGTGGATCGCATTTCGCGTGACCACGGTACGACGCCGCCTGCAATGGCGGCTCGATAGGGTCGATAAGCGACTGCATGTGCTCGAAGGCCTGTTGGTTGCATTTTTAAATCTCGATGAAGTGATTCGTATCGTACGCTACGAAGACGCGCCCAAGGCGGTGTTAATCGAAACCTTCAAGATCAGCGATATCCAGGCCGAGGCGATTCTCGAAACCAGGCTGCGACATCTGGCGAAACTTGAGGAAATGAAAATTCGCGCCGAACAGGAAGAACTCAGTACAGACAAGAAAGGGCTGGAAAAACTGCTCGGTTCCGAGCGGCGAATCAGAACCCTGATCAAGAATGAAATTCTGCAAGATGCCGAAACCCATGGCGACGATCGGCGTTCACCGATCGTCAGCCGTGAAGCGGCACGAGCACTCGACGAAACCGATCTGGTGCCCTCGGAGGCGATTACGGTGGTGCTTTCCAACATGGGCTGGGTGCGCGCCGCCAAAGGCCATGATATCGATGCGCGCGCGCTGAGTTACAGGTCCGGCGATGGTTTTCTGGACCTGGCGCAGGGCAAGAGTAATCAGAACGTAGTGTTTGTCGATTCATTCGGTCGTGCCTATTCGTTGTCGGCACATTCACTGCCTTCGGCACGCGGCCAGGGCGAGCCGCTCACGGGGCGCTTCAAACCCGCCGGTGGTGCCGAGTTCAAAAGCTGTCTGATGGCGCGCGCCGGGGATAAATTCTTGATGTCGTCGTCCCATGGATATGGTTATGTTTGCAAGTTCAAAGATATGGAAACGCGCAACAAGCATGGAAAGGCCCAAATCAGTTTGCCCAATGGCGCTCAGTTGCTGCCGGTTATCCCGGTGCCTGATTATGCTAGTGATCAGATCGTGTCGATCACCAGTGAAGGTTACATTGCTTTGCTCGAGGTAAAATCGGTACCACAGTTAGTCAGGGGCAAAGGCAACAAGCTGCAGGGGGTTCCACCCAAGCGTGTCAAGGCGGGAGAGGAGGCAGTCGTGTTCATCGCCTGCCTGGGTGGTAAGCAGAAACTTGTTATTCATTGCGGCAAGAAATACAAATCAATGAATTTGAAGGAACTCGAGGAGTATCGTATCGAGCGAGGAAAACGCGGGCGGAAATTACCGCGCGGTTTTCAGCATGTAACCGCGATAGAGGTTCTGGACTAGTATTATTCCGGCGACAATATATTGCAACTGTGTTAATAGCAGCAGGATAGAGGTTACATCGAACTGAAATCGTAGTTCAGTTCTTTTTGCGGGGACTGCAGAAATTCGCCCTGCACGTAGTCGACATTCAGAGTCCACAGCACGCTTAGTACCGCGGCGTCGGTCACCCCGGGTGTAATCGTATCGATATTCATATCGCCAGCCTGGTAGGCAAGCTCACGGATGCTATCCTGGTTGTCGCTGTTTTGCGCCAGGCCGTCCATGTAGACAGTGTTAATGCGCACGTAGTCGGCGTTGATATGCTTAACCAGTTGAAACGGATTCAGCCCGGTGCCAAATTCATCGATCGCGAATTTACAGTGTATTTGTTGCAGGCCTTTGGCAAGGGTCTTGGCGCTTTTAAGTTGATTCACGGCCTGCGCTTCATCGACCATGAATACCAGTTGCTCGCCGTTGATTCTGGATTTTGCGAGATTATCGGATACCCAGGTCGTGAGTCCTGCATCCTGGATCGAATCAGCACTCAGGGGTACGAAGAATTCTATTTTGCGGCCGCGCTGGATGGTGTCAGAAATCTTTTTGATCGCGTGTAGTATCTTCCAGCGATCCAGCATTTTTGCTGTGCCGGTGCGCTCTGCGGCTGCCTGGTAGTCCTTCTGGTATAGCGTAATACCATCTTCCGAACTGATTTCGAGGCTCGATATGTAGCGTTCTCCTCCCTGGGCCTTGATCCCGACGATGGGTTGGTACATACCCCGGATACGGTTATGGTTTAGCGCATCCTTAATCAGGACCGCAGTTATGCCATCCTCTTCATCCAGGGTCATTTCACCCGCTTTGGGAATGTAGGTTTTAGATTTGTTACCGCCCAGTACCTGAACTTCGTCGCAGGCTTTCTCGGCCCGGGAAATAATGTCATTTGGATTGTCGGGTGAGTTTTCGTCGATGAATACCACCGATGTGCTACAGGTTGCACTGATCGACTGGTTGCCAATTTCTGAAATATGCTGTTCGACATGCTCGGGAATTTTAGCGGCAAAGGCTTCGATTAGATGTTTTGCCTTGATTTTGCTAAGGCAAGTGTAAGAGTAGGCGCCGAATCGGGCGACGATGTCTGTGTCTCCGGTGTTCTCGGTCAGTATGTTTGCGACATCGCTAATCAGGATGTCACAACCAGAGATACCAACCCGGTCACGTATCGACTGGAAATTGTCAATAGCGATAAAAATTATGGCTGATCGGTGGATGCCATTGACCGCCTGTGTGATCGATGTCTTGAGCTCGTCCATGAAAAATTGGCGATTATATAATCCCGTTATCAGGTCGTGCTGATGCAGGTAGTTAATCTGTTGTTCGAGTGCGGAGGTGTCCGCAGTTGAGCGAATCAATATCTGGGTGCAGGGTTCGCCGTCGTAACTGGCCCGGGAAAATTCCAGCGTAGCGGTAATTTTCTCGCCGCTGCTGTGAATCAGTTGCAAGTCGAGCTGGTTGGTATCGTTTTCGTTTTTACTGAGCCCGCGTAAAAATGTTTTCAGTTCATTTTGTTGCGACAGGTCAACCATGTCGATTATCGGGGTGCCCTCGAGTTCATCGAAATCAGTATTGCCAAACAATTCCATATAAACTTCGTTGGCAAATATATGCATACCTTCATGCACATAGGCTACCGCGTCCTTCGAATTGGAGAGTAGATTCTGGCAGCGTTTTTCGCTTTCCTGAAAATCCAGTTCGAGTCGCATCGCGCGCCGCCAGATATTTATGTTGTAAGACTCGCGTTTAATGATTTGAATTAAATGCGCCAGGCTATCACTGGCAACGACATCCTGTGCACCTGTGTCGATAGCAGCAACAATTACTTCGGTGTCGACCTTTTTTGCCATCGCAATCAGGGCCACGTGACGACCGCAATCGCTAATCAAGTGCTGCGCCTGGCTGAGATCAAAGTCGGGCAGGTCGAGCGAAAACAACACCAGATCGAGCACTTTACTCTCGAGAATATCGCACATGTCTTCGCTGTCTTCGGCAAATTCAGCACGTACATGCATGCCGGTTGCACGTAGTGAACTGGTTATTTGTTCGGCCTTATGGTAACCCTCATCGACGATTAGCAGACGAATCAGTTTTTCTTCGTTTTCCATATACTCAGGTGGTTGTAACAATATACTTTGCCAGCTATCAATAATAGCCGATAACTACGAATCAAACCTAGATTCCGGTATCATAAACCCTTTTTTAATCAGGTTAGCAATGGCCAGTTACAGCACCAATGAATTTCGCAGTGGATTGAAGATTATGATCGATGGCGACCCTTGTGCGATTATCGAAAATGAGTTCGTTAAACCGGGCAAAGGACAAGCGTTTAACCGCGTCAAAATTCGCAATCTGAAAACAGGGCGAGTGCTGGATAAAACTTTCAAGTCCGGTGAATCGCTCGATGCGGCAGATGTTATTAATAGCGAGATGCAGTATCTCTACAGCGATGGTGAATTCTGGCATTTCATGGATCCGCAATCATATGAACAACAGACAGCCGATGCCAGCGCCGTGGGTGAGGCCCACCTGTGGCTGAAAGCACAGGATGTGTGCGAAGTAACGCTCTACAACGATAGCCCGATCGCAGTGACGCCTCCCAACTTCGTCGAGCTTGAAATCACCGATACCGATCCGGGTCTCAAGGGCGATACCGCCCAGGGCGGCACCAAGCCGGCTACACTGGAAACCGGGGCAGTAGTCAAGGTGCCGTTGTTTCTCGAAATTGGTGAATTGGTCAAAGTCGATACCCGCTCCGGAGAATATATGTCGCGGGTAAAGAAATAGCCGCTCCCGGATTTGCATGAACTGGCGGCCAGGCGCAAGTCCAGGTGTCATTCGCCAAAGAGCGCGGGTTTATCGTCAGATTCGATCTTTTTTCGATTCTCGCGGTTGTCTTGAAGTCGATACACCGATATTGATGCCGGGCACCTGTACCGACCCCCAGATTGCTTCAATAGAAGTTATCCTGGGTGAGGCTTCTGAATTCTTACAGGCTTCCCCCGAATTTGCGATGAAGCGCATGTTGGCCGCAGATTGCGGCTCGATATACCAGAT